>JAJTEK010000064.1:0-29095 GCA_021299695.1 Pirellula sp. | reverse complement strand
GTTTGCTAGCGATTCTGGCAGGGGCAACTGGTGCCTGGCACCGAATCGGGAGACGGTTTGCTAGCATTCTGGGCTAGGGCGACAGGTGCCTGGCACCGAATCGGGGGGCGGTTTGCTAGCGATTCTGGCAGGGGCAACTGGTGCCTGGCACCGATTCAACGGGGCGCGGTTTGCTAGCGATTACGGATCGGAACCCTGGCTCGGGTAAGCAGTAACTTGCTAGAATCGGTTGGATTTTTGGTCGGTTCTTTCAGGGACATACCCCCTTGGGGCGACTATCCTCGGCCGTTGCGATGGCACCTATGACCCGATCCTTTTTGACCCTCCCATGGCACCTAGCGACTCGACCGAAATTTGGGACTGGGGCTCACTGTTCGATCAACACCAACGTTGGCTTTTGACCATCGTTCGCGCTCGATTGGCAGATCCCCATGCGGCAGCCGATGTGCTTCAGGAGGTCGCTCTGGCGGCCATAAGCCAACCGAACCGTCCACAATCCCAGGATAAGGTCGCTCCTTGGCTCTATCGCATCGCGCTGCGTAAGATCGTCAACCACCACCGGGCTACCGGTCGTCGCAGAAAGCTGCTGCACTCGGCTTGCGAACTGAATACATCGGCTCGAGCCGAGGATTCGACGTCCCCTTGCTCTTGGGTTCTGATGACCGAGACGCAAGCTTCGGTTCGAAAGGGGCTTGAAAAACTACACCCACAGGACCGCCAGTTGCTATTGCTGAAATACACCGAAGGATGGGGCTACGAGCAGCTCGCATCGCACTTGGGGGTCTCCGTCAAAACAATCGAATACCGGCTTCTCAAAGCCCGCCGAGCTCTCCGGTCCGTGCTCGCGAACCAAGGCCTCTGCGATTGATAGCTTTTAATCAATGTTTTAAATCATGGTGTTTTATGAATCCTCTTGACCTCCAACGCATTGTCGACGGAGAGCTTTCCTATGAGCTACGCTCCGAGCTACTCAGGTCGCTTGAGCCTGACTCCTTGCAATGGCAGGAATTGGCTTTGCTGCTCCTTGAAGATCAGGAACTCTCTAAGCAGATTCGTAGCGAGCCACCAATCGAGCCTCTAAGCCTTGTTCGAGCAAGCCTCGAATCGGATGTTCTTAGAACGACTCGCTCTAAAAAATCGAGTCTTGGGTATCGACTGCTTGCGGTCTGCGCGATTTTCTCCGTTGGACTTGGAAGCGGTTTTTGGTTCAAGGCGATCGCTCCGGAGTCTGCTTCTACCACACAGGCTTCGAGCCTTACGAAGTCGGAGTTGCCCACGTCCATTCCAAGCGATTCCATTCGAAATCGCGTAGAAGATTTTGCTGGAGATTCCACAGTCGCCCAACTCGTGGATTCTATTCCCTCTAGCGGTGCTTCGTTCGAGTATGTATCCCCGTGGCGGGTGCGTGTCGAAAACGCTAGCGATCGCGCGATCGAGATTCCCTTGGTTGATGCTCGGGAAATCGATCCGCAACTGATCCTTGCTAACAATGCACTTGAGATCGCAAAACTCAATCAGCAGCTAAAACGCAGGGGCTACGAACTCGAAGCCAAACCCACCATGTATTCGGGTGCCTTGGAAGACGGCCGCAGGATCATGGTTCCGATCCATAACGTATCGCTGAGACCTTACGGTCTCTAATGCGTCACCTTTGTTGTTTTTGAATTGACCTAGTCTTAGTTTGCCCCCAATTTTTGTGAAGGAGTTTTTATGAGTACCCTCCCAGTTGGTCCTGTGCGTTCCGTTAGCCCTGATTGTTTCCGGGCGGCTCGAGGACGATTCCGTAGTTTGTTGCTTGGCGGATTTGTCTCGGCTGTTTCGATGAGCCTTGCAACCATTTTGCCCCATACGGCGTTGGGTCAAAATCAAGAGGAGTCCAAAACCGAGTTGAAGCGAACTTTGATTGTGCTCAATGACGAAAACGGCAGTGCCGAGAAGATGCTTGAGCAACTGCGTGAGCAACTCCAAGCTTTACCGCCGGCACAGCGAGATGAGATTTTAGCGAGCGTTGCCAAAGCGCTTGAGCAGGCGACAAAACGCTCGGGCCAAGACAAGAAGGTGGTGGTCACGACTGTCGAAGCTGATGGAAAGCCACTTTCGACCGAGGGGAATATCGTGACGATGACCATCGTTCAGGAGGCCGACCCGAAAGGCACCAAATCGGGCGAATCTCAGATGCGAGTCATCGCGAGAGTCGAAGGCAAGGACAAGGCCCAGAACGAGAAGGCCCAGAACGAGAATCTTTATCCTAAGTCGATGGCCGATGGCATGATGCTACCAAGAGTAGCCAATGCCAAGAGTTTAGGGGGCCCCAAGTTCCGGATCGGTTTGAGCGTCGAGGCGGCCGACCAAGGAACTGAGGGGGGATTTGGGGAAGCTACAGCCGAGGGCAAATCGGTACGTGGACTAATCGTCGAGCGGATTATGGATGAATCGCCCGCTAGCGAAGCGGGAATCGAGCCGGGCGATGTCATCGTCATGATCAACGGAAAGGAGGCTACGGATTTTGTTTCTCTCCAAGAAGCCGTTCAGCAGGCGGGTAAAGAAGATCGCCCGGTGAAGTTGAAGCTTGAGCGAGATGGCAAGGAGCTAACCGTCAAGATCAAGCCCGTGGAGTCGGCGGATGTCGGAGCGATGAGTTTTGATTTGGTACCTCCTATCGGAAGTGTATTGCCTTTGGACATGCCAGGGGTGGGAATGGCGGAGGGTCGGGTTGTCGAGGGCTTTCGGATGTTGAGCCCGATGGAGTTCGGGGGCAAAGCATCAGAGGAGACGACCAAGGAGATTGCCGAGCTCAAAGAAGAGATTCAAGAGCTCAAGGAGATGGTCAAGAAACTATTGGAGAAGGTTGAGGCTCGCCAGTAAGGCCAGCAGAGCTAGGATCTATCCTCAACATGACTCGGATGGAACCTCGCTTGGACGATTCGTCGAAGCGAGGTTTTTTCATGGGATTTGACTAGTCGGGGACCCAGAGTTTCGAGCCACCGCTGGCGGAGTCTGGGGAGGAGGAGCTAGGACCGTCTGGGGTCCAGATTCCGCTGCTGTTGGCACCACCGGCATCGGCGATATTTCCGGCGGAGCTTTGGCCACCGAGGCCCGAGTTTCCGCGAGCGGCCATTTCGCTCTGCTGCATTAGGGATTGAATGTATCGCATGAGCGTCGGATCCGATGAGTTTTCACGTACGGCGTTTTCGAGGAAAACGCGGGCTTCGCCGTGTCTGCCCAGCATGCTCAGCAGTTCGAACCGTTCGATAATGGCGCTGCCGATCGAGACGTTGAGTTTTTTGCCGGATTCGATAATGCGGGCCAGGAGTTTTTCGGCTTCGTTGGGATCCGAACAGACTCGCACTTTCAGGTTGTGGAGTGTGTATTCGGCGGATCCTCGAAGTTCCTCGGGCCACTGGGTGCTCTGAGCGCGATCGATCAGGGGTTGGTACATCGAGGCGATGCCACGGGTCAGCGAGGACTGCATCAACTGGATCAAGCTTTGGGGGTCAATATTCGCCAGATCGGTCCAGTAGTAGGCTGCTCCGCCGACGAGGTCAAAGACATCGAGTTCGGGGGAGAGTTTTGGTTCGGAGACTTGTAGACGCTTGTGGATTGCATCGAAGTCCGCATCGGTAAATCCGCTTGGATTACGGGCTTGCCAAGACAGCAGGACTGCTTGGAGGGCCACTCGGTATTCTGCTTTTCCTGCAACTTCGCGCATCGATTGGTTACCGAGGCATTCGAGTGGAATATCTAGGGCTTCTTCGGTATTGAGATGTTTGATCGCATCGGAGAGGGCCAAGCGGCGTTCGTCTGGGATCTGTTGGCGGATCATGACTTGGCTGCTGATCCGTTGGACGAACGGCAGATGAAGTTGTTCGATCAGTTCTCGTTTGACGGAGTTGAGTCCGAGGTCGGATTTGATGCTGTCGATTTGCTTCTTTTGGTAGCCGGAGTTTGCCTCGAGGGCGACTAAACGGGCAGGGTTGTCCGTTTGTTTGCCGTAGAAGGCGATCCAGGTTCCGACGCGCAGGGGTTCGGATTCGGCGAATTGTTCTTGGAGGACAGCATCGGTGCAAACGTAAGCGACTTTGGGAGGTACTTCCTCCTGAAGCATCATTTGCAGCATTTCCTTCAATTGATCGACCGGTACGGGTTGAAGGGATTTGACCGTTGCGAGTTTGCTTTCGAATTCCGGATCTTCGATGGTGTAGACGACCAAGTCATCTTTCAGGGAGATCCCGCTCGATTGGGGGGACAGGTCGAAGGCTAGGGATTGGTAGTAGACTTTTTGGTGTTCAGGCAGATCGGGGCATTGGGTGAGTTTACGGCAGGTGGCTGCCGCTGATTCGCCATCGGTGAGGATCAGTTGGCAGTGCAGGAGTGCTTGGAGGATCGCTGGTTGAGGACCGAATTCTCGGATCATCGATTCGAGTTTCGTCTTGGCTCCGTTGATGCGGATCGCTTCGATCAGAGACGAGGCTTCATCGAGTCGTTCGGCGTAGGGTGCGTCTCCTGGATCGACCGGGGAGGGAATCGTCTCGCGGAGCAGGCTGCTGCTTTGGGCGTCGGAGACGATCGACTGGTATGCGGACATACCGACTTGTTGCATGGGTTGCCCGAGGTCCATGAGTGTTTCCGCGTGGAGCAGGGCAGGGAGTATTGAGCCACGCTGGCCGATGAATTCGATCAAATTCATTCCGACCATTGCGGTCATCGGGTGGATGGTTTCTCCGGAGTCTGCGATGGACTGCAGGAGTAGCGAAGCGCCTTCTTCGGTATTCCCACGAACGATAGCAACCATGGCTCGGTGTAGTTTGGCCAGAGGGTTGTCGGGTTGGAGCCGGATGAACTTCGCGGAGGTCTCTTCGAGCGGTTCGAGTTCGCCGAGGCGCAGGAGCAGATCGCACTTCATGGCAAGGAGCCAGGGCTCCGAGGGCATGGTTTTGAGGTTGGCGTTGATTCGGTCCAGGGCGGCGACATTCTGTTCGCCGGAGATCATTCGATAGATATCCTGCATCTCGGGAAGATGCTCGTGGCATTTGCAAAACTTGATTTTTTTGCCATTGCCGCAAGGGCACAGACTGTACTGATCGAGAGAAGCCATGAAGGGACCGTAATTCGTTGTTGATTCAAGGGGTTGTACGATGGGCGGTCAGGCCAATGGTCTGGTCTCGAACCGCGTTAAGCTGTGTGATTTTCGGAGACGAAGTCTACCACAAAAGGTTTGGGATAGGCTAGGACTCAATGGGCCGGAGCCGAGCCCGGATCGGTCTGGGTATCGAGATCTTTAGGCGGGTGGAAGAACAGGGCCAAGGCGATTGCTGCGAGGGTCGCTACGGCGCTTGGGAAAAGGAACATGCTACGGTAATTGATGGTTTTATCTGCCCCGGCTCCTTGGACAAAGACGTTTTCGGCTAGCCAAGGGCAGATCGAGTTTGCGACCAGAGCGCCGATTCCCAAGATCATGACATTGAATAGGCCTTGGGCGCTACTGCGTACATTCTTTGGGAAGTAGGCATCGACGAAGATGTAAACGGTTGCGAAGAAAAAGGCATAGCAGATGCCATGGAGGATTTGCACCAAGATGATCAGGTTTTGGTTTTCCGGGAGCAGTGCGTAGACCAAAAAGCGTAGGGCATGGCCGAGAATCCCGACGATCATGGTCCAGCGCCAGCCGAGGTTTTTGAGGGTGACACCCAGGACAAACATCGTCAGGATTTCGGCGATTTGGCCGACACTCATGACGGGCATGACCCAATTACCTGGGATTCCAACACCACCGGCTTGGCGGCTGGCCCCGAGGAATCCTCCGGTCCAATTGAAGTAGCAGTTGTGCACAAAGGCGTCGATGAACGTCACGAGCCAGAGGACCAGTACGAAGGGGTGTTTGAGCAATCGTACGGCATCCATCCAAGCAAGGCCGTCGTTGCCGCTGACTCCGCGTTTCGGTGGAGTATGGGGCAACGTTAAGCTATAGAGAGCTAAGATCAACGATGCGATTCCCGCGACGATGAAGGTCCATTTGGTCGCATCCAACAGTGCTTTATCCATCAGGGGACTGGCCAAGACGGTTCCGAGCCAATCGACGAAACCCGTGGGAGCGGCTTCTTTGACCTTAACCCAGTCGACGAAGATAAACGTAAAAGGCCAAGCGGCCAGGATCCATCCGATGGTTCCACCCATCCGGACCAGACCGAACTCTTTGGTCGCGTCCTTCATGTTGGCAAAGGCGATCGAGTTGGTGATGGAAATCGTCGGGACATACAGCAGGCAGTGGACGAGCATGAGCAGAAAGAAGGGCCAGAAGGACCGGGTAAAACCGCACCCGAGGATGGCCAGTCCGCCGACGAGGTGGCTAAAGGCGAGGAATTTTTCGGCGGCGAAATTTCGATCTGCGAATTGGTTGCTGAAGAACATCCCGACGATCGCCGCGACCGGGAAGGCATTAAGGATCAGTGAGGTTTGCCAAGGGGTAAAGCCGATCCCCGGCAGGTAAGCGAAAATCAAGGGAAGCCAAGCCCCCCAGATGAAGAACTGCAAGACCATCATCAAAAATAGCCGCCCCCGAACGCTTGTTCCATCGGGGGCAGTTGCCGGTGAATGCTCTTGGTCTTGACTCATGGCACTGCCACTCCAGTTCTTTTGATAAACCGATGGATTTGGGAAAGGTCCCCGATTGATTCGCCTTGGTGATTCGCCTTGGGATCCCTGCTGCGACTCGAAAGCTCCGACGGAGGCTTGCGGATCCCTTAGGGTCCGCATAATCTCATAGACAATCGCTCTGAAATCAAGTCCCCAAAGGGGTAAGTTCTACGATTCCCCAGCTATAATTCCAGTCTTTTGCACCGTCGAAGCTGCCCCGGGCGTCTTTGGCCATGCACAGCAACACCGGTCGCAACAGCATGGACGCAGAGTCATGGACGCACAGTACCAAAAGCTTTTAGACCTGGCCCCTTATGGACCGTCGGACTACCAGCGTTGGGAGTCGGCCAAGCAGTCGTTGAGGGATAACCCTCCGTCCTCGACCGGCCAATTGATCAAAGCCGGCACTCCTCAAGCTTGGGAACTCGATCCGATTCCGGTGGTTCTCGACAGCCAGGAGTGGGAGCATTTTTCCGGAGCTTTGAGCCAACGCATGCGATTGATCGATCTGCTGCTGCAGGACGTTTACGGACCGCAACGTTGGATCGCCGAGGGGATATTGCCTGCGCAGCTTGTTTACAACGCTCCTGGATACATTCGAGCAGCGCGCAGGGCGGGCGAAATTGAAACCCGAGCAATTGAAACGCGTTCATCTGAAAGCCCGATGCTCTATCTCTATGCGGTCCAAGCATCCCGGTCGGCATCTGGTCGATGGTTGGTCCACGCCGATCGGACCCAGGGCCCGAGCGGTTGTGGGCATGCAATCGAAAATCGGCTGGCTATCTCCCGCATCCATGCAGAGAGTTTTCAGTCGCTGCAGGTATCGCGAATCGCCGATTTTTTTATGAAGCTCAGGCAAGCGATCCAAGACCGAGCGCCGGGCAAAGACAAGTCGATGCGAACGTTATTGCTCAGTCCCGGAGTGCAAAGTCCGACCTATTTTGAGGATGCGTACCTTGCAAGGTACCTGGGTTATACCCTTTCGCAATCGGCCGATTTAACGGTCCGCAGCGGCAAGCTCTATCTCAAGACTCTAGGCGGGTTGTTACCGGTCGATTGTATCTTGCGAAGACTCGCAGATACCCAGTGCGATCCTTTGGATATCGATCCGAACCATACCGAAGGGGTCGCCGGGCTCGCTGCGGCGGCCAAGCTTGGGAATGTTTTCCTAGCAAACGCCTTGGGAACAGGTTGGAGTGAAAGCCCAGCAGTCACGGCGATGCTCCCGAAGCTTGCCAAGTCGATTCTCAACGAGGAGTTACGGCTGGCCAACAGTCCGATGTGGTGGTGTGGAGATCCTGAGTCGTTGGAGTATACGCTCGAGCATTTTCGGGAAATGTGGATTCGCGATGCGTTTGTACGCCATTCGGCCAATCAGATCGATGTGGCCGCATTGTCCGCCCTGCAGCAAGACCAACTCCTTGCGCAAATCCGCGCCGAGCCATGGGCCTATGTCGCCGTCGAACCCCCGAAGCTCAGCTATGTTCCGACTTGGGTCGATCGCCAAGTCGTCGCATGGCCGGCCATGTTTCGGTTCTTTGCAAGCCACCAACGAGGGCAAATCCACGTGCTACCCGGGGGGGTGGCACGCGTAGCGGCCGATCCGAGGCAACTCGATGAGAGCCTTGCCTCGGGAACCATGAGCAAGGACGTTTGGGTCTTGAGCCAAGGGCCGGTCAAACCCGTCAGTTTGCTCTCGGGCTCGAGAAATTCTTCCGAGCTTCGCCGCTCGGGTTTGGATTTACCGAGTCGGGTCGCCGAGCATCTGCTCTGGCTCGGTCGGTTCTGCGAAAGAACGGAGTTTTTGGCAAGACACGCTCGCTACTGCACGGGTCAACTCACCAGCGAGCGTGCGAGCGATTCGGTCAGTACCTCGTGGTGGATCGTCCGCGCGCTGTCGGATTTCATGGGTATGGCTGCGATCTCCGACAGCAAATCGGCAACCGTATTGTTGCGGGGTAAATTGGCTGAGTTCCTTCTGGATCGGACTCGCAGCGATGGAATAGCCAACGCCATCGATGGAATTTTGCGCAACGCCCAGAACATCCGAGACCGGCTGAGTTTCGACTCATGGCAGATCATCTCTCGATTGGATTATTCGGTACTAGTCCCCTGGGCTACTCCTCGCAACACGATCGGAGACACGCTTTTGATACTTAATCAAATCATCGGACTACTTTCGGCTTTTTCGGGACTCGCATCCGAGAGCATGACGCGTGGCCCGGGTTGGCTCTTTCTGGACCTTGGTCGGCGCATCGAGCGCGCTCATTGCCTGCTGCGACTCTTGGATCGAACGCTCGTCCCGGTGCAGGCAAACCATCGCCCGATACTCGAGTCCCTCTTGGATATTTGCGATTGTTCGATGACCTACCGCTACCGATACCTGATGAGCTTCGAGACCGGGCCTGTGTTGGACTTGCTCGTCGCCGACCAGACCAACCCGCGAGGATTGTCTTTTCAATTCATGAAGATTGCCAATCATCTCGATGCATTGAATATCGGAGACAAAACCGAGTTGGCGGTTCAACGCAAGCGTTTGTCAGAGATCCGTGGCTCTCTGCGTCTGTTTGATTCCGACGCGATCGGAGAGTACTCCGAGGTGAATACTCTGCTGGGTATTTCGGAAAGGACACTCTTGAAGCCCCGCTTGGCTGAGTACACCGAGAGCTTGATCCAACTGACCGATTTCATCACGCGAAGATTCTTCACCCACACGCACGTTCGGCAGTTGCAGGACATGGTCAATCAGTGATGCAGGCTAGAGGCTAGAGGCTAGAGGCTAGAGGGGGGATCTGCTTGGTCCTTGAGGACCTGGTCGAGGATTCCCATGAGGATATTTCGGTAGACGCGTTCCAAGAGCGGATTGGATTTGATGAGCTTCATCGTCTTGTAGAGTCGCTCTCCGTTTTCGGCGTCGATATCGATCGTCTGCGTGAGGCCTTGAGCGTCGATCATAACGATCACATAGCGTACGTTGTTTTGTTCGTCGGTTTGTTTGGTGATATCGTGCATCTGAGCCGTCGAGACATCGAATGGTCCCGAGGCCCCTGTGGGGTCTGGTTCCTTGGCTCGTTTGCCAAAGATACCGCCGAAGAACTCCGACATTTCGTCGACGGTCTTTGGGGTGCTGTTGCGGCGCAACTCTGCGCTGAGTTGATCGAGTTGGCTGAGGTTCTCCTGATCGCCTCGCTCCTGGGCTTGCTCGCTCCTAGCTTGGATGTCCTTGAGAATTTTAGATCGATCGAATCGCTCGGACATCGGCTCGATGCGCAGAGGGTCCATGCTCACTTCTGCGGAATCTTCGGCGCGTTGACGAAATCCGCCATCGATTTCAAGAGGTTCGGATGTAACGAGCTTGGTCGGATTGATCGCGTAAAGCCAATAGGCCACGAACGCAGACACAACGCACGTATGAAGCAGCAACGAAAGCCACCAGGACCAGGTCCAGGCGCGCCGTAGGAAGGCGGAACGAATTCGGGGGCTCCAGGCGGGTCGCATGGCTAGAGTCGGGTTGGAAATCTGGAATCGTTCATCGAAGAAACGAGGACCTAGGTCCCGTCGTTTAAAGGCTGGCTACTTCGCAAATAAGCCATCAGGTCGCGGAGTTGAGCGTCGTCGAGTTTGTCGAGCAATCCTTCGGGCATGAGCGAAAGGATTTGGGGATCGAGCTGTTCGATGTCGCTGCGCTGCAGGGTGATCGATTGGCCGTCGGTATTTCGCAGGACGATTTGGTCGGGTTGGTCGGATTCGATGAAGCCGGTAAGCACGAGGGAATCGGCCGTAAGGATCCGGACCATTTGGTAGCCTTCGCGGATTTCGAGGCTCGGGCCGACGATATTTCTCAGCAGAGCTTCGAGTTGGTCGCGTTGGTAGCCGGTCAGATCTGGGCCAACCTTGCCTCCATCGTCGAAAAGTTGGTGGCAACGACCGCACATTTCGCGGTAGAGTTTTTTCCCTTGGTAGGGGTCTCCGTTGCCGCTTAGGATTTTTTCTGCAAGGCGTTTGGAGGTTTGGGTCGCAGCAGCAAGGCTTACCGAGGCGAACTCAGGGTACGCCGTTGCGATGCGTTTTTGCAAGGTTTCCTCGGGGTGCAAACGCATCGTTCGGATCGATTCCGGAGGTAGTTCGTCGGCCGAAACCGCTCGGGCATCGACCGCATCGAGCCATGCAGAAATCCAAGCAGGACGCGTCGAGAGGACCGAACCGGCAGCGGGTCGAAGCTCCGTCGGTAGGCTTGGCCACCATTGGATCAATCGTTTGGGAATGCTCTCGGAGTTGAAGTTCGCCAGAGCGCTGATCGCGCTGATTCGGACAGGGGGCTTGGCATTCGAATCGCCTGCGAGCGCCAGCAAAGCGTCGAGAAGTTCGGGGTGGCTCGAGGCCCCATCGAGCTCTCCGGCGAGGCGTGCAAGTTGCATGCGCATTGGCGCCGGGGTGTTCGGGTCCTGGATCCTCTTGGCCGCTTGGGAAAAGGCTTGCGAATCGCCCCTTCGGACCTGGAGAGTCAAGGGTGGTTGTCCCAGAGCAACCATCGCATCGATGAGGCTATCGGGGACCCCTGCAAGGCTTCTTCCGACGAACGCGGCCTCGAAGGACGCTTGGCAGCGGTCGGTGGCCTCGGAGCGAAAGGGCTCGTTCAAAGGCGCGATCGTTCCCAAGAGCATGGAGATCGAACCGTAGGCCTCAGGGGTTGCCAGACTCGCCCAGCGGCGAACAAGGTTTGGAAATACCGTTTTGAGGGCGATCGGGTTAGTCCATCGTTGAGGGTCTTTGAACAGTGCATGCTCGATGGCTTGGAAGTCTCCCGCATGGGACTCGATGGCCCACCAGACCAATAAGCCGAAAAACGGGTCTTCCAGTGCTCGGGGTTTGTCCAGGAGTTTAGCGACCAGAGCCATGGCGGAAGTCGCCTTGAGCCTGCGGGCCGAGCAAGCGATTTGGCACAGGGTGTGCGGATCGGTCTCAACGGCAGCGAGCTCCTCGAGGGCTTGCAAAGTCCCAGGATCGAGTTGCCCATCGTCGCAAACCAAACGCACAGTCCAGCTTCGCACATCGGCCTGAGGATGTTTCATCAGGACCTCTGGAGCCAACGTGGAATCGACCGGGTCGAATGGGATCGTATCGGGGATCGCTCCGAGCGCGTGCAGCGTCCAAAGGTATTCCAGGGAAAGAGAGTTGTGGGAATCGTGCCCTTGGAGTTTGTGGTCCGAGTCCAGGAGGGCTTTGGAGAGGATTTCGATCGCGGAATGGCGCAATGGGTGGTTTGCGATCATCCATCGAGCTTGCCATCGTTGCCATCGGTAGGGGTGATTGAGCAAACCGATCGCCTCTTGAAGGGAAGCAGCGTCGGGGGCGTCGCCAAGCCGTGGATTCCAGGGTTGGATACTCGGGTCAGAATGAAGGTTACTCAGGCGGTAGACGCGGCCTCGATCCCGATCGAGACGTCCCTCGAAGGCATACAGGTGAGCGACGACCGAGTCGTACCAATCGCAGACATACGCAGCGCCATCGGGCCCGTCGCAGATGGCGACAGGACGGTACCATTTATCGGAGCTTGAGACCGCCTCGGCGATGTCTTTGGTTTTGTAGGTTGAGCCGACGTTCAGGAGTTCGGTTTGGATCAGTTTGCCGTGAAGCGGATCGACACCGAGCATTTGTTTGGCTTGGGATGTCGATGCTTGGGCGTGTGCAAGTGCTGTCGATTCGGTCAGGAGCATCGTGTGGGTAAATCGCGGGATGGGGTCGTGCTGCATCGGCTCGAGGTAGCCGTAGCTATGGGGGTTCGAGAGGCTTCCGTGTTTGGAGAAGCCTTTGCGGTAGTAACCACCTTGGTAGTAGTGGAACCCGCGCGTATCGCCGCCGTTGTGTCCTGAAAAGATTTCGCCTCGGTCATCGAAGGCCACGCCGAAGGCGTTACCGCCCCCTTCTGCGAATATTTCGTATTTGCGAATTTTTGGATGGTATCGCCAGATGGCTTGACCGAGACTTTGGACGGGCTTTTCTGAAGATCCAGTAGCTTTGACTGCCCCGCTGACGGTGCTGCCTTGGGCGCCGTAGATCCAACCGTCGGGTCCGAGCGTTAGGTTGTTGACGACCGAGTGAGTGTCTTCGAGGCCAAAGCCTTCGAGGTGGACTTCGGGAGGGCCGTCGGCTTTTAGATCGCCATCACTGTCGGCGTAGAATAGCAAGTAAGGAGGATTCAGGACCCAAGCGCCCCGATCGACAGGAAGGACGGACGTGGCGATATTCAGTTCATCGACGAACGTGTGGTGCGTATCGTAGTTTCCGTCGCGGTCTTTGTCTTCGTGGACCGAGATGCGGTCGCGGCCTGCGAGCCCACCGAAGCCTGGGGGTTTGGGGACCGAGTCGTAGACGACCCGCCAATGACGATCCTTGCTGAGAACTTTGAGGCCTTCGGGATTGGGATACTGTCGGTACTCGACGACCCACAAGCGGCCATGGGCATCGAAAGAGACCATCAGCGGTTGGGTGATTTGTGGTTCGCTCAGGAGCAACTTCCAGGCGAGGCCCTCCGAAAGCTTGAATGTCTTTTCGGCAAGGGCCGGTTCGACTGCTGGCTCGGTGGCCGAGTCGTCGGGTGTTTGGGAACAAGCCCGCGGCGTCAGACCAAGCCACACGATGCCCATCAGGCTCGAGAGGATCAGCGACGGGAGTCGAAGGGAGTAGCAGAGCATGGATGGGACTCAGGGCTGGGCACAGTAGGGAAGGGGACACTAGGGCAGGCAAGTCCCCGTGGGTGGGATCGGTTGGCAAGCCCACGGTCCCTGATTATAGACCTGATCGCTTCGGTACGTCCTTGATTTGCAGCAGGATTGGAAAAAATCGAATCTCAGGCTCCAGAGGCGGTCGTCATTGGCAAGGGGTCAAAGCAAAACGGCCGGCGTGGAAAACCGCGCCGGCCGCTTTGAGGGGTATTTCAGGAGCTACTTCATTGACCGAGTGCCGTCCGATAAACTCATCCCAAATCAATAACGCTCGATCGAGCACTACGGTCCAGAGCTCGCTATGTACTCCTTCTCGTACTCAGCATCGCCTCAGTTCAAACAGCCATCGAGTACGAGGAAGTCGAAATTCGATGCGATGCACGATCTAAAACGTTAACGCCGGAGCTTGTGAGGGACTACCAAGGCCCACGAACGGGGTAGACACCAAACTGGTCGGTGTGGGTCGGCCAGACGGGAGTCGCACGGAAGATGCCGCCACCAGCACCGTTGGGAGGGTTGCCCCCGAACTGGTGATAGACTGGGGTCATCGTATTTTGAGAGACTCCCCAGGAGTAGTTCGATTGCATGGTGACCGTCGGTGGAACGACCAACGCTGTCGGCTGTCCCGTTCGATGCCAGTAGTAATTGCCGTGCCAAGGGCGTTGGTTGGCTTGCGAACGAGCCCAGTAATCTCCCCAGGAGGAGTGCCAGATCCAACCTGCGTTGGAACCGAAACCGTTGGCGTTCGCACCGCTTGCGGCAAGCGCGCCGTAGTTGAGCATGTGACCTTGGATCGCTCCACCGACGGCATGGACGCTCGATCCTACGTGAGCGACAGCCCCGTGGATGTGCGAGCCGGCAGCGTGGATGTGCGAACCGGCAGCCGGGGGACAATTGTTGCAAGGTACCGAAGTCGTCTGAGCTTGGGCATCGTTCCAAGCAAGACTCGCCGAAAGAGCGATGCTTGCAAGCGAAATTTTCCGAATCATGAGGGGTTCACTCCAGTGAAAAATAGTGTCCGTAAAAAGGTTGTTTCCGTTGAGTCTCAGTTGGGCGACTTCCGTGAAGCTCAACTGAACAAACTTTTTTCGAGACCTGGGATCCGACCCTGGTGTGATCCGTCGATCGACGAGTCGCTTAGCGGTGTGGCAACTGAATCGATTTGTGGAGCCAGTGCACTGCGCTGCGTGCCGGTGGGGCAATGTAGCTTGCATGCGTCCGGTTCAAACCTCGACCACCGTCGTAGTACGAGTGATAGCGGTCGTGGTGTTGGTAGAGGTATTGGTGGGGGTAGAAGGGTTGGTAGGTGTAGTAGGTGTGTCCGACGTTACCTGGGACACCGATCGGCGAGATGTACATGCCCGCGGTCGCTTGGTTTGCGTTGCCTTGGGTGAAGTAATTTTCGAAGAGGGGTTGGGTTCCTCGTCCGAGGATATTTCCGTAAGCGACGGTGTTGCCGGGATGGCTCGCAGCGGCCTGGGCCGTCATTTGGTGCATCGTCGAGAGGCCGGGAATTCCATACCCCCCGTAGCCCTGGGAACCGACTGCTGGTACCCCAACGCCTGGAGCCCCAACAACTGGTGTACCGGCAACTGGTGCACCTGCGTACTGGCCCTGCAAAGCAGGAGACTGAACCACCGGAGCACCCGCTACGGCGTGGTTGCTACCGCAGGAGGGGCATTGAGCCTTGGCAATCGACGAGCTTGCTTGGATCGATGCCAAAGCAAGGCTGCTGGTTACCGCAAATCTAATCAATCCGTGAAGTCGCATTCCATTCACTCCTGTGCCCGCGACGCCCTGTTGTGGCTTAAGCCAAAAACGACCAAACGCGGTCGATCGCGTAGGTACGCGACTTTGGACTGAGCCACCATCTCGTCGGAGGATCGGCCGAAAAAGGGGGTCGGCGGAAAAGAAACCTTCGGCCTGTCGTGTGAATCTTCAATTCTCAATTCGTTCGAACCGAAGAAAGGATTTGTAGCGAAAAGGGGTCCTGCTAGCATAAAGTCGACGTTTTTTACCCAGTCCTCAAAATCGAGCAACTCGGTATGATTTACCGTACTGTTCCGCACCCCGATACCAATTCGCTTCGTGATTTACTCCCTGATTTGCCCCCTATAGACCCAACGGAATGACCAATCCACCTTCCAAGGCACGCCGAGCCACCGCCGAGTCGATGGCCACCAAGCAGCGCGACGTGTCCGTCAGCGAGTTTTTTGCCAAGAACCGGCATTTGCTCGGTTTCGACAACTCTCGCAAAGCCTTGCTCACGACCGTCAAAGAAGCCGTCGACAACTCGCTTGATGCTTGCGAAGAGGCGGGCATTTTGCCAGAGGTTTGGGTGCGGGTCGACCAGCCGCAGCCCGGTCGATTTCGCGTCGCGGTCCAAGACAACGGCCCGGGAATTGTCAAGAAACAAATTCCGTTGATCTTCGGCAAGCTCCTCTACGGGAGCAAGTTCCATCGATTGCGTCAGAGCCGTGGCCAGCAAGGCATCGGCATCAGCGCCGCCGGCATGAACGGGATGCTCACGACCGGACGCCCGATGCAGATTCTGTCGAAGACCTCCAAACGCTCTCCGGTTCACTACTTCCAACTCCAGGTCGATACCAAGAAGAACCAGCCGGAGATCATCAATGGAAAAGGGGAGGGGATCGATATCGCCTCGGGCGAAAAGGGGCTGCAGTACATGCGAGACCAGGACATAGCCTGGGAGTCCCGCTACCCGGAGAGGGAAACGAAAATCGCTGATACCGACACGCCAGAGGCAGAGGCCCAACTTGAATTGCTCGAGACCTCGGTCGCCGAGCAGAAAAACGCAAAACGCAGGACTGCCGAGCGCAAGGCTGCTGCGGGCAAGACCAACGAACCTAAGCTCATTGAGAACAAGCCCGGTTCGGAGGTCGAGTCTGGGACCCGCGTTACGATCGAACTGACGGCCGTCTACAAGCGCGGTCGCGGCAGTGTCGATGAGTATCTCGAGCAGACGGCGATCGCCAATCCTCACGTGACGATTCATTGGCAGAGTCCCGATGGTGAAAAAAGGACCATATCGCGGACCACGACCGAGTTGCCCAAAGAGGCCAAGGAGATCAAGCCCCATCCTTATGGGGTCGAGCTAGGTCGATTGATCACGATGCTCGGGGCAGAGAAGGGTACGACGGTCACCTCGTTCTTGACGAGTTCCTTTTCGTGTGTGACCCCCGCGGTGGCTCGCAAGGTATGCGAGGTGGCGAATATCTCGACACGCTCGACGGCGCTGAAGGTCGGTCAGACCGAAGCCGAGCGTCTCTACAAAGCGTTGCAGGAGACCAAGATCCGGCCGCCGTCGACCGATTGCATCGCACCGATCGGCAGCGAATTGCTCTACAAAGGCCTCAAGGCGATTGTTCCGGGGGAGTTTCACGATGCGATCACCCGCCCACCTTCGGTCCAGCGCGGGTCGCCATTCCAGATCGAAGTCGCCTTGGCCTACGGTGGCAACGTCGCGGCGCAGAAGATCACTCGCGATGAGTTGGTCGATCTGATCGGGCAGTCGGATGCCAAGACGCTTCGCAAATTCCTGATCGATACCTTTGCAGGGATCGGTTCGGACTCGGCCGATAGGATCATTACCGAGACGAAGCTACCGACGCGATGCAGTCCGCAGAAGCTGTCGAAAACCCAGCTCGATACGCTCCACACGGTGATGCGCGAGATCAATATCTCCGAAGGCCAATCGATGCAGATCTATCGGTTTGCCAACCGCGTCCCCTTGCAGTTTCAACCATCGGCCTGCGCGATCACCCAAGCGGTTTTAAACACCAACTGGCGGCCTTATGGGCTCACCCAATCCCGCAACTCCTTGCCGATGGGACCCGTGACCTTGATCGTCCATGTGGCCAGCGTCTGGGTTCCCTTTACGAGCGAATCGAAAGAAGCGATCGCCACGACGCCCGAACTTGAAAAAGAACTCCGGCTCGGTATCCAGTACATCGGTCGCTCGTTGGCGAGCTTTTTGAGAAAGCGTCAGGCGATTGCCGCGCAAGGCAACCGTCGGAATGTCTTTTTGCGGTACCTCAAAGAGGTCGCATCGGCGGTCGCTTCGATTCAAAAGTCGCAGGCCGATCCGATCTATTCGGATCTTCTGCATGTGGCCAGGCACAAAACGGCCGTGGCCGACATCAAGCTCGACGAATATGGCAAGGCGATCGTGCAGGAACAAGAGTAGGGGGCTAGGCTGTGTTCCAAAGGGTCTTTCAGAGGGAAGACAGGGAAACACAGAGGCGCAGAGGGCACAGAGAAGAGAAGAAGAGCGGACTTCGCAACGCTTAGAGTTTTTTGTTTTTAAATGGTTAGTGTTAAGTGGTCATTGCTCAGTGACCAGTGGCTAAGTGACCAGTGGCTAATCGTGCCAACCCTGATGCACACGCATATTCGTTGATACAGAACTACAGATAACCGCTTGGCCCCCCCTCGTCCCCAGGGCTTTGGCTGGGGGCAAGGGGGGACAAGGGGATTGCCATGGTACCCTTGGTTCACGAAGTCGTTCCTCAAGGGTTAGGTTTCCGATTAGAGATGCTCATCGATCTGCAATACCTTAGTCGTCAAAATTCTCAATCGCCGATGACTCCGCTTGCACACGCGGCAAGGATTTTGTCGAAGTCGGATCCTGAGTACACGCTGGTCTTACCCGACAATTCGACAAAGCCCTCGAATGCCAGAGGGATGTTAAGTATCACATCGAAAGCCCAATCGGATTTAATGGCTGATATCAAGAAAAAGATCAAAACGCTCCGAGAGTCCGGCATCAATCGAGCCGATGACCTAAAATTCATTACCGACGGCAAGAATGTTTCCTTTGAATTGGTAAGCGTTGGATTCAACGATCAAAAAGACTTTAAAGCCTTAGTCGTCGAATACGTCATTCCTACTGCACCGGCGAAAATCAGCCGGTTCGTCATGGAGAACATTCCTATTGAACCCGTTGGCGACCGTGAAGCTTTATTAGCCTATGTCAATCAGGCCAAAATCGAGGCTCGCAATCGACGCGAAGCCGAAGTTCAAGCCCGTCCTGAGATGCCGTCTCCGGAGTTCAGGACGTGGAAGGATAAAACCGGTAACTTCAGCATCGATGCGAAACTCATCGAAGTCAAAATCGATGCCGTGGTGCTCGAGAAGACGGATGGCAAGCAGATCACCGTTACTAAATCCAAACTGAGCGATAAAGACCTTGAGTTTCTCCGTAGTCGATAGTGCAACAGAAGATTGCAGCAGCAGATCGGGAGCTAGAAGCAGCAGAGCAATGGTACGAGGACACAACCGAACTGCACTACGAAGCTGGAGGTTCTAGGCGTGAGCCTAGAGGGCCCATCCATCGTAGCATGGGGCTCCGACCCGTGCGTCATTGACTCAGTCAGCCTCGCACGGGGCTCAGAGGCCACATGCTACGGCTAGACGAAGACTCCGGACCGTGCGTTTGGGTTGATGCATACCCCAAATCGGCCCAGGTCACCCACTTCAGATGCAGCGCGTTTAGCAAAACGAATACATACAGCCAAATCGGTACCAGGCACGAATGAAACCTTTTTCCGACTCGGGGAACGCCCGGCAAGCCTGCTTCTCGGACTGATAGATGACTTTGCCCGTGTTGCTGACCTTGACCAGTCGCGACAAACTGAAAGGGCAACGAGTCATTTACTGCAATGGCTGGCGTCGTGGTCGCTGGACAGGACTTTAGGGCGGTACGCGTTCACGACGGGGCTGGCAGGGGGGCCGGCCGGGGGACTGTCGGTAGAGGCACCTTGAGAGACAACCTTGCGACTCCTTCTTCGCCGCTAGAGAGACGGTATTTGAAGGCGATCTGGTTGTATCGGTTGAAATATCTGGCGTTGGTCAACCGCGGATCGACCACCTCGAAATCCTGGATCGTTGCCCCGAACATGAATCCCTCTGTCCGGAGGGCGACTACCAGGGGGCTTGCGGGGTTGCCGACGAAGATTCCTTTCCCGCCCGGAAACGTCGCCAGCAGCGCCCAGTTCCCCTGGCGGTTGATGGTGACGTGAATGATGTCACTGAGCGTCATCCCGCCAGCGGTGGCGGGCAGTGGCGTCACCGTATCCGCGATCAGGATTGGGGCCAGGCCGTCGTGGAAAAAGGCCGCTCGCGCAACACCCGGGCTACTGCAGGTGTACACGACCGCTCCCCACCGACTGACGCCGCCGATCACCATCGTGGCGCGGGAGAAATCCGCAGCGACGCCGGAGGTCCGGTTCCCGATCCTTCCCCCGCGGAACACAAAGGCGCCATTCAACAGGTCGTCCCCCGCTCCGCTGGTGGTGAACGCGACCGCTCCGCGTTCGTTGATCTTGCCGTCTAGCGGCAAGCTGCCAAGCCTTCTCACCCAGTCCGGAGCGAGGATGCGTCTGATGATGCGGCGGTGAGTACGCTCCCAAAGACACCCTCTCCCACCGAGCGAGTCGGTTCCGAAGGCAGCGACTCGGTTTTGGATGTCGAGAAGGGGCTCGCGAGTGTGAAAACCGCCCGACAGCGACCCACCATCCTCGACGGGAGCTCCCGGTCCCATGGATTCCCCTACTGGGGAGGGAGTGCCCGCGAAATCGGTCCGATGGATCACGGCATCCTGTTTGTACGCGACCACTCCCATGGCATTGATCGCCACAGGGCTGAACGCGCTGCGGTTGGTGTCGTGGCTGACTGTGATTGCGGGAGTCAGTCCATTCCCCCTTCTGATCTCACTTCCCGTGCCGAGGTCGACCAGGTAAGCGACCTGGCCGAGATCGCTGACGCCATAATGCTGCTCCGTTCGAATCCTGTATGGTAGACCGGTATCGGAGTCTATCGTACTCAGGGCAAACCCGTTGCCAACATGGATCGAGTGCCCCCCGCCGACGTTTGAGGCGGTGAAACCGACGAACGGCGCGAATCTCGGCGAGTCGGCGAGGGTCGGTGCATTGAAACCCGAGAGTGCCGGGAAGGCCCCTCGATTGTCGGCGATGCGGTTGAACGAACCGGGCATGTTGGCGTCTCCGTAGCATATAGGAAATTTGATTTCCTATATGCTGAGCAGATAGCAGATAGCAAATAGGAGATTTGACGACTCTCACGAATAGCAGAGAAACTGCTTGAGTCAAGCGATTGGAGTGTTAAAAGTCGGGCGCACCCGCCTTTTAACTATTAATCTGCAGTCCTTGCTGGAGGCGGCGAGCGGTTGGAGGCCTGTTCGAGGGCATCTGGCAGGCTGCTCTAGTCAAAATCGGCGCTGGGCTTACAACTTGCGCGCAGGTTCCCCATGCCGACCCGAGTCGGGGATGATCAGAAGCTCCCCAGGAAGGTGTGGATGTCGACGGCAGACAAGTGACAAAGTCTCCATTTGGCTGACTTGGATCGCTCCCCCCAATTGATTCCAGAAGAAGGGCTCAGTAGGACGACCTGCGTAGGCGATTGCGAGGCTACTCGAAAATCCATGTAATCTGCGACAACGCATCCTTTCACAAGTCGAAGGATGTGTGACATCTCCATGAGACAATCACACGAAACCACCGATGTAAATCGATGGAGGAGCTAACCTCCCTCGCCATAGAATGGCTCAGGCACAACAACTACTACGCCGACATGCGGAATACATTCGCTCTTGCTGTGTAGCGCACCAGAAAACGCTTGGAGCTATTTAGCGGACTTGTCGTCCATCCCAAGGGACCCCGCGGTAGGCCGTCGGAGGGAGTTGTTGCGGGGCTGCCGGGGGAGGAACTGCTACGGGACCAGGAGGGGCGACCTGGATCGGAGTGACGGCCTGCGGAAGCCCTTGATTGAATTGCACCAAATTGATGGTTCGGTAGGTCAAAGTTGACGTTGGAATTGGTGTCCAACGCATTGATGACATAACTACCAATCGTCACGTCGATCTCCGTGGGTGGATCGATCGCAGGGATCAATTGGATCAGAACCCGGTGAGGCAAAGCCATCGAGATCGAGGAGTAGAAGTTGTGATCGCTCTGGTTGGCCGAGGCAACCAACCGCCCCGTTGGATCCTTCAGGTAGACGTGTCGCGAGAAGCCAAATTTCGGGTCCATCACCAACGTGCGGGTGTAACTCCCCGTAGCGCTCGGAGCCAGGGTGGTCAGCTCGAGCATTCCATCAGGGCGCGGAATCGGCGCGCCGAGGACTTGGTAAGGGTCCAGTTCGCTGATGCCCAAGGCTTCGAGAATCCACAGCGGCGAGACCGGCAAAATCCTTCGGATCGGTTGCGCTTCGAACTCGTCGTGGCGAGCAAAAAACAGTTGGGGTCTCATCCCATCGCGCACGCTCATCCAAAACCACTGCTCGTTGCTGCCAACCTCGAAATTGTTCCCCATCATGCGGGAAATCCCACCGGAGATTTTGAATCTCCGCGATCGCTGCCAAACCAAACTCGCGTCGAGGTTGCGGATTTGGTTTGGATTGATGGTCACAAAGTTCGACTGAAGCGATTGGATGTTCTTGGAGCGATTGACCACCTGAGCCATCTGCTCGATCGAAGGTGGAGCGGTGAAAATCGGCTGCGGTTGGAATTCGGCCAAAGGGCGCTTTGGAATGCACGTCGCTCCGGTGGTCATGCACAGAACGGCAATAGCCAAGAGCCAACGAGAACGCTCGAGTCCCTTGAGGAAAACGCCCGTCGCACGCTTGAGCCGCGAGGCTCCAAGGGAAGCGAAGGGAATGGCTTTGCCGAAATTCACGGAGCGCATTAGGACTCGCTGAAAAGCAGTTGGTTCAGTTCGGCCTCGAGCAGCTCGCTTTGCTCAAGGTCCAGGTCACAGACCGGTATGCTAAAGTCGCGGTTTGTAGGGGAGTGGGTCAAGTGCAATACGAGCGATTCCTCCGGTGGTACCACCGAATCGAGTTTCATCGAAGTCGGTTCGCTCAGGATTCGTCGCCGGACCAACAGAAGGCAGAGAAGATAGGCAAGATCGACTTTGGCGGGATCCTCCAAAAGGGCTTCGAGGGTTGCTAGCAAAACGTGCGTAGGGGCAGGTTTGGGTTTGCCTGGGTTTTTCTCGGGGACTTGGCAAGTCCACCAGCCGACGGTCTGCTCCGGAGGGCCGCTCCAAGCTTCTTTGCAGAAATCCTGTCGAACCAACGAACTGCCCTGGGCCACGACCGCTGAGTAATAGCATTCGCCCGGCGCCAGGGCGCGGTCGGTCTGGTGGCAACGACGATTGCTGCGATGGATGGTATATTCTTGCATAGACTTTTCCATACGCGATTTGGCGATCAAGGGAAAGACGAATCGATTGTTCCAATCCGACCCGACCGCCGACTCAACAGCCTACGAGAAAGAGAACCCAGTGTCCGACGCTTTCTACGAAAACCCATTGATCACCCGTTATGCTTCCAAGGAAATGGCTCGACTCCTGAGTACCGAGCACCGAATCAAGCTTTGGCGGGAGCTGTGGATCGTCTTGGCTGAGACTCAAAAGGAACTTGGACTGCCCATCAGCGATGCTCAAATCGATCAATTGAAGGCGTTCCGAAGCACGCTGAATCTCGAGGTCGCAAACGCCTACGAGCGCAAGCTGCGTCATGACGTGATGGCTCAAGTCCACGCGTATGGGGATCAATGTCCCGATGCGATGCCGATCATCCATTTGGGGGCGACGAGTTGCTATGTCACCGACAACTCGGACCTGATGATTTTTCGCGATGCGATGAAGATGGTTCGCCAGCGACTGCTCGGTTGTTTGCAAGCGATGGCAAGTTTTGCCAAGCAGCATGCGGGATTGCCCTGTTTGGCCTACACGCATTTGCAGCCAGCTCAACCGACGACCGTCGGCAAGCGGATGACGCTATGGATGTACGATCTGGTTTTGGATCTTGCGGAGATCGACCATCGTCTATCGAGTATGTTGGCTCGCAGTGCCAAGGGGACGACCGGGACCCAGGCGAGTTTTCTGCAGTTGTTCGACGGGGACCATGAAAAGGTTCGCGAGCTTGAACGCAGGATCGCCCTGAAAATCGGCTTCCCTGGAGCTTATGCGGTCACAGGCCAAACATACACCCGGAAAATCGATGCCTATTTGACCGACACGCTCAGTGGTGTTGCCACCTCGATCCACAAGATCGCGACGGACTTGCGGATCTTGGCACATCGCAAGGAAATCGAAGAGCCCTTTGAGACCAACCAGATTGGGTCCTCGGCGATGGCTTACAAACGCAATCCCATGCGCAGCGAGCGGATGTGCTCGTTGGCTCGTTTTGTGATGAGTTTGCAATCGAGTCCGGTCATGACGGCCGCGACGCAATGGATGGAGCGGACACTCGACGATAGTGCCAACCGGCGGCTCGTGATGCCTCAGGCGTTCCTGGCCGTCGACGCGTGTTTGATCCTTTTGGAAAACGTTTCCCAAGGATTGGTCGTCTATCCAAAGACCATCGAAAGGAATCTACGCGAGGAGCTTCCCTTTATGGCCACCGAGTCGTTGCTCATGGCAGGAGTCGCCGCCGGGGGCGATCGCCAGCATCTTCATGAGGTCATCCGCGTGCACAGCCAAGCGGCCGCATTGCGGGTCAAGCAAGAGGGGATGCCTAACGATCTACTCGATCGGCTGGCCAGCGACCCTGCTTTTGCGAATATTTCAGTGACGGATGTGATGGCCCCCGAACAGTACACCGGTCGGGCCGAGCGACAAGTTCACGAGTTTCTTACCGAAGTGATCGAGCCGATCTTGGCCCAAACCGATGCGGCAGGGAGGCTCAGTGCAGAAGTCCATGTTTAATCTCCGGAGGCTAGTGCGTCTGGTTCGGCTCAGTGCGTTCATCGGTGGGTTGTCCATCTCGATCCCTGCCATACAACCCGGATCGGTACTGGCCCAATCGCCAACTCTGGAGGATCAAGACCAAGAGGATCGGATCGATGTTCAATGGGGAAAGGCTTGGGAAACGATGATTCAAGGTAAAGGGAACCGTTGGAATTTGGAGTTGCCGACCCTAGGAGGCAAGCAGTTCTGGACCGATCACCGTTGGTGGAACGGTTACCGCTTGCAATACAACCCGACGCTTGAGCATTGGCGATTGATCGATCCGGGTTCGGTCCGCAAAGGATGGGGGACCAAGGAAGCGATGCTCGAATTGCTCGGTCAGATTCAGGAGAAAGAGACTCAAGGCCCTCAAGATAAAAAGCCTCAGGAGTTCACCGAGGTGTTCCTATTGCTCCATGGCTTGATGCGGACAAGCTCGAGCATGAAGCCCGTCGAGGAGGAGTTGTTAGCTCGACTCGGCCAGAAGGAGCGAGCCGATTCGGTTGCCATCATACGATTCGGATATGCCAGCACCCGCTCGACGATCGCCTCGCACGCCCAAGCGTTCCGCGAGTTGGTAGAAAACCTTCCTGGCAAACCTCGCATCAAGATATCCGGCCATAGCCTAGGAAATATCGTCACGCGACTTGCGATCGCCCAGTGGACAGAGCAGGGGGATCCTCAAGGAATCCTCAAGCGAATCGATCGCGTGGTGATGATGGGACCGCCGAACCAAGGGTCCTCGTTTGCCAAACGGTTGTCATATTTGGGACTATTCGAAATGGTGACTGGCAAGTCGGGCATGCAGCTCGGTCCGCAATGGGATGGGCTTAGCTCGAGTTTGGGTATCCCGCCTTGTCCTTTCCAAATCATTGCAGGCGACCTGACTGGCTCGACGATCCAAAACCCGCTTTTGGATGGGCCTAACGACGCGGTGGTGACGGTCGAAGAGACCAAGCTCGCTGGGATGACCGAGCTCAAAACGTATCCGGTGCTGCATTCGTTTTTGATGCGGGATCCCAAGTGCGTCGCCGATGCCGTCGAATTTTTGCTTCGGGAGATTCCGCCGATATCTAACGCAACGCCAGGGCGATAGCCCAGGTCTGGCGGACAACCGCTTGCGATGATTGGCTCACCGGCAGGTGATTTACCTTGTAAGCCGCATGGGCGCAAGCCGCGGGCTATTGCTATAAGCCACACACCGAATGGATGGTACTACACCGCCGGGATCTTCCTTTGCGTCCTTGCACCTTTGCGACTTTGCGTTCATTTCTCCTAAACAACCAAACAGCCTTACGCGCGGTCGCCCCTCATCCCCCCCGCCCCTTACTCCCCCGGTCAAAGCCCCGGTGGAGAAGGGGAGCCAAGCGGTTATGGGTATTCTCGATAGCTGAAAAACTGGGGACTGTCCCCGGGTTTTGTCTCACCTGCTGGTGCCCAAACGCAGCGTCCTGGCGGGCTTAATCAAATCGCCCAACCGCTTGCGCTGGTTGGCTCACCGGCAGGTGATTGGCCTATAAGCCCCACACCGAATGGATGGTGCTACACCGCCGGGATCTTCCTTTGCGTCCTTGCGTCTTTGCGTCTTTGCGTTCATTTCTCCTAAAAACGCGGGGAAAGTCCCCACGTTTTGTCGGGCCGAGGATTGAATCCCTTCGGGATCGGTGGTGCAGACGATTTACCCGATCCGTAGTGGATTACTGGACCGGGCTAGTATTGTACCGGATGGCCGGGCCGGGCCAGGGCTTCCGTCGAGCCATGGGAATACTTGGCGGGGTGCCGAACCCCCAAACCGACGGCACCACGCTCTTCACGTTCACGTTTCACCCAATCGCGATTGACCACCGGCCACGAGACTTGTAGGATCCAGATGTCCCGTATCCGCGAGTAGCCAAGAGATCCCGACAAGTGCAGATGCGCTATGAAGTCGGCTTCACTCCCTCCCAAGGGCAACCCAATGAACACATCCGAACGCATTTTGTTTGACAAGATCAGACAACTTCCCCCGCAGCGGCTGGCTGAGGTCGAGGACTTCGTTGACTTTCTGCGGACCCGGGAGAACGAACGGCGGCTTGTGCGCGGCGCGGCCAAGGCCAGCGAAGCCAGCCTTGCGCAGGTCTGGGACAACGACGACGATGCGGCTTACGACCAGCTGTAACTGATATGACCATCGCCTCGAGATTTGACTTCGGCGACGTGGTGCTCAAGCCGGTCTTCAGCACCATCGAGCAAGGGCTCGTGATTCGCGTGTTAGGCCACCTCTCGGGCACCGACCTGCAGTCGCTGCAAGGGCTGCTCGGAAATGTCATTGGGTGAGCAAATGAAAGCGCGGAAAAGGCGGAAAAGCACAGGCATAGTCCCCGCGTTTTTCTATTGTTGATTGGCTAGCTCGTTGACATGCCGGACGCCTCTTGTCTCGCATCCATCTTGTATTGCAGCCAGCCAAAAATGCAGGCGGCAACAAGAAATGCGATACCGGCCCACGGCGCGTTATCGAGCACGAACTTGATTTTTGAGTCCGGTTTGAGTTCGATAAGCAATTCCACTCCCGGAGCCATGAGACTCGCACCGGCAATCGCCATACACCATGCGGCGTTGCGTCTTGCCCAGGTCCGATTGACCATCTCGTGTTGGAGAATCACAAGATAAACGAATCCTCCGACGAGGAGAGGCAGTCCGAAAAGTGCGATCCATTGCGGCTCAAATCCCAGCATCCATAGGAGCAGAAGGACCGCCGTCGCACCAGTCACCGCAATCGGCGCGGCGAGCGTTTGCCAGAACGGTTTGGGCTGTGCAGCAATCGGATGTGATATCCCCTGAGCGGTTCTATTGTGACTGCCGCTCGTATTATTGTCGTTACCGTTGATGACTTGGACGCTCGCTCTATCACCGGCGTAGATGTGCAAGTCGGACCTGCGGTCCTCGGTCTTTTGGATCGAAGCTACCGGCGCGATGCCGTTTAATAGCTCTCGGACATTGAACTGATGTCCTTCGAAGGCATATTTCTCCAAGCCCTCGCGTTCGAAATCGATCAATCGGAAATACTCAATCGCGGCGTCGGGTTTGTTTGGGATTCTCACGGGAACCATCGGTTCTGGGCCGATCTCCTCGAACAACGAATGAACCCATTCCAGACCCTCGCGCACGATCCGCAGGGCTTCGCGCCTCTCGTTGGCGGGTCCATGGACGAAGATCTCGACCCTGCGGACGCGTCGATCAGAACGCACCAGGATCTTGCACGCGCCAACTACCAATACGACGCCGTTGGCCCAGTAGGTTGGCGGCTTCGACAGGTAGAGGTGCATCTTCACGATGAATCGGGGTATCAAGCCTTTCGGGATGTCCTCGTAGTCGTAGCGGAAGCGGAGCACCTGCGGGTCCTCGACGCGGTCCAAGCCGGTGTCGATCGCATTCGGCGGCAACTGCTCGGGCATCAGATAGGTGCCGGGTTGATCGGCGATTTCGAAGCTCAAGCCGCATTGCACCGTCTGGTCGACGATGTATTGCCAGCGATCCTTCGGGTATTTGTGCGAGGCGTCCTCTAAACCCATGAGGAGCCGGCCGAGGTCGTCGACGCGAAACCGTCCCCCCTCCTTGACCACGTCCGAGTGCGTCAGCACGCGATAGATCGCCGTCGTCAACCAGTTGGGATCGAGCAGCGTCCTTTCCTTGTGCAGGATCACCACGCCGATGTCCCCGAGCAATTGCAGCAGGCGGCGTTGTTCGTCCTCGCTCGTAACGGGGTGCGCGACGTCGCGGCAAATGTTGGTGAAGCTAACGACATCGAACGAATGTTCTGCTTTGGCGATTTCTCGCAACTGTTCTTTGACTTCGAAGTAACTGAGAGGAAATTCGTCGCTGGCCTGAGGGATCTTGAGGCGGATCGTGTCGATGATCGTCTGCCGCAACTCGATGATCCCTTTGCCGCCATCTTTTTGATCTTGCTTGGGGTCGCGGCATGACGTGCGGATGAAGTCGATGATGGGGTAGGTTTTTTTGAGGGTCGTCTCGTCCAGCCTCAGTTCCCGATCTCCTTCGGACTTGTTGATGACGACGATGACTGGCACGTCGTCACCGCCGCGATTGCGAATGGCGCGCATCCAGTCGTGGAGTACGTTCTCGGCGTCCGCGACGTTCTCGCGCCGCGCTTCGAGCACGATCAAATAGAGAGAACGCGCCGTCAGGAAGAGCTTGTGCGTTTCGCGGGTAACCTCCTGGCCGCCGAAGTCCCAAACGTTCAGACGCAGCTCCTCGGTGTTGGGCGTCGTGTGGTGCGTATCCCAGCACGTGACCTCGATACGTTCCTGGATGTGTAAGCCTGGTGTTTTATCGGTATCGCGACAAGGTTCGTTTTTGATTAGATAGTTCACCAAAGCCGTCTTGCCGACCGCTTCATTACCGACCACGATCAGCTTTGCCTCGTTGAGCTTCCGCTTGCCTTCGCTCTGCGTCCGTCGGAAATAATCTCGCAGCCCTGCAGCATCCAAAGACCGAGTGAGTTCCTTCGGTAAACGCAGCAACTCGTTGTCGTGCAGAAAAATGGTATGAAGTAGAGGCAATCCCTCCGCCAAACGCCGCACGGAATCGTCGGTAAGACGGTTACGCGGGAGGTAGAGCGATTGGAGATTAATAAGATTCTCGGCAATGGCACGGGTCCCGGCATCGCCGACGTTATTGAAGCCGAGTTCGAGCACATAGAGGTTGGTAAGATTCTTGGCAATAGCCTGGGCCCCGGCATCGCCGACGTTGTTATTGTCGAGGAGGAGCAACTGGAGGTTGGTGAGGTTATCGGCGATGGCCATGGCACCAGCGTCGCCGACGTTGTTTGAGCTAAGCTCAAGGTGCTGGAGTTTAGTGAGCTTATCGGCGATGGCCCTGGCACCTGCCTCGCCGACGTGGTTGGAGCTGAGGTCAAGCGATTGGAGGTTGGTGAGCTTCTCGGCGATAGCCTGGGCACCAGCCTCG
>JAJTEK010000193.1 GCA_021299695.1 Pirellula sp. | reverse complement strand
GCGGCCAAGAGCGCTCTGAGTTCGAGCGATTCATAGAACAGGGCCCGAAACCGGCGTCGCGATCCTTGGCGAGAATCGGCTAATCCTCGAATGGCGCTGCGCAGTGTGTGTGTGCAAAAAGCGAGCCAAACCATCCGCAGAAGCGGGACAAAGAAGAGCGTGTCATGATACCCTCAAAAAAACTTGATTCAGGAAACGAGATTCGGGGGATAGTATCCATCGATCGAGTTGGGGCGAACAAGGGATCGTCCTGCTCCTCGAACGGGCTCGGATCAGGACAAGCGCGATTAGAACACTCCGAGACCGCGAGTCAAGAAGAATTTAGAAAAAAGGTTTTGAACTTTTTCCGTGGTTTCGCAAGCGCAAGTAAGCCTGGCTGTTCTTGTTATTTGAAAGGTATTAACCATGGATACGGACAAGAATGGTAAGAAGGTCACGTCCACGAACTAAGTCTAAAAAGTTGATGAACTCCCGCGACTTCGTTTGATTACACCTCTGAAGGAAGTTACTGCGAAAGCCGTATGCGGGAAATCTGCACGTACGGTTTGACGAGGAGGAGGGCACGGCCAGTCCGCCCCTCCCTACTCTACTGCCTGTGTTTCAACGGGATTTCGTCGTGCATCTTTGCAGGTATGGGTTTCCCCTGGGTGTTTCGATTAGAGGTTTTTCCAAGGGCACTTGGAAAGGGTTCACGGAATAAAAACACAGAGGCACAGAGAGCACAGAGAGGGTGGAAGATTCAAAAAAGCTCTGTGACCTCTGGTGCCTCTGTGTTTCAACGGGATTATTTCACATACACGCGGAGTCGCTTGTTGGGATAGCTGCTAGCTGAGCTGGTGAAGGTCCAGTCGCTGTTTTCGCCGCTGCTGTTGCCGATCCCAACGTCGGCCCTAGATCCCGCCTTCCATTGGTTGATGGCGAAAACGGTTTGCTTGACGGCTCCATGATGCACCTGCATCGATCCGTATCCGTCCTCGGGCACCGCGAGCGAATCGCCAAAATCATAGACGCGATCCGATGCGCCAGCGACGGCCGGCTCATTTCTCTGCGCGTAGTTGTCGGGCCAAAATTCGATGTTTCCAGATTCGATCTGTGTGCCTACGGTCAATCCAGCGAAGTTGCTGAAAATATCCATGCTTTGGACCGGCATCTGGAATCGAGCTTTCGAGGCAAATGTAGGAATCCCAATCTTGCTGGGGTCCTTGGTAAACGCCTTCATCGATACAAACGCCTTGCGCTCCTCACCCTGCGGACCGGTCAGCTCAACAAAATAAGCGACTCTCTCAAAAGGACCGACGGTGCTACTGTTGTCGACATCGTAGCGGATTTCATTCGAGAGTTTGTTGAGGTCCAGATCGTAGACCAATCGGTATTGATCAGCTCCCGGTACGGTGTCTAAAAACTGTGGCTCCTTGCCAGCACGAAATGCCCCGACAGGCAAACCACTCGCACCGCTGAGGTTCGGCTCGGCGAGCATATTCCATGCGAAGCGAACGGCCGTCGGATTAGCGACTTTGTCGCTGGTCAATAGCACGCTATCCCCCTGGATCTGGGCCTCGGCTGCCTGATAACCATTCGAATTGGCCCCGATGATTTCGAAGTGGCTCGGCGGTTTGCCATCGCGTGTTTTCAACCCGCCCGCGGTGTCCTTGAACGTGACCTTGAGTTCCTTGCCCTTGGATTCGATGTCGCTGTACTGAGGACTCTTTGCAAAGGTATCTTTCGCCCCATAGTCGTTGGCTAGGGCCAGCAATGCCAAGCGTCGACCTACATCTTGTTTGTTCGGCGGATGAATATCGTTGAGAGTCGCAATGTCGTTGATGACGACCATCGCGGTCCTGGGAACTGTGGCTTGCACTGCCGCTTGGACCTCCCAGAATTTCGCAAGCGTTGTCGGATCCGAATCGCCGTATCGAAACGGCGCGATTTGGACATAGTAGAAAGGAAAGTCCCCCTGACCCCACAGCTCTCTCCAGCCTTGGATCAACGCTTTTTTCTTCTCAAGGTAGATCATTCCTTCTTCGTGATTGGATTCGCCTTGGTACCAAATAGCTCCTCGAATCGGAAATCCGACGATCGAATGAATCATGCCGTTGTAGAGCATCGATGGGTCTTGGTTGCTACCAAACGGGGTCAACTCATTGGGGAAGCTCGGACTCGGGGCAAGCAACTCCGCGATGCCGGTCGAGGTCTTGGCCTTGAGCAACCATTTCTCAAGAGCTTCGATGTGTTCCCCAAGTCGTTTTTCGTAAGCAGGTGTTCCTGGGGTTCGACCCATGACGGATTGATAGATTCCTTGCAAGGCATCGATGCGTTGGAACCCCACGGGTGGGATCCAAGGCTCGACGCGCGTGCCACCCCACGAGGAATTGACCAAGCCGACCGGGACGTCGAGCTTCTTCGATAACTCGCGCGCCATGAAATAACCCACGGCGGTAAATCCACCAGCCGTCTCTGGAGAACAAACCTGCCAGTTGGATTGGAAATTGTCCAATGGGACCATCGAGGGAACCAAGGGGACTTTGATATGCCGGATCGTAGGGTACTTGGCGGCCGCTATCTCCTCCTGAGGATTTAGGCTCGCTGCGACGGACCACTCCATGTTGGATTGCCCTGAGCAGACCCAAACCTCTCCGACAAGTACATCCTTGAACTCGATCCGATTTTTCCCTTGGATCACAATACTCGTCGGGTTTTTGCTCGCGACCATGGCTGGCAATTCCAAACGCCATTTCCCATCGGCGTCGGCTTGTGTGCTCGATTTGGAAGTTCCGATTTGGATCTCAACACTCTCCCCAGGCTCGGCCCAGCCCCAAAACTTGAGCTTCGCATCCCGTTGGAGCACCATATGGTCGCCGAAAATCGCTGGGACCTTGACGTCTGCACGGGCATTGGGCACCATGCTCAAACCGTCGGCGAACCCAACCCAGGCGAGCAATGCAAAAAATAGTCTGCGAATCATAGTTTTCCTTCGGTCCTAAAATGATCTCTCAATTCAAAAGCGCAGGCGTCAGTATAACCAAGCCGATGGACTAGCCAGGACCTGACGGCTCCTTTTCGGAACTCGAATCGGATGACTTATCGAAGATGACCGAATCGAAAGAATCGACTGCTTGCAAAATCACCGGGGACACTCCCTCGGCCATCGCCGTTATCGAATTGATAGGGCCTCAAGCGGCCGAGTGGCTCGCTCGGCATTGGACCCCCGCTCACCGATCCGACACGATTCGAATCAACGCGATTCGCTATGGGATCTTGAGATTGCAAACCCAAGCTCAGGAGCTCCCAAAGAACAAGCTACCCGCAAACAAGCTACCCGGGAACGCTCCTGTCGGCGAGTCGGTCGTCGTATGCCGCACCGCAGAGGATCGCTACGAGCTGCATTGCCACGGAGGCCATGCCGCATCGCAAGCGATCCTCAACTGCTTGCTCGATGAAGGGATCCAGATCCAATCGGCGATCGAGTCGTTGTCTGAGTCACAAACCGATCCGATCGACACCGAAGCGACCTTGGAATTGCTCAAGGCAAAAACGCTGCGCACCGCCAGGATCCTTATGGACCAGAAACGAGGGGCTCTGCGCGATGCATTGAATCAGATCGATCGAGCCCTCGAGCGAGCCGACCTGCCCGAAGCGCGACGTTTGGCCGAGGAGCTCGAGTCCTGGAACGAGGTGGGTAAGCACCTGACTGCCCCTTTCGATGTTCTTCTTTGCGGCCCTCCCAATGTGGGCAAGAGCAGTTTGCTCAATCGGATTCTCGGATACCAAAGGGCGATTGTGCATGATCTAGCCGGAACGACGCGCGATTTGCTCGTCGAGGAGACCAGCATCGAGGGCTGGCCGGTCCGAATCCAAGACAGCGCTGGGATTCGAACCACGGCTGACCCGACCGAACAACTCGGAGTGCAACGCGCGATCCAGGCCAGTTCTTCGGCAGACCTGCAGTTGATCTTGGTCGATCCGTCCGAAGGCTGGACAAAGGCCCATCAGGACCTGCTCGATTGCAAACCTCACAAGTCGATGCTGGTGCTGACCAAAGCCGATCTTCGGTTGCCTAGGCCAAATTCGTTGCCTGCTTGTCCATCGCTATCGGTCAGTGCACAGACCGGCGAAGGGATCGAAGAATTACTGAATGCCATCGCCAGAGGCTTGGTCCCGGTCGAGCCGAGTGAGAATCAAGCGGTCCTCTTTACAGAACGGCAACGGCTTGCGTTGGACCGTCGGTCTCAAGGCCAAGCTCGATGACGACATGCCGAACAGACACGCAGTGCCGATTCTAGGAAAGGTCTCTCGTCGAGGAGAGACTACTAGAGGGGAGACTACTAGAGGAGAGACTACTTGCTATTGAGGATCTTGAGTGCCTTTTCGAGGTTCTTTGAATTGGTCGATTCCAATCGTAGGACTTGGATGCGGCGCGAGGGGGCCGAGGAGGATTGCTGATCGATTTTCTCGATGAACTCTTTGATCTCGCTGGTCAATTCGTTGGGGCCTCTTAGAACGATCAAGTTCGATGCTTCGTTGACCGACATGGTCAACAACGGTCCCGAGGTTTGCGCGTTGATCTGTTGGAGGATCGTAGCCACCTCGCTCGATACGCCTTCGGGAATGTCCAATGGATCGCGCCCTGCACCGCTGGACAACTGCGATTTGTAGACATCGCGTACCAAGTCAGAAATCGTATCGGCGCTGGCGCTTGAAATCGGTATGAGCGTTGGCGTGATCTGCTGCAGTCGATCGATCAGGTCCTTGGAATCAAAGACCCCGAGCAATTCTTCGATGACTTTGCGATCGGCACGGTTGCCGCCGATGACCAAGGCATTCGTGCGTGCGTCGGAAACGATCTTGACCCTTTGGAACAGGTCGGAGGCGGAGGATCCGCTTGAGGTAGCACCGCGGCGCTCGGAGCTTCGGAAAAGATCGCCGAGAAGCTCTCGGATTTGCTTTGCGTCGGCATGCCGCAGGATGTAGACCGAGTAGTTTCCGGCGGTAGCAAACGGTTCGACGGTAGGATTGAGCAACGTGGCCAGAAGCCGTTCCATCGATGCTAGGGCCTCTGGGTCATCAGAGGCAAGTGTCCATTGTCCATCCCCGGCGACGACCACCACGGGTGCTTGGGTGGAGTCGGATTTCCCCGTTTCTTCCGGGGGTTGCTGAGCCGAGATGAGCTTGCCCAAGAACGATCGAGGGCGTCCTGTGGAAGCACCCTTTTCGGAATCTTGGGGCGGTTTGACGAGTTCCTTCGGATCGATCACTTGGATTGGATTGGATCGGATCAACGGCCAGAGTCTTTCGACA
>JAJTEK010000063.1 GCA_021299695.1 Pirellula sp. | reverse complement strand
TACTCGTACTCGAAGCGAACCAGTATAGCAATCCGGCCTGTTGGTCCGCAAGTTACCGCAAACCGCCTCGATCAACGATCGGCAACGCCGCAGATGAAGCAGCCATCGAGTACGGGTACCGTTTCACTGAGTACGAGTACGGGTACGACGAAATCCGATGCGATGTGCGAAAGAACCCTATGGACTGTTTACGATGAGGAAACTTTACACAAGTCAAAAAACGCTGGATCGAGCATTTCGATCTAATGCTTGTAATGCTTGGTTCGTGCTTCTTCTCGTACTCGTACTCAGCATCGCGGTACTCGTACTCGTACTCGAGGCCAACCAGTATAGCAATCCGGCCTGTTGGTCCGCAAGTTACCGCAAACCGCCTCGATCAACGATCGGCAACGCCGCAGATGAAGCCGCCATCGAGTACGAGTACCGTTTCACTGAGTACGAGTACGAGTACGACGAAATCCGATGCGATGTGCGAAGACCCATTTGTTAATTTGCGGAAATGCTCCTTCAGGACCAGTACTTGCCTTGCAGCCCTAATTCAGGGATTCCAGGTAGCTGATCAAGTCGGCCAGGGCCGTTATGGGCATTCCGTCGACTAACCCCTCGGGCATGACCGAGACGGGACTTTCTTTTCGCTCCGAAATCGACTCGACCTGGATCTCAATGACCTCGCCCTGCGCATTTCTCAAGACGACTTTTTCTGGGCTCTCCTTGGTCACAAACCCCGATACGACCCGGTCGTCGTCAAGTAGAAATACGTTCTGAACAAAACCTTGGGCAATCGATTTGCTCGGCATCAAAATCGCCTCGGTAAGCTGATCTCGTTTGTATGTCTTCGCGACATTGGGCAAGTAGGGGCCTCGCAACACCTCGTTGGGTTTGACATCGTGGCATTTGGCACAGCCTAGCAATCCAAATACCTGCTCGCCCCGCTTGCTGTCCCCCTGGGCCTCAACGACCTGCTTGAGCACATCCTCTTTTTTCATGGTAGAGATCTTAGGACCGTTCCACTGGTTCCAATCGGCTAACCCCCAATGGCTTGCCAACTCCTTGCCTAGCTTCTCGATCGCGGGCCGATTGTCTAGGATCGCTCGCCTCACGAGCGGTTCGGCTTGTTTGCATTCACCCTGTCGAAAGACTTCAAAGAGGCGTGCGACGATTTCGGGAGACGACCAGACTGAATCGATCGCCGCGAGCAACTCGGGTTTCTGGGCTTGGTCTTTGCGAGAGGCCACGGCCGAAACGAGCAAGGCCTTCGGGAATCCCGATGCGGATTCCCCACGTTGGAGCAACCCATGCACGTTCTTGGCGAGATTGTCGCTCTGGCTACAACGCTTCCAAGCTTCGGATTGCAAACGGGTCGAGAAATCGCCAGCCCTGGTCATCAAAACTTCGATCGCCGGAATCGCCTGCTCCGAATTCTGCTTAAGCAAAACGCTCAGCAATGGAAGCAAATCGGACTCGGCAAGCCTCGGGTCCCCTGAGATGGTCTCAAGCAATTTCAACACAGGATCGGGTAGGTTGCCTGCTGCCTCCAGCAAACTGATTCTTTGGGCGAAAGGAAGTTCACTCCATTGCGGCGTTCGCATCCAGCCTTCGACTCGCTCGGAAATGCTCCATCGATTCAAAGCGAGCATACGCAGGATTTCCGTCTGATCGGCCGCGTCTTTCTTGGCCAAGTGCCGATCGATGGCTTCCTCGATGGGCTTGGTCATCTCCCATGCTTCTGGTTGATAGTAGGGGCCTCGAGTATCGGGCCTAGTCCCCCAGCTGGCGCCGTTCCAAATTCCTTCGCGAAAGGCGAGCCTGCTCAGGATGCGAACCGAGGTTTCATCCATCGATTGGGATTTCCCATCGCTTTGCTTGAGCGATTCGATCCGCTCGGAAATGAACTTCGGATTATGCTTCATGGCTAAGGCTTGGAGGGCATGCTCGTAGGCCAAGCTCTCCTTGGATTGTGTGTTGAAGATATGCCAGCAAGCTTGTTCGCAATCCTGTTTGGAAATCGCCCTGGTCGCCAGATGCCTAACGAGTGCATCGGCGCTCGATAAGTGCGGTACTAGGTCGTTTGTCCAGTTCCCCTTGGGCGCGTTGGTCACCCCCAGGATCGCTTCGACCCTGGTCCTTGGGTCCTCCGACTGCAAACCCCTACGGATCGCACTTAGCACCTCGGATCGGTCCCAAAGTTGTAGATCGCTCAAGGCTCGGATGGCCCAGGCCCCCACGGCGGGTTGGGAGGCCAAGCCTACGAGAGAATCGATCTGTGGAGCGAGGTTCGAGGGGTTTTGTCCTCCACGGACGGATTGGTCATGGATCAAGCCGATGGTGAAGATCGCCGCGATTCTAGTTTTCAGAGTGGTCTGGTCGTTGCTGGCGAGTTGCGTCAGGCGATCTAGGACGAGGATTTGTTGGCTCGGATGTTGGGCTGCATAGCGGAGCAGTCCTCGTTGCCCTTCGATCCGCCGTCGATGGCTAGGCGAACTCAGCAGTTCGAACCATCCTTGTGGATCGTTTGGATCGAGCCTTGGCCATGCCTCGGGCTTGTAACCTTTGGGGCGCAATTGCACGACATATCCAACGTTTTCGCCTGCGTAGTTGAAAGTCGCGCCTTTCCAGCTCGACGCATAGACATTGGAATTCGCATCGACATCCAAATCCGTGGCGCGCTCGATTCCGAGGAATTCCCGCTGATCGATCGAGACGCTGGCCCCTTTGGGTTCGACGCGGTGGCTGAAGATCATCTGGCGTCCCCAATCGGCCGTATAGACGCAATCGTTGAGCTCTTTGGGCCAACCCGGTTCGTCCAGGAACAGCGCCCCGCACCCGGAGCCCCCGCCGTAGTCGGCAAGGGGAGGGACGATTTCATTCGGAAAGTTGATGTACTTGCGTGGGTACCCATGGTCATCGCCTCCGCTGAAGTGATGCATGCGGACATCCCAACCCCCACCATCGTTGGTATTGTCTCTTGCGAATCCTCGCAGGAGTGGGTCCATGGCGACTTCGAGGATGTTGCGGGTTCCGTTGCTGTAGAGTTCCATTTGAGTTCCGTCGGGGCGGACTCGCACGACTCCCCCACCGCGAAATTGCAGCGTTCGTCCATCGGTACCTACGGCGTTCATGAACCCGAAATCGCCGATCGCCAAGTATAGCCAACCATCGATTCCCATCGTCACTCCGTTGCTGGTGTGATCGGCAGGTCGATCCTTGAAACCGAACGCGACATCCTTCAAGAGGATCTCTTGACGATCCGAAACCCCATCGTTGTTTTCATCGATAAATGCGCTCAGATGAGGTGGATGCAGGACGTAAAGTCGATCGTGATCCCATACGATGCCTCGTGGGGAATCGACGTCATCGACATAGAGGTTGGAGGCATCGGCGCGACCATCCCCGTCGAAATCCTGCAATCGAACGATCGAGCCTCGCTTGAGTTCGCGGTCGAGGGACCCATTTTTATCGCTGGATACAAATAAGGTTCCATCGGGCGCAGCGGCGACGAAGACCGGATAGTTGACCGCCGGTGGGTAGGCAAAAAGGGTCGCATCGAAACCCTCGGGCAATTTGCATTCGCCGAGCAGTTCTCGCTCCTTTTTCATTTTCGCGTCCTCGATGGAGATCTCCTTAGTCGCACCGCCGTAGACTTTGATCTCGCGTATGGAGGCCCAAGCTCCGGGCGAAGCTCCTTTGCATTCGACGCGGACAAAGCGAGCCATGGTCGGTTCGATCGGATGATCGGCAAGCTTGCCCGACCAGCCTTCCTCGGGCGATTTTCCGAGGATGTCGAATCGTTCGCCATCGAGGGATCTTTCGATCTTGTAGCGGTAGGTCGACTGGTCGCTTTCCCAGTCGATGCCCACACCATGGATCGATTGGGGTTTGCCAAGATCGAGTTGGATCCACTGAGGGAAACTCCCGCCGCTGGCGCACCATCGGGTGGCTCGATTCGAGTCGACGGCGAATCCGACAAGGTTGTTTTGATCTTTCTGCTCCGAGGAAGCGGTGACCTTGGAACCGAGTGCAAGATTTTCGCGTTCGAAGCGTTTTGGAGCGGGCTTGAGATACTCTGGCGCGAGTTTACCGCTTGCCCATAGCGTGCCGCGTGCGAGCATGCCGATAAACTCCGGGGAATCGACCGTTTCGTTGTGGTGCCCGAGCGTGGTGCCGAAGACACGCGTGCCTCGATAGTCGTTGGTCCAGACGCAGACTTGGTCTTGCCCATTCTCGCGGTCTTTGGCCGTGGCCAGCGGGCTACTCGTCGGCCAGAGTCGATCGATACGATAAAGCTCTCCGGCGGGGTTTGCCCAAGCGGCACCGAACCCTTCCATGATCGGATGCGAAGCTTGGACGTTTCGGACTTCGTGAGGGTAATGCGGGCCGTGCCCCCGGCTCGTCACGCCGCAGAACTCGAACCAATCGTCGTTACCGACACGGTAGCAGTGCATGGCGCAGTGGATGACCACCCCAGGCTTCCCCTTGCGATGCGGTTCGAGGATCCTTGCAAGCCACTGCGGGTCCTTGTCATCGGAAAAGCACTCATCATGGAGGATCACATCGAATCGATCGGCCCACTTTGGATCGCGGTAGAGTTCGATCTCGGCTTTGGTCCCCGAACCACCTTGGTGAACGACCGTCACATCGATGTGCGCGGTGGCTTCAAGGCCTTGTTTGATGATCTGTTTTTGGCTGTCGTAGTCATGGCAACAGCCTCCGACGATCAGCAGCGCTCGGACCGGCTCGGGGCTTTGCGCATGGCCGAAAGGACCTAGCAGACCATGGAATACGAGCAAGAGAGATGGCAATAAGGATGGGAGGGATCTAGCGAATAATCTCATAAGTGGTACACGGTCAAAGGGTGACCAAGCTCGAAGAGAGCGAGTCGATTTGAAGGAAGGGTAAATGGGGGGCTCTGCGCGGGAGCCTAAGTCGGTCTGCCTGGGTTGGTCGGTCTGGTCGAGCCGGTCGGTCTGGCAGGTTGCGGGTACATGCAGCAATCGGCCGGACAGATGTCGTGACTAGGTCCATAATTTCCGACTGCGATGCGTGGGGTTCCAGCGACGAGCCGCTCCTCGATCAGGTCGACGGCCATGGAGACGAATGCCGGGTGGATCCCGACCGATGGGGCGCGAAAGAATGCGATACCGAGCTCTTTGGATTTCGCGGCAGCTTCCTCGTCCAGGTCGTAGAGGACTTCCATGTGGTCGGAGACAAATCCGATGGGTTGGACGATCACATGAGTGATCTGGGATTCGTTATGGAGGGCTTCGATGCGATCGCAGACATCCGGCTCGAGCCATGGTTGCTGAGGTGGTCCGGATCGGCTTTGGTAGACGATTTCCCAGTTTGAGTGCCCGACCGATTCGCAGACGAGCCTTGCCGCTTCGCGCAATTGCAATTCGTAGCGAGAGTGGTCCGCCATCGATTTGGGGATGCTGTGGGCCGAGAAAAGCACCGGTGTCGCGGCGCGATGTTCGGGGGCGATCTTATCGAGCGCGGCTTTCAAGCAGTCGGATTGAGCTTCGATGAACTTCGGATGATTGAAACCCATCCGAGCTTTTTCGACCAAAGGAGCTTCTTGGCCGACAAGGTTGATCGCGGCGGCGATGTTTTCTCGGTATTGGCGGCAACCGCTGTAGCAACTGAACATCGAAGTGAAGAAAGCGATGGCGCGTTTACGTCCGTCGTTTGTCATTTGAGTCAGAGTGTCGGTGAGCATGGGATGCCAATTTCGGTTTCCCCAGTAGATGGGCAATCGGATCCCCCGTCGGTCCAATTCGGCTCGGACGGCCCCGATCAGTGCACGGCATTGCTCGTTGATGGGGCTGATTCCGCCAAAATGGTTGTAGTGTTCGGCGACTTCAAGCATTCGTTCGCGCGGCACATTTTTCCCCCGCAGGACGTTTTCGAGGAAGGGCATCACGTCCTCGGGGCCTTCGGGGCCCCCGAAGGAGACCATCAAAATTGCATCGATGGGAACCACATCCAGGGGCGGAAGTGGGCCCAAGGGTGCCGAGGGGGTCATGGGCGCGACGGATGTCGGCTGAGGTTGTCCGGTGGACATAGGTCAAGTCGTTGGGGTAAGTGGGTAAGATCGGTAGGGGCAGACGGACCGTGGGGATCATTATTTACGAAACGCAGGATTCGACGAGCCCCTATCGCGGTTAGAATTGCAAGTAAACACCTTGGTTTGGGGCTCCGCTAGCGGCCGATTCCCTTCAATTCTACAATCGCCCCATGAGTATGGATCCGCAAAAAACCGGTCTGGCCAAATCCGAAGCTGTCGAGCATAGCAAACGATGGCTTTTGGACTTCTTCCCTAATCTCAAGGATGCAGGGGTCCGTTGGTCGGAGGACGATGCGGGATCTCTGGCTGCCAGTGTTGCTTACTATTTGGCTTTGTCGCTGTTCCCAATGATTTTGCTCTTGATCTCGGGGTTAGGGATCTTTCTTCGGTATACACAATTCGGGATCGATATTCAGCAGGAGATCCTCGATACTGTCGAGACCCAAACGACCCCTGAGTTGCGGTTTCAGGTCGACCAAGTGCTCGATCATCTGGCGACCCAGTCCTTGGTGGGTGGACCGACCGGATTGCTTACGGCGATTTTGGCGGCCATCGGGGTGTTTGCTCAGATCGATCGAGGCTTTGACCGGATTTTTCGCATACCGCCTCAGAAGGACGCCTCGTTGTTAGGAACGGTATTCCGCGTGATTCGCAGTCGGTTTGCAGCATTCTTGATGCTATTGTCTTTGGGTGGTTTGTTGGTGATTTTGTTTTTTGTGGGGATGGGGATCACCCAAGTGCGCTCGTTGACCACTCAGACCCTTCCGAGCGTCGGTCATCTGTTCAATTTGATGGATTTGCTGACGACTATTTTTATCAATGCCATGCTCTTTATGTTGATCTATCGGATTTTGCCCAAGCGGCCGGTGATATGGCTCGATGCGTTTCGAGGGGGGCTTCTCGCAGCGGTGATTTGGGAAGTGGGCCGGGGGCTATTGGGTGCATTCTTCATCGGCATGCGTTACACGACGGCTTATGGGGCTATCGGATCGTTCATCGCGTTGCTGCTTTGGTGTTACTACGGCATTTCGATTTTGTTTTATGGTGCCGAGTACGTCCAAGTCTTGGAGATTCGGCGAGCATCGAAGGCCGCCGAGAACAGGCTCGGCTCGGATGGGTTGGACCAGGCCGTGGTGCTCTCGGCCCCTTTGGAGTCGATGCGTAAGGAGCCGAGAAGAAACAAAGAGTTTGGCAAGAAGAGCAGGCCTCGCCGATCGTAAATCCTCCCGTCGGGCTTGTCCCGGCGGAGGCAGAACTAAGCGGCTACCGGGGCAAAAGCCTCCCGTGGGGCTTGTCCCGGCGGAGGCAGAACTAAGCGGCTACCAAGGCAAAAGCCTCCCGTCGGGCTTGTCCCTGCGGAGGCAGAAGTAAGCGGCTACCAAGGCAAAAGCCTCCCGTCGGGCTTGTCCCGGCGGAGGCAGAAGTTTGCAGCTACCAAGGCCGGACCTCACTCCCCCCCCCTATCATTCTTCCGCCCAGCGGGCGGAAGAATGATAGAGGGGAAGCACTTGCATGTAGCTCAAGAGTCTTGGCCCCGCCGGCATGAAGCCGAATGGAGGCTAATGAGGATGGGGACGCACGGCCTCGGAGGGCCATGCTACGGAGGTGATTAGCCGCTAAGCCTTTCGGCATGAAGCCGAATGGAGGCCAAGAAGTCGCTTCCTTTCAATCGTAGAAAGCGAAGGTTTCGCAAGACATTGAAGTTCGCTAGGTCGAAGCTTTGCTCGAACGTCCTCGTTTGCGCAAACGCCATGCAAATAAGCCTCCGGCACTGCAAGCCATCAGGATACTACCCGGCTCAGGTACCGCAGTATGCGATCTTGTAATCGATAGGAAGTTGTTATCGATTTCATCTGCTAAACGACCTGATGAAACTGCGCCATTTGAGTTTGCATAAAATGTTGACTGTACAACCGAACCGACGTTAATTCCAATTGGTAGTGTGTAGCGAAGGTAAAAAAGCGTTGACGCATTTCCGCCAATTGGTGTGCCAAGATCGATCACATTTGATAGTTTTATACCTCCACCTGACGCAATGTCGTTTACGAAATTGCTCGGCGCGAAATTGGTATAGGTCAGGTTATTGCGAGACCAAGCAATCTCCGTGATGTTGAATGGGATCGCGTTGCTTGTTGAAAACCCGACTTGAATATACCGATCGAGCGGCAGGTTAGCATCTTTGTAGGCGACGATGACGTTGGTGGGAGTCGAGGGATCGAAACGAACGGCGTTGTTCAGGTCGTTGGCAAGATCCCCGCCGCCATCGACAAGGCCTCCGTACGTTCGATGAACCCCTCCGAGAGCAATCAACAGAGCGGCTAGGAACGACAGAAAATTCCGACGGGAAATCAGCCAGCGGGATTGAATCATGATGGAAGGTCTCATTGTAGAAAAACGCATTCAGCGCCGTTTGGTTGAGTGTTCAAATTACACACTCGACACGACCATTCCAACCAATAAAATCCAAAAAAACGTAAAATCCTAACCCCCCAAAGAGGGGGGCTGTGGCGTTCGAGCCAATCCGAAAACGGATCCTCAGTGCCTCGATCACGTGGTACGGCTGCCGGTTCAACGGAGTGGGGCTCTCTTGCCCGCGTCTTCATCGAAACTTCATGGAACATTGCCAAAAATACCACATGGCGAATCTCCCGGGACCCCTACAATCGCCCGTCGAATCGACCTGCTAGATGCGGGATGTGTGATGAAGTATTCCGACCTTAGTTTCAAGAGGTGGACCATGAAGCGAATTGCGAGTCTAAGCCTGCTGCTTGCCGTCATGGGTTGCAGCGAGAGCATCAACCAAACAACTTATCCGGTGCAGGGAGAAGTTCGATTGGATGGAAAGCCGTACAAGGGAGTTACGGTGGTCTTTAGGCCGGTGGATAAGACCAATTTTAAGCGGCAAGAAATTCCTCAAGGGATCACCGATGAGAATGGTAGGTACTCGATCCACACCTACAGCTCCAAAGACGGTGCACCGGCTGGAGAGTACAAGGTTGGACTTGCATTCATGCAACCGCTCGACGACGAGGGTGGAGATCAGGTCAAGCGCGACGCGGCCCAGCCGGCTTTTCCGCCAAAGTACGCAGATCCAGAGACCTCTGGATTGAAGGCGACGGTTGAGAAAAAGTCTTCGACCATCCCGACTTTTGAACTTACCAAATGACATTGTGATTGTTTTTCAAATATAGATTTTGAGGTGATTGAAATGAGAAAAAGTTACGGTTTTACTTTGGTCGAGTTGTTGGTGGTCATCGCCATCATCGGCATTTTGGTCGGGTTGTTGTTGCCTGCGGTGCAAGCGGCCCGAGAGGCAGCGCGTCGGATGCAGTGCTCGAACAACTTGAAGCAGATCGGTTTGGCGCTCCAGAATTTTGAGAGTGCGAACAAGTTCTTTCCACCCGCACGGGTCGATGCATTGGTTGGTTTTCCTGTGACCGAGTTGGGCATCATCCCTGATTCGACGACCGGGCCGATCACCCACGGGCCTGGGATTTTCCTATTGCCTCATATCGAAGCTCAGAGTCTCTACAACCAGTACAATTTGAGGGCCTCGTGGAATTCGCCAGTCAACGCAGCAGCGATTGCGACCTATGTACCAAGTTTGCTCTGCCCATCGAGTCCGCAACGCATGCTCGATACGGGCAATGCACCTTCGAGCTCTGCGGCGCCGCGATGGCAGGCAGCCCCTTCGGATTATTCGATCGCCAACGGAGTCAACGGCAGACTGGGACTGGCCCCCTACAACCTGATGCGTCCGATACCCGGGTACGATCCAACCAATGGAAACACCGATGCGACGCAGTACATCGGTGCGATCCTCCCGATGAGTACGATCTCTTCGTTCACGACGGGAATGAATCCCCCATTTTACAACAGGCGTCCAAAGAGCCGTCTTGCGAATATTCTCGACGGAACGTCGAACACCTTCAGTTGGGTAGAGGACGCGGGGCGTCCGATGCTCTACCGTCGAACGACTGCGTTTCCGAACTCCCGAGCTAGCGGAGCGGGTTGGGCGGATCCGGATTCGGAGTTCTGGGTCGATGGTTTCACCGACGATGGGGTCACTTCGTTGGGGCCATGTGCGATGAACTGCAACAACAGCAACGAACTCTATTCGTTCCACGGAGCCGGTTCCCATGCTGCGATGTGCGATGGGAGTGTTCGGTTCATGTCGGCAAACACCCCGGTTTCGGTTGTCGCGGCCTGGATCAGTTGTCAGTTAGGCGAAATTGTCCCTTCGGGCGATGAGTGAGAGATCTAGGGGAACTTCATCGAACTCACTTGCTTAGCTTCATTCAATACTCATCTGCATGGGGATACTTGACTCTTAATGATGTCAAGTATCTTTCAAGCAGGAGTGGTAAATGCAAAAGCGAAGTTTTCGAAGGAATGGTTTTACGCTCGTTGAGCTTTTGGTCGTTATAGCGATCATCGGGATTTTGGTTGGGCTGCTCCTACCGGCCGTCCAAGCTGCACGCGAAGCAGCCCGCAGGATGTCCTGCAGCAATAATCTCCGACAAATCGGGCTGGCTGCACATAATCACGAGAGCTCCTTCAAAAGATTCCCGCCGAGTCTATTTGTCGACATCGGTTTTCCACCAGGAGGTCCAGGACAACCCGGATCTCCCTATCCTGCGAACGTCCAAGCTTGGACCGTTTTTCTTCTACCGTTCATGGAACAGGGTACGCTCTATCAGCAGTACAACATGAAGTTCCCCTGGTTTTCGTCCCCGCTGATCGCACCGGGTACGCCTGACAACCAAGCGGTCTTGCGAACGCCGATCAACACGTTGATTTGCCCGTCATCGCCCGGTGGATCCTCAAGGACGGTCTCTGGAACATTCAGTTTTGGTGCCGCGTTCCCTTACCAAAATCTAGCTGTCTCCGACTACGCGACGTGCAGTTCCATCAATCCAGGTAGCATCACTTTCTTCGGCTACCCTTCAGGTACAACCCAAAATGATCTTTTCAGTGCATTGGCACCTGAGATCAAGGGCGCCGGCGCACGGCCCTTGCTCGGCCAGACCGAAAGAAAGTCGTTTCGAATCGCAGACATCACGGACGGTACTTCCCGAACGATTTTGCTGTGCGAGGATGCTGGGAGACCAGATTTTTATATTCAAGGCAGGCTCGACCCATCGGTCAAACTCAACGACGGTGGTTGGGGGCATCATGAGGCTGATTATGGACTCGATGGGGCCATCAGTGGCACTCGAACCAGTCCGGGCAATTGCGTGATCAACTGCCACAACGACAACGAAACTTATTCGTTTCACGGCAGCGGAGCGATGCATGCGATCGCCGACGGAAGCGTTCAGTTCACCAATGCCAATATCTCTCCACAGGTCTACGCAGCTTTGTTGACCGCCCGGGGCAATGGCTTGACTCCTGCCGAACTTGCGCCATCGGCAACCGAAGAATAACCGACGGGCGGCTCTAGTGTTTTCTGCCTTCGACTCCATCGAACCCATTTCAGAGTGATTCAATGACAACGGCTGTTACTCGGGTTGCTATTTTGGTCCTTCTCCTCGTTACGGCTGGCTGTTCGGACAGTCATCCGAAGACCGCGTCGGTCAAAGGGGTCATCAAGACCAAGCAGGGCCAAGCCTGCGACAAAGCGTTGATTGTTTTCCATCCTCTGGAGAAGTCTCGGGTCAATGACGCCAAGCCAGTGGCGATTGCCGAGTCGAACGGAGAGTTTATTGTAAGGACCCATACGATCGACGATGGAGCAGCGCCCGGGGAGTATGGCGTGACGGTCGTTTGGCCCGGCAATTCCTCTGGGAAGCAAGAGTTTTCGCTCTCGGGTGAAGGCAACGGATCTGGTGCAGATCGCCTGGGGGGAAGGTATGGAAACCCCAAAGATCCGAAGATCAAGGTGACGGTGCCTGCAAGCGGAACACCGGATCTTCGAATCGAAGTCGACGGCTGAGTTCTACGACTTCATCAATTCATCATGCTTCGATCCTTGATAATTCACCGAGCTGCACAACGATCCATTCGATAAGTGTGATACGTTTTTATAGGAGAAGCCCGATAGCGGGAATCGCATTTCAAATTCGATCGCCATGTTTTTGGTGGATGCTTTGGGAGGCTAGGATGGTGGTAGAAGGATCTACAGATTTCAGAACCGTTTTTCTTAGTGATTTGCATCTTGGATGGGGAAAAGTCTCTGAATCGCATTTGTTAGATTTCCTCGAAGGGCTAAGAACCCGAGCGCTTTATCTTGTCGGCGATGTTCTTGAGTGGTTGTACAAGCCGAGCGGTGTGGTTGGACCTGCCTTTGATCGCTTTGCCAGTGCCCTTGGAGGTCTTCAATCCAGAGGAACGCAGATCACTTGGATATCTGGCAATCATGACCAGCGAGTCTATCTTGGGAATCAAGAGACCATCGAGATACGAAGGTACCTGCCTTCGATCCAGATACGGACCCACGAGCGCTATACCGCAGGCAACGGCAAGGTGTATTTGGTCGTGCATGGCGACATTTACGATTACTTCGCACCGCGTCGTATATCGAGTAAGCAGCTTGTTGCAGAACGACTCTATCCGCTCTATGTCAGGCTGCTCGATCGTTTTCCTTCGACTCGACTGGTCCGCGCAATGCAGTCAAGAAAGAATCGCGATCCGCTGCTCGCACAGCATGCCAGGCGGTTCAAGGAACTGATGCTTGAATTGGCAAGCATGCACGACTGCCAAGGAGTCATATGCGGTCACATTCACGTGCCGGAATGCGATCGTGCGAATAATCTCGAGTATCTTAACTGCGGTGATTGGTTGGAGCACCGTAGCTATGTCGCCGAGACAGCCGATGGCGAATTGACCTTAAAAACTCAGTGAAAGGATGCCGGTGATGAGCACTATCGTGTACAGCGTTAATGGTGAAGGACGAGGGCATGCAACAAGGGTACAGGCGATCATCGAGATGCTAGTCCCTGATCATCGGTTTGTGCTTTTGGCATCGGAAGATGCTTACGAACATTTCCGCAGCGAGTATTCGGATCATCCCTGGGTCAAGGTCTCTCCGCTACCTGGCATGCGATTCAAGTATAGGAACGGAAAGCTCTGTTATTTCAGGTCGGTCTTGGGCGCAGTGCCGTTTTTGTGCAATTTGCGCAAGTCCGTTCGTGCCATCCAACGGGTGCTTATGCGAGAGCAGCCCGACCTTGCGATCACCGACTTCGAACCCTTGCTACCTAGAGCCGCTGAACGTTGCCGAATCCCTTGGTTGAGCCTGGATCATCAGCATTTCCTGAGCATCAGTGATTTCAAGGGACTTCCCTGGAGATTGCGGTGGCAAAGCCGTTTGCTTCGTCTCTCGATCGGTATGTTCTATCAAGGTCAATCCGGTGAGGCGGTCAGTTCCTTCGCGCATTTGCCACCTCGCAAAGGGTGTGAGGGTATCGAGAGGATCGGGGTATTGGTCCGCAAGAAGATCCAAGACTACCGCCCCCATACCAGCAACGAAGGGCATCTGCTGGTCTACATCCGACGGAAAGCCCCCGATTCGTTTTGGGAGGCCCTCTCTAAGATAGACCGACCGATCTACGCCTTCGGCAAGTCCATTCCTCCGGTCACCAAAAATATCGAGTTCTTCGGAATTCAGAACGATCACTTCATCCGTCATCTGTCCAAATGCGATGCCTTGATTACTACCGCAGGCAACCAGCTCGTCGGTGAAGCAATGTATCTAGGTAAACCCGTATTCGCCCTGCCTGAAGAGGGTAATTTTGAGCAGGAAGTCAATGGTTGGCTGGTATCCCAGACCCAAGGCGGTTGGTCGCTGCCGATGGATCAGGTGACCCCACATGTGCTAGGTCAGTTTTTGCTCTCGCTACCGTTGCTCAGGAAACGGCTCGAAGGAATCGATTGCGTTGGCAACGAACAAGCCCGTGCGTTTATCGAATCGAATTTGCCTAAGACTTCCCTGCGAACCCATTCCCAAGAGATTCCCTTTCAAAAAGTAGCCTAAGATCATGATTTTATCTGCTCTACGTCGATTTCCGGGCTTCGTTGCGCACTCGTATCAGGTACGAAACGGACAAGACGTGCTCCCAAGGCTCCTTACTTACACCGTCACGTTTCGTTGCAACGCACGTTGCATCATGTGCGATTCATGGAAAATGCAAGGGCACAACGATCTACAAATCGATCAGATCGAATCGATCTTCAAGCAGCTTCCACCCATGGACGGTGTACGACTCACGGGCGGCGAACCCTTCGTTCGCACCGATCTACTTGAGATCACCAATCTGGCGATTCGATACCTCAAGCCCCTGGGGGTTCACATTACGACCAACGGTTTTCTTACGGACCGGATTGTCGATCTCTGCACGCAAAGACCCCGAAAGGTCCCGTTACAGATCATGGTCAGTCTCGACGGTCTCAAGGACAAGCACAACCATATCCGAGGAAGCAGTATCGCGTTCCCGAATGCCATGAAGACCATCGAATCGCTCGTCAAGTTACGAAAAAAATGGAACCTAGATATTGCCGTCAATCAAACGATTGTCGACCAGGAGGGCATCGAGCAGTACCAGCTTTTGCAATCCCTACTAAAGCCCATGAGGGTGCGACACCAAATGGTGATGGCTTATGACACCAGCGCGACCTACTCGGTCGAACGCAACAAAGATGTTGCACCCAAACAGGTTGGACAATTCGCGATGTTCGGTCAGATCCCACACGGAGAGCTCGAATCGCTTTTCGCCAACGTCCAGAGAGATCTACGTCAAATCCCATGGTGGGCAAGACTCGCAAAGTCCTATTACATTCGGGGGATCGCAGAACGCTTGCTTGGTGATCCTGGCACGAAGAAGTATACCAACCCTAGCTGTGTTGCATTGAATTCGCACCTGCGAATATTTCCAAATGGGGATGTCCCTACCTGCCAATTCAACAGCAATATTGTAGGAAATCTGAAGGAAATGGCATTCTCCGAGCTATGGCGATGCGATCAAATTCAAAGCCAAAGGGATTGGGTCAGGAAGTGCCCAGGATGCTGGGCCGAGTGCGAGGTGTTACCCAGTGCCATCTATTCCCTGGATTTACTGAAACCTATTGCCGCTGGGAGACCTTGACCCAGTCGACGAGCATCTTGGCTGGAAAAGGTGTCTGCTCGCCGACAGCTCCGACGAATTGCCCACCGACTGCAAGATTGAAAACCAAGTGGAAAGGTTGATCGAACGGCTGGGGGAACGTGCCGTTTTCTGTCCCCCATCCCTTCTGGACCTGCCACACTTGACCGTCGAGCAGCCAGCGGAACTCACCGGGCTCCCATTCAATGCCATAGACATGGAAGTCTTGGGTGAAATCGATGCCGTCGAACTTCTTCGTCAATCCTGTATGTTTGTTTCGTGGCCAACTACCTCCATGGTGGAGCGTTCCCCAAAGCGTATCGACCTCCTGACCCTTGAACTCCAAGATGTCGATCTCGCCACTTGCTGCCCAAGTCCCATACTTTTCATCGCTCGGGAGCATCCAAAAAGCGGGCCAAAGCCCTTGCCCCGCAGGCAACTTCATCCTGGCTTCGAACTTGCCATAGGTCCAATCGCCTCGCCGCTTGCTGCGGATGCGTCCCGAGGAATAGTCTCGCTCGGTACCGGCAATCCCGGTCCTCCCTTTGTGGGCTTCGATGACCAAATGCCCCTGCTCGAGGCGAACGTTTTCGGATCGGTCGGTGTAGATCTGAAGTTCTTGGTTCCCTCCGCCAAAGGCGTTGATCTCGATTTCCCATTTGGAAAAATCCAACGAATCGCCCTCGAACTCATCGCTCCAGACGGGCTTCCACGCATCGGTTTGGGCCATCGCCGTCGGTGCCCCAAAATGCAAACAGAGAAGCGAACAAAAAAGGAGTCTGTGCAGGAACGATGGCATCTGGGCTTTTCGGTCGATTCGCATCATCGCGATGTCTTCGGTTAGAGTTACACAAGTCATGATCGATTATGAAGTGGAAGTTCTGGGAACCTCCGTTGGTCAGGGCGGCTTTAGAGGATCTCCGAGTCATGGACCAGGAGCGAGCAGTTCATCAGCGTTCGGTTGTGCTGGGCGAGCATCGCCTTGACTTTGTATCTTTGAGTTGGAGTTCCCTCCATGGCAAAGAACTTGACCCGATCGATTTGGAGTTTCCGCCACTGTTGATTGGCCAGGATGGTTTCGATTTGATGCCGCATGTCGACGCTTTCGTTGGCGAAAACAGCGTTCTCGCCGACGTAAAGCACGTATACTCCGGAAAACCCTAAGTGCCAGAGGTTCTCGCTGATGGATACCTCGGGGAGTTTCTTATGGGCCTGTACCCACTCCTGGAGTTCCTTCGAGGCCGGTGTCCGTGCGGCTTCTGAGCGTTTGCGAATCTCCAGGGCAGCTTGACGGTATTCAAGCGACGTGGCTTGGCAATCGTTTCCGCTGTAGAGTTTTGCCAAACGATCGAACTCCTCGGCAAAGTCCGGGTTGCACAGGATCTCTTCGAGGGTCTTGCGGTAATCGATCGAGATCAATTTCCAGGCGATTTCGCTGGCAAAGCCGATCGATTCGAACAGCGTGCGTTGGAGTTCCGGGTTCGACTCGCTGGACTTGGGCCACTTCTGGGCCTTGCTCAGTTCGACTAGGTAGCTGTTCCAAACCTCTGCATTGCCCCCGAGCTTATGGTCCAAGCACTGTTCGACAAACGATCGGTTTTTATCCTTGTCGCATAGGAGTTGATCGACGCTGAGGCCTTGGGCAGCGGCCTTGTAGGCTTCCATAACGATCTTTTCGGTTCGTTCGTCAAAAGGCTTGGGGCGTTTCTTCCCTTTGGCCGTGCTCGGCGCGCTTTCGATCGGGTCTTCGGGGCCATCGATCGGCTCGCCTACCCTGGTTTTATCCAAGCGATCTTGAATCCGTTTAGCATATTCCTCCGAGAGTTCGAACCCCATCCACTGACGCCCTAGTTTCTTGGCGACACACAGCGTCGTGCCACTGCCTCCAAAAGGGTCCAGCACTAGGTCTTGAGGATTGCTAGAAGCCCGAATGATACGAGCCAGCAACTGCTCGGGCATCTGGCAACCGTGGAACCCTTCGCGTTCCTTGAAGGTTCCCGCAACGCGGCCAAAGTACCATGTGTCATGGCTCGGGCTGAAGCTCTGCGGTGCATCCTGTGGACGGGTGATCCAGGTGTTGTCAGGGAGTCGTCCGTTGGGGTTCGCCCTCGCATCGGCATACACCAATTGCCTTGCCGATTGCACTCGGATCTGAGGATTGAGGCGATTGAAGGTGAATCGGTTCGGGTTCTTGACGAAATGGAATAGGTGGGTGTGCGACCGACTAAATCCATTGACGCAATTGACGCCAAAGGTGTAGTACCAGATGACCCAGCTACGGCAATGGAACCCAAGCCGTTTGGCTTCGATTTTTAACTCAGCGGCGTATTCATCGCCGATTGCAAGCCAGAAGGTGCCATCGGGTTTGAGCACTCGGTGGACTTGCTCGATCCACTGCGAACTCCAACGCAGATAGTCCTCTTCTTGCTGCTTATCGTCGTACACATCGTACTTGTACCCGATGTTAAACGGCGGGTCGGCAAAGACCAGATCGACCGAGCCTGCCTCGAGGGCGCCGAGTTGCTCGATGCAATCGCCTTGATGGAGTTGGTTTTTAGCCGCAGTCAACACTTTCCCCACTTGCTAACGGTGCTTCGGTGCAAAGGCAACCGAACCGCCAATGTCTCTTGGATGGTTCTGTTTTGGTAAATCGACTGCGAGATTCTAACCGCAAAGCAGCAAGTCGTGAACGGATTTTTCCCGGTAGGTGGGCTTCTAGGGGGACTCGAACCGCAATTCGATGGCTTGAATCTCCAGGGATGTATTTCCTGAGTTGTCCTTCGATGGAGATTCAACGAGGGCTTCGACCAAGGAGACTTCGGCAAGCGTTCGTTGGGTATCGAGCTCGAGGGTGCCTAGACGCAAGGGTGCGAATTCCTTCATCAAAGATTCGGATTTGCGGGGGACTCGATCGTTCGATGCACCTCGCACCGGAGATTCGAATGCGTCGACGATTTTGCCGACAACCTCTCGACCCGAGCACTTCAAGCGGATCTCTTTGCCTACGGCCGATTCAGGGGCCGCGTAGTGGATCCAGACCGAATAGCGACCTGGCTGCATCGGTTCGATGTCCCAGCTCAGCATATCGTCGGTTGCTCGGATGTTTTTGAAATAGGAGCAGTTTGGAGCCGTGTCGCTCCGCCGGACCGACTGGCCTTGGCACTTGCCGTCTTGGGCGGGCAGAAGTGCCGTTGTACGCTCGGGGTGACCGACAGGAAATGGGCGTTGCGCGACAGCGGATCGGAGAACCTCGTCTCTCCATCGTTGGACTTCTTGGTTCATGGCCTCTGCGCGTTTGGGGTCCGAGAGCGACAGATTGGTTTGCTGCGTTGGGTCGGCCAGCAGATCAAACAGTGCGCCATCGGGGTCGAGCAAGAAGCCATCCTGTCGCATCGCGATCCGTCCTCCCCATTGGCTAAAGAGGCTTCGCGAAATCGCTGGCAAGTTCGGTTCTAGTAGTTTTTTCGCAAGGCTGAGTCCATCGAGTGGGTGACTCGGGTCCGGCTCGATCGGGATCCCTGCCAATTCGCACAGCGTGGGGGTCAGGTCGACCGCACCGCAGAGTTGATCCAGCGAATGGTGGGATCCGAGGTGTCCTGGCCAGTTGACGATCAATGGCGAGCGAACGCCACCTTCGTCGACGCTCCCTTTGCGACCTTTGAGGCCTGCATTCCAGCGGAAACTGTTCGGACCATTGTCGTTGAAGTACACGACGATCGTCTCATCGCGAAGACCCAGTTGATCGAGTGCCGCAATCAGACGACCGACGTTTTGATCGAGATTTTCTACCATGGCGATGGCCGCTCGCGTGGTAGGTTCGTCTTCTTTTTCGGCAGGGCGTCCCTCATGCCGCATTTGGAGATTACGGCTTTTGACCCGCTCCATGAAGGGATCTGGGACCTGCATCGGCGAGTGGGGGGGGTTGAAGGCTACATAGCAAAAGAAAGGGCTCGCCGAGTGACTGCGGATAAATTCGATCGCATGATCGGTGAAGTCATCTGCGACAAAGCCGTTGCCTCGGACGGGCTTGCCGTTACGTTCTAGGGGAGGAGAGAAGTAGTCGCCCCAGTGCCCCGAGCAAAACCCATAGAACTCGTCAAAGCCACGTGCGTTGGGGTGGTAGGGGTACTGCGAACCGTTGTGCCATTTGCCGAAGGCACCTGTCGCGTAGCCATGACGTTTGAGCCGATCGGCTAGAGTGATTTCATCCAAATCCAATCGCTCGTCCCCTTGGGTGACCCCCATGGCACTTCCGCGCGGATGGTATCTTCCGGTGAGGAACTCGGCTCTAGTCGGAGCGCAAACAGGGCAAACATAAAACCTCTGACACACGACGCCATCGGCGGCTAGGCGATCCAAATTGGGGGTTTGGAAATTGGTGTTTCCTTGGAAACCGAAATCCCCCCAGCCTTGATCGTCCGAGAGTAGAACGATGATGTTCGGGGGCCTCTGGTTGCTCGCTTGGCCAAGGTCGCTCGTCGCGTGGGCCCAAGGGTGCATCGAGGCGGCTAGCGTCAGCAGGAGGCAGGCGATTCGAGAGAGTTGGAGCATGGTTGGTCGCATAGGGTTGGTCGCAGGGGGGGGTGGGATCAGGAGGTAGCGGGATTTTTTTGCGGTTCGAGCGTAAAGGACCCCCCGTCGAGGACATCGCCCGAGAGTCCACGAAGCTCGACGGTCAGTCGCTTGGACTTCGCATCGACACGAACGGTTCCAAAGGATTGGCGCGCATCGCTCGGACAAAGCGGTAGTTTGCTTCCAGGAGGGGGTGCGAACAGGAATTTGACTTCGGGTCCAAAGGTCCCATCGAGGGCGTTGGGTCCAAAGGAGCCCGAGTGCAGGGGACCGGCGACGAATTCCCAAAAAGGGAGGAAACTGTTGGGAATTGCTGCGCGTTTAGGGTCGTAGTAATGGGCGGCGGCATAGTGCACATCGGCCGTGAGCCAAACGGTATTGGTGATATGAGCTTGTTTCATAAATCCGAGCAGATCGGCCATTTCGAGCTCGCGGCCAAGGGGTGCTCCTGGATCAGCATTCGCGACAGCTTCGAATAAGTTTTTGCCTTCCATCGAGTCGCCGACGCTGATGGCCAGCGGCATATCGCTGCAGAGGACTTTCCAAGTGGCGGTGCTCGTGCGGAGCGAATGTTTCAACCAAGCCAACTGTTCGGAACCGAGGATTGCCGATTGGGGGTTGAGTTCCGATTGCTTGTTCGGGGAGTTTGGGCCTCGGTAGGATCGCAGATCCAGAACGAAAAGGTCCAAGAGCGGGCCCCGAGAAAGTTTCCGGTAGATCCGTCGTTGCCCAGAAGCTTGGGGCAAAAGGGGAGTGTACTCAAAGAAGGCTTGACGGGCGCGGTTGGCCAGTTGCTCGGCGAACTCGAGAGCATCGTAGTTCTCGCGATCCTTCCGCGAGCGCAGTCGCTGCTGGGGATACCAGTTGTTGGTCGTTTCGTGGTCGTCCCAAGAAGCGATCAAGGGGACGGATCGATGGAACGCCAGGACGTTTTGGTCGAGCAAGTTGTAGAGGTAATTGCCTCGGAAGTCATCGAGCGAGGCTGCTGGTTTGGATTTGGCTTCTGTGGTGATGTTCTTCCAGATCGAGCCATCATGGAGAGTCAGTTCCGGTGGGATCGGGTTGTCGGCATAGATCATATCCCCGCTGTGCACAAAGAAATCGGGAGCGAGTTTTTCGATCGCCGAGTAGATCTTCATCCCGCCCCATTCGAGATTGATACCGAATCCTTGGCCCGCTGTGTCTCCAGACCAAGCAAAGAAGACATCCTGGGTGCCGTCATCTGGGGTTGTCAATTGTCCTTGTTGAGGATCGCTTGTGCCAGCGGAGTTTTCGAAGGTGACTTGGTAGTGGATTTTCGAGCCCGAAGGGAGTCCTCTTAGGATGCAGCGCGCGGTGTAGTCCGAAAGCAGGTTGGCTTCCGGTCCGATGACCGAGCGAGGGTTGTTGAAATTCAAATCGGTATCCCATTGGACCACCATGCGCGCCTCGGTATCGCAGCGGCCCCAAATCACCGCCGATTCATCGGTGACCTCTCCGCTCATGATCCCGAAAGGTTGCTTGGCGATGGTGTCCCAGTTGGCATGCGCGAACTTTGGTTCAAAGCCTACTCCCAACCCAAGGCTTGTTACTCCGAGAGTGGAAAGGGATTCGTGGAAGGGGATTCGTGGAGGGGGATTCGTGGAGGGGGATTCGTGGAAGGGGATTCGTTGAAATCGACGGCGGGTTTGAAGGCGGGCTTTGCTCGAACGCTTTTGTAATGCAAAGCGACTCGATAAGGAACCTTGCGTCTGTGAATCCTTAATAAATATCCATGGGGCAACCCATCTGAGGGGAATCCGAGTGGATCGCATCTATGGAGAACGGCTCGGATGGGGTATTCTACGAACTTATGAACTCTGCATTATTGTCTGAAAAAGTATTGATATTGGTGTCGTCGCCTGAATATCGACCGATGAAGCCTAGGATGATGCTCAAGGCCCTGAAATTGGCCGACGAAGAGTACCGAGAATTGCGAAGGGCGATCAAGCAATTGGTACGCGAAGGTCGGGTCCTCTATGGAGCCAACCATTTGGTTTTGCCGACCGTACGCAATGGATCGGTGCGACCGAAGACGCCTAGGCCCGAGAAAACCAGGTCCGAATCGTTCGAGCATGGAGCATCCGAAGGTGGCTTAGATCTCGAGCCGAGAAGTTCGGGCATGATCGAGTTCGACGCGGATCAAGGGACCGGTCAGGTCGTCGGCCAAGGTCCGATCGTAGGTGCAAACCAGATCGTCGGAATTTTTCGATCGGCGCCGTCGATGGGATACGGGTTTGTCGAGGTTCCCCGAGGAGGGTCTGTTCCCCAAGCAGGCGATACCGTTGGATCGCAGGGCCCGACACCCCTGGAGGCCGGTCAGGATGCGTCGGTGGCTCGAGCGGAACTTTCCGTCAAGATGCCCGACATCTTCATCCCAGAGTTTCGCAAACTCAATGCGTTGGATGGCGATACGGTCCGGGTGCAGTTGCGTCGACCCATGCTCAGCGGACCGCGAGGCTCGGGGAGAGGGGCTAAGGAGATGCCAAGACATGCCTCTGGACGGCTCGAAGGGGAGATCGTCGAGGTCGTTGCAAGGAAGCGTAGGGAGTTTACAGGGACTTACCAAACCGACGGTCAAAAGTCGTTCGTTTGGCTCGACGGTGCAAAGTTGGAGCGACCGGTCTCGCTCGGCGATGTTCGAGGGATGCCTCTGGAAAACAACGACAAGGTGGTTGTAGAGTTGGTTCGTTTTCCCGATGAATTACAGGCTGGCGAGGCAGTGCTATTGAAGGTGCTCGGGAGTTTGAGGAATCCGGCTGTCGACACCATGGCCGTGATGATCCAGTTTGCGCTTCCCGAGGAGTTTCCCGAAAGCGTGATCGAGGACGCCCGAGCCCAGGCCGATAGGTTTTCTGAAGAGGTGATCCCTGAAGGGCGCAAGGATTTGACGCGGGTCCCGACCCTGACGATCGATCCGGTCGACGCAAGGGATTTCGACGATGCGATCTCGCTCAGCAAGAACGACCGAGGAAACTGGGAATTGCAAGTCCACATCGCCGATGTGGCATTCTTTGTTCCCGTCGGAGGGATTCTCGATCAGGAAGCCCGACAGCGGGGCAACAGCGTTTATTTGCCCGATCGTGTCATTCCCATGCTACCCGAAACGATCAGCAACCATTTGGCTTCTCTGCAACCCGACCGCCGACGATTGGCCAAGACGGTGTTCATGGAATACTCCTGCGAGGGTGTATTGCTGCATGCTGAGGTCTACAACAGCGTGATCCGAAACGCCTATCGATTCAATTACGAGCAAATCGATCAGTACCTTCTTGAACCCGAGCCCTGGAAGGAAAGACTCGATCCTGCGATCTTTCAGCTGGTCCGAGACATGCACACTTTGGCAATGCAACTTCGGGAGATTCGCCGCAAAGCAGGTGCCGTTGAACTGACGTTACCAGAAGTCAAAGTGGACTTGGATCGCTTGGGCAAGGTCAAAGGAGCGCACGTGGTGCACCACACCCAGAGCCATCAGATGATCGAGGAGTTCATGCTCGCTGCCAATCAGGCCGTCGCCAGTTGGCTCGATCAACTCAAGCTACCGTTCTTGAGACGGGCGCACGCGCCCCCCGATCAACTCAAGATCCGTCGATTGAATCAGTTCATCCGCGCCTTGGGGATCCCCGCCGACGAAATGCAGGACCGTTTTGAAATCCAACGGGTCATCGACAGCGTCAAGGGCAAGACCACGGCGTTTGCCGTTAACTATGCAATTCTCAAGAGCATGTCCAAAGCGGTCTATCAGTGCGAGTTTGAACGGCATTATGCATTGAACATGACCCATTATTGCCATTTCACCAGTCCCATCCGACGCTACCCGGACTTGGTCGTGCACCGAATTGTCGATAAGCTCGTCAAGGGAGAGCAAGCGCGAGAGAACACCGAGGTGCTCGAACAAATGGGCGAGCATTGCAGTCATACCGAGCAGAACGCCGAGCAAGCCGAACGGGAATTGGTACGAGTCAAGCTCCTTCATTTCCTGGAAAAGCGGGTCGGAGAATTGCTCACCGGGATCGTATGGGGAGTCAAGGCGAACGGTTTGGTGGTTCGAGGTGTCGAAATTCCAGTCGATGGGATGATCCCCTTGGACCGATTGCCGGCCGACCGCTATCGCTACGATCGCGACACGCATACGCTCGAGGGGCAACGCTCGGGAAATCAGTTTCGTTTAGGTGACGAATTGATCGTCCGCGTCGAGCGTGTGGATTTGGCGCGTCGCCATTTGGATTTTCGACTCGAGAAGCTAGTGCATCACGAGCAAAGGGGCCCAGCGCGACCCAGTGGTGGTGTTGGCTCGGAGGATCGGCAAAGTACGCGGGGCAGGTCCAAGGGACCGAAGAAGGGATTCAGTAAAGGTCCTATCAAGAGCAAGGGGTCGGGTAAAGCCTCTGGATCGAAGCGAAAGAAACGCTGAGAAAGAAACGTTAAGTTCGAAAAAGCCGCCGCTGGCGTATGGTAGATCGATTGTCCCCAATCGATCGGCGCCTGAGGCCACCGCTACCCGGTAAGACCAACAGCCGAAAAACCAGAAGATGCCGCCGCTAGCGCGTCGGGTAGAGCCATTGGGGACAATGGCTCTACCATGGATGCTGGCGTATGGAAGATCGATTGTCCCCAATCGATCGGCGCCTGAAGCCACCTCAACCCGGTAAGACCAACAGCCGAAAAACCGCAAGACACCGCCGCTAGCGAGTCGGGTAGAGCCATTGGGGACAATGGCTCTGCCGGGGATGCTGGCGTATGGTAGATCGATTGTCCCCAATCGATCTGCGTCTGAAGCCACCGCAACCCGGTAAAGCCAATAGCCGAAAAACCGGCAAGACGCCGCCGCTAGCGCGTCGGGTAGAGCGATTGGGGACAATGGCTCTACCATGGATCCTGGCGTATGGTAGATCGATTGTCCCCAATCGATCTGCGCCTGAAACCACCGCAACCGGGTAAGACCAACAGCCGAAAAACCGCAAGACGCCGCCGCTAGCGCGTCGGGTAGAGCGATTGGGGACCATGGCTCTACCATGGATGCTGGCGTATGGTAGATCGATTGTCCCCAATCGATCGGCGTCTGAAGCCACCGCAACCCGGTAAGACCAACAGCCGAAAAACCGCAAGATGCCGCCGCTAGCGCGTCGGGTAGAGCCATTGGGGACAATGGCTCTACCATGGATGCTGGCGTATGGTAGATCGATTGTCCCCAATCGATCGGCGTCAGCCGAGAGTCTACTCCGTCTGAAGCGTGATCGCCATGACTACCGGAGCCGATGCGTCACGACCCTTGATCAAGCTGATCTTCTGCAACGGTTTACGCTCCTTCGGCTCGACGCTCAAGTAACGGATCTGACGACCAGCAAGGTCGAACGCAAACTCACTCTTGGGAACATCCACCCGTCGGATGTAGTCCGCAAAATGCTCACCATTGATCAACTCATGATCCTCGGTTGCTCCGTCCCCATAAGTGATCCTAACGATCATGCTTACACTTCCTTCTCGCGTGGCAGGGAATGACCATCCCCCAACCCCGCTGAGGAAGTGGATGGCGACTGCTGGCGCATTGCAAACCACATCGACACTCTTGGGCATCTTCGGTGCCATGGTCCCGTTGGGGCCGAAAAGCATCACGGCATTGGGAGTCTTTCCGTCTTGAGGATCTACAAGTACAAACGGCACACCTTTGAACATCTTTGGCTTCCAATCTGGGAAGACCAATCGCTCGATTTGCCCGTCAGGATCGAAGAACATCCCGCGATCGGTCACGGAGCTTGCGACCGTAGCGATCGATAGCGGTACATACTTGCCCTTGGTGGTCAAGAATTCCAAGAGATCCTTCATCTCTTCGCGGTTCATCTGACTTTCGAATCCTTCGGGCATTAGGGATTTTTGGGATCCGCTCAGACGCTCGATATCCTCACGAAGTACAACCTCTCGCTTTCCTTGCACATTGATCAATTCGATCGACGTTTTGCTTTCGCTGGCCATCATTCCGGTCACAACGGTACCATCGGTGGTCTGAACGTTGTAGGTTCTGAAGTTTCCTTCGACGCTTCGATTCGGATCAAGGATATGGATCAACAATTCGTGCTTTGGATGGACAGCCATACCAGTCAATTCCGGTCCGATCTGGTTTCCCAAATCGCCGTGCTTGTGGCACAGTGCGCAATGCTTTTGGTAGACCAACTTGCCATTGGACCCGTCTCCCTTGGCGTGAGCGGCGTCCTGCCAAGCTTCCAGAACGCGTTGTCGATCAGCGTTGAGAACTCCGCCGCTGCTTTTCATCATCGCGATGGCTTTCTCGCGGATTTTTGCATCGGGATGGTCACGGAGCAACTGACGCTGGTCGAGTTGCAAATCATTAATGCTCAGCTCCCCGGCTTGAATCGCCGCGATGAGATCCTGAGTGGACTCAGGACGAGCAAGCATCACTCGTAGACTGGCCCGCAGAAATTCCGGCGGCAACATCTTGGCCTTTTCGATCAGTGACTTGGTCAACCCCGGCGCTTTGGAACCGCCCAAGGCGTTGACGATCCCTGCGGAGAATTCCGGTGCCGATTGAGGTGTGATTTTATCCAAAAGGGTTTCGACGACCTTGGAACTTCCGACCTCCAGGGTGACCATCTGCTTGGCTGCTAGCAGACGTCGATCCATTGCAAGGGAGTCCTTGTTGAGGATCCCAACCAATTCATTGCGTAGCGAAGCGATGGCTTGGTCGATCTTGGCCACGCCCAAGGCTTCGGCCAATTGGATGACTTGACCTTTGGAGTCCAAAGGCAGATCGCCCGAGAGCCAGTGCTCGACTAAGCCTTGTGTTGCGGACTCTGGTAGGGTCAATCGGTAGTCTTTGGGCCAACCCTTGGCTAGCCCTTGGATCACCGCTCCGGTGATTTGTGGATTCCCTTTCTGGACGATCAACGATGCGAAGGTCTCAGCGCTGATCTTGTTGCGGGCGGCATGCTCGGCGACGATGGCGATTCGCTGGAGTCGATCCGGCGAAGGGGAGACTTGCGAATCCCGGATCAGTCGAGGCAGGACTTGTCCCGCGTGGGCACTGGCCGCACTGGTCCAGGCGTCCATCAACCAACGATCTTCGGAGCCGGCCGCATTCGTGTCGAGTGCTCCTGGTCCGAGCCTTTCGCCTACGGATTTGCTTCCGGTCGATACGGCTTGGCTTGGGCAATCGGCTAATTTCAGCAACGCCGCCAATTTCAATTGCGGATCGTTCGAGTCCAGCGCGCGGCTATCGAGGATCGCTTGGAGCGTCTCGGCGTTGGGTTCGGCGGCCTGGATGGCGTTGCGAACCACCGCATCGCTCGGATGCTTCAACGCATCGAGAAAAGGGCCACCTTGCCACTTGCCATGGGCGCTGAGGACCCATATCGCATGGATTGCGCCAGGATTGATTCCGATTTCGTCTACTTTCGGATCGATCGCCAAGGCTCCGAGTGCATTGAGGGTGTTGGCTTCTAGGCTGTTTTTCTCGGTCAGGAGCCATTGAGCGGATTTTCGCCAAAACATATTCGGATGCTTGAGGGCCGCGACCAATTGCAACTCGTTTTTATCGGATAGTCCGTTTCGAACAAGGCTGTCGTAGGTTTTGAGTTCCTCGGACGAGATACCCTGCTGGCCGCCATAGACGACGCGATAGACCCTACCAAACCGTTTGTCGCGAAGTTTGGTTTCATAAGCGTTCCCCTTACCGGTCTGGAAGCCTTGCGGGGTTGGATTGTGCTGCACAATGAAATTGTACCAATCCAGATACCAAACGTTTCCGTCGGGTCCGACTTCGGCCATGATAGGTGAACTCCATTCATCATCGCTCGCGACCAAGTTGAATGGATTGGTCGATCGGTACCCTGCTCCCTCTTTGTTGAGTACAAACGCGCCGACGATATGTCCAGTCGGTTCGCATACAAAGGCCAATCGGTTCCACCATTCTTTGGGATAGTTTCGGGCGGTGTACAACGCGTGGCCAGCAGCGGCAGTGTACCCTCCGTGCCAATCGACTTGTCGGACTTTTTCGGTCGCTGCATTGAACTTGTAGCCGTCAGCGATGTTGCTCAATACCTGAGGGGACCATCCAGAGACCTTTTCGTAGTACCGATTGGGGATCGGCATAAAGATGCTTGGGTTTCCGTTGGCGGTCGAACCAAAGATCAGGCCATCTTCGCTGATCCCAAGTCCCCAGGTGTTATTGTTCGTCGAGCGGACAAATTCGAGCTTGGTGACCTTCAAAGAATGCTTGTCGAAAGCGTCCGTGGGTTCTTTGGATACCTCTCCGTCTTTCCCGAGTTTGTAGACCGGTGCGTTTGGGTTCGAAGGAGCCGCATCGATTGCGAATCGCCAAAAGCCTTGGCGGAATCCCTGCTGTCGCTCGCCGTTGATCACGGGTCGCGAATCGTTGTAGCCTTGCATTCCCCAGACCCAGTTGTCGAGTCCCAATTGGAAATTGCTAACACCCCCGTGGGTGTCACCCATCCCCCAACCGGTGATTAGCTCTTGTTTGAAATCGGCGACATCATCCCCGTCGACATCCTTCAAAAAGAGGGTCTTGGTTCCGTCCTGGATCAACGCCCCGCCTCGGACCGGTGCGATCGCTGTGGGAATGCTCATGCGCTGGGCAAAGACAGTGAACTTATCGGCTTTGCCGTCCCCGTCGGTATCTTCGCAGATCCGAATGCGGTCGCGACCTGCCCCGAGCGGCTGGAGTTCGTTGGGATAATCGACGGTTTCGCAGACCCAAAGGCGACCTCTGCTGTCCCAGTTCATTGCGATGGGTTTTCCTCCCAGACCGGCGATGCTCAGATCGGCTTCTCCCTCGAGGGAGTCTTTTTCGCTGGCCCAAAGTTTTGTTTCAAAGCCTTCTGGGGTGACGTAGTGCTTTTGGGATTCGACGGCTGTCAAAGGCATTTGCATGCGGCTCATCGGTTCGGCTTGTCCATTGCGAGCGCCGGGTTGGTAGTTTGGGATCTCCTTGCCCACTTCGGTGAAGCTAAAGGGTGCGACGTCTTTGCGAGCCGCAGTGATCTTCGGGACATTGAACCGACGGGAGTCTTGAAATGCAGGGAGTTTCGAAGGGTCTTTTTTGGCTGCCCAAGTGATCCCTCGCGCGACGAGGTTCTGGAACCCTGGATTGCTCCATGTGTCCATGTTATGGCCCCAAGCGGTATAAAAGACTCTTCCCTTTCCATGCGTGCGGACCCAGGTCCAAGGCTCGGCTTTGGTGTCGGCAGCGAGTTTTCCTTGACGTCGTTCTTCCAAGACCGTTCGGTCCTTGGAGTTGTGCATCTGGTGAACGTAGGTTTCGTCCCAGCTTTCAAAGCCGCCGAAGCCTTGCATGATCGGGTGCTGTGGTTCGAGTATATGGGTTACGAATCGCTCTCCGCCGTGCTCTTTGAACTGAGCGCCGACGAGTTCGACATAAGCCTTCGAATTGCGGAAGCAAAACGACGCGCAGTGAAGCGGTACGACTCCGTGTCCTGATGCGACGTAATCGAGCATCGCCTGCTCTTGTTCGGCCCCGAGTTGATCGATATTCGCATAGATCAAAAGCGTATCGAATTCCCCGAGCCGTTTGGCCGACAGAGAAGTCGCAACATCTTCGCTGTAAGTCACCTCAATCCCGTAGGATTGCATCGCGGGGCCAAGAACACGGTACAGATCGGCTGGTCGATGGTGACCTTGGTCACCCAGGAAGAGCACTTTGATGGGTGCTTTTGTCGCGGCAGCGTCTTGTGCAATCCCCTTGTTTTCCAAGCCGAAACCAAGCAGGGCAGTTAAGATCCAGGCCGCAGAGGCGATCGTTGCCGAGCATTGCACCTGTTGTGAGAACCGAGCAAAAAAGCAATTCGACTTAAACATCGTCGTACCTATAACGGGTCAGGGAGGATAGCTAAGCTCAGGAGGGATACTGGATGCTCCAAGGGAGCATCCACAAGGTTGGTATCACAGCAAGAAATGAACCGAAAAACTATCGGAGGGTAAACTCTGGGAGTTGGACGATTTTGCCACCCTGCTGGGTGCTTTGGTGGGCGCAAAGCCCGACGCAGGTCCAGTTGGCCGAAGTCACCGCGTTGGGCCATGGGTCCCGGTTTTCGACCAAAGCGCTGACGAATTCGTTGACCAAATGGGGGTGCGAACCACCGTGCCCGCCACCTTGGATAAACGAAAGATGGTCGGCATCCTGGATCGACTGGGTGAAGGGGCGGATAGGTTCGGGTAGGAGGTGTGCGTAATCAGGGATTTCGACTTCCGAGGGAATTTCGTGTTCGGGTTTTTTGGCCGTGTGCAAAACGTGCGGTTTGCCTTCGACCAGCGACCATTCGAAACTCTTTTTGGTGCCGTAGACGTCGAAGCTCTCGCGGTACTGGCGGGCCGTATCGAAGAGGAATCGCCAAATATGCGCCGAGATATCGCTGTCCTTGATCTTGATGTGGCAGGATTCGACCGCGTAGGAGTTCCCGGACTTCTTTGCCAGTTCCGGGGCGATAGCCCCCGAGCCGAAGCACGAGACATATTCGGCTCGGCCGTCGACGAGTCCCAGAACTGGCGAGACGACGTGGGTCGCATAGTGCATCGGGATCATCCGCTCCCAGTACTCTGGCCAACCGGCCATGTCTTGGGGGTGTGAAGCGGCCATGTATTGGATTTTTCCGAGTTCCCCTTGAAGGTAGAGTTCTTTGAGGAACAGGAATTCGCGGCTGTAGACAACCGTTTCGGCCATCATGTATTTCAGGCCGGTATCGGCGACGGCTTGGCAGATTTGGTCGCACTCTTCGATCGTCGTGGCCATCGGGACGGTGCACATGACATGCTTACCGGCGCGGAGGGCTTTGAGACTCATCCAAGCGTGGTCGGGGATTGGCGAGTTGATGTGGACAAAGTCGACGGTGGGATCTTCGAGGACCTTTTCGTAGGAAGTGAATCGATTCGCGATCCCGAATTTGTCGGCAACCTCGTGAAGTTCCTTTTCATTTCGGCGGCATACGGCGACGACTTCGGCGTTGGGGTGACGTTGGTAGATGGGGATAAACTCAGCCCCGAAGCCCAAACCGATCATCGCCACCCGTTTTTTGTTGGCCATACGAACAAACCTCTTTAGGAAAGGATAATGCAAAACCCGCTTGAGAGACTCGGAATCTGACAAACGATCGATGCCGGCCGGGTATCGACCTCCGAACATCGCAGAAGAACATCGGGGAATATCGTCTCAAAATTCGAACGGATCTGCCATGGAAAATTGCGCAAAAAACCTAAGCTTTTTTCCCTCTCGTATCGGCTCGAATCTCGATCCAAGTCGTCGATCCAAACGCATCCGTATGGGATAACTGGCCGGTTGAAATCGTTGAATCCTGGGATTATAACATCGAAACTCCCTCTGAAACTTATTTCAGCCGATACCATGACGATCAAGCCCGAGTCGGTCGACGATTATCTTACGCAAGGGTGCGGGCGCTGCAGGCTCGGTGGGACCCAGGAATGCAAAGTTCATCCATGGAGCAAGGAACTTGAGCAACTCCGCCAACTGATGCTCGACTCGGGTTTGGTCGAAGGAATCAAGTGGGGCGTTCCTTGCTATTGCCTGGACGGCAAAAACATCGCTGTCGTCGCCGCCTTGAAAGATTTCTGCTCACTGAGCTTCTTCCAAGGGGCCGGATTGAATGACCCTCAGGGGATCCTCGAAAAGCCTGGACCGAATTCCCAAGCCGCTCGCCTAGTGAAG
>JAJTEK010000062.1 GCA_021299695.1 Pirellula sp. | reverse complement strand
CCGGTGCGACCACCTTGAGCATCGAAAGCGACCCCTGGGACCATGATCAAGTCGAGGTCTTCGGGTTGTAGTTTTTTGGAAGCCACGGTTCGAAGATCGGCTTTGGGTTCGAGGATTCGGTACATGCCAAGCTCCAATTCATCCATCGACTCGAGCCAGAACAGTTCGAGTTCGCCATCGACGCAGTAGGGGACCACGATCCGCTTTCCGGTCGCGAGCGCCTCGGGCAATGCGTGCCTAGTTCGGACCTCGTCGCGGACATCGACATAGAACATCACCGTATGGGCAGCGGCGTATTCGGGAAGTTTCATGAAGCGATCGACGATGGCTACCGAGACACCGTCTTTGTCGGTTTGGGTTTTACGATTTTCGTGAGCTTGTTTGCGAATCTCGGTCTTGCGCTCTGAGACCAAGCTAACGGGAACATCGCTAATGGGGACTTTGTTCGCGGTGGTTGGATCGGCTGGTGTGGACATAAATAAATGGGCCTTGGACTACAAGAAGAATAAAGGGCTTTGGTTTCGAAAGCAGCATCGTAACCGCAAGCGATCGACTTGTCACGAATCGGAAAAGGAGCGGAGTATTGACAAGTTTCGACTTTTTTGGAGCGTTATTTCTCGGGTGTTTTCGAGAGGCGTTTGAAGTACGCTTCGATGACTTCGCGGTAGTGGCTCGGGAGATCCTTGGTGATACTTTGGAGGGCCTCTTGGCGGGCTGCGGGGGGAAGGTTTCCCCAGCCCGATTTATCGCCGATGTCCTTGTTGTCGACCTCTCCTTGGCCGTCTCCCCCACCAGGCATAGGATCCTGTGCGGCTTGCCGCCCTTGTTGTGGATTGTTTTGTTTTTGGCTCTGCTGCTGTTTTTGCTGTTGTTGTTGCTGCTGCTGTTGCTGTTGCTGCTGCTGCTGTTCTTCCATTTTCTCGATCATTTTATCGAGCTTGTCGATGATCGCCTGCTCTTGGTCCCGAACCTGCTTGCCCGTTCTCCCCAATCCCAATCGCCGTTCGACATCGTTCATCAATCGGGCCACTTCGTCGAGGGAGTCCTCTTTGAGCGGCTCTATGTCGCTGAGCATGAGCCGAGCGGTGATCGCATAGCGAGATGGAATCTCCGACTCTCGTTCGAGTAGTTTGTTTAAGGAATCGACGCAGGGCTGTTTTTGAAGCAGGAAGTGCTGACAGATGCCTAGAGAGAACAACCAAGTCGCCGGGTCGCTCAAGCTATCGATCTCCAGGGGGCCGAGTCTGCTTGAGGCTTCGTCAATCCACTGGTTTTGGATCAGGGCTCTGCAGAAGGCCAGTTGCAAATCGGGTTTGATCCAGCTTGGAATCGCTCCATTGGCGATCAGGGAGCTGAGCTGTGCGTCAAGTTTTTGATACGTGTTGCTCGACCAAGGTTGATCGACTGCGTTTAAGAATTCCCCTATCGTCGGATCGATCGTTGCGGCGGCCTGGAGCAAGCCTTCGTGGAGCTCGATTCCCTCAAGGCTTGCGATCCGGTTGGCAGATTCCCTTGCTGAGTCCTTGCCGGTCGATCCGCTCGATTCAATCCAGGCGAGCATTCGCTCGAGCCATAGTTGTCCTGGAGACCATTTCCAGGTGGCAGTCTTGGACAGCTCTTTGGAGTCCGAGCCATCGGCTAGGCATGTGGGGCTGATGGTTCCAAGAGCGATCCATCCCAAAAGGATCCATCCCAAAACGAGAGGCTTGAGCGTATGTCCTAAGAGATGGATTTTCAAAACCGGCTCCGTTTCGAGCAAAGTGGGGGTGGTTTGATGGGCAAATCCGCAAGGACCGCGTTAAAACCTGACGGATCAGTATACCGGGGCAGACAGGGAGAATCGAGCTTTTGTTCAGTAGTCAACTCACTTCGCGTAGCACGGCGAGCAGTTTTTCTAATTTTGCGTCGGTTGGCTTTTGGGGTTCTGTCCGGCGATTTCCGCTCGCTTTTGTCATCCGCAACTTCATGGGGGGGATAGGTTTAGGGTTCGTTTCGATGGGGCTAGGACTGGTCGCCAGGAGGAATGCGTGGGAATAATCAGGGGCTCTGGGTGCAGGAAGCAACCGGACTAATGCTGCGAGGATCCGCGACCTTTGAGGAGGAGGAAACGGATTTTTAAGGTTTGGCAGTTGATCGAGCCCGGGTCACTAAGCAGACTAGCAGTCAGACATTTCAGCACGGATGCGCGTTCTGACCACGTTTTCAGCATCCCAACTATGGCCAATGTCGATCGAGCTTACAACCATGTCCGCCACGAACTCGCTGAGGTCGGCTTGCTTGCCGACGGACTGTATTTGGACGTCGTTGAGTTGATTATTTCTGGGGACAAGAGTGTTGGGGAACGTGGATACGTTTTCGAGCAGGTTGGACATTACGCCAAGTGGGGGTACCGCCCGGGGGTGATTTATTTACCGAGGGACTTGCCCCACCAGCCGCGCAAGCCTGGGTTGACTTTGTGCGACACGATTCGCCATGAGTACGCGCATGCTTGGTATTTTCATGATCCGTCGTTTTTCCGAGGGGAGTGGTTTGCTCGTGCTTTTGGGGCGTCGTATACCAACTGCAATCCGGCTCCCTACACACAGTGGCGCAAAGCGCTCAAGCGGAACCCAGAGTATTTGGCTGGCAAGAGGCGGTGTAAGAGTGCCAAGGGCCAGTTGAATTTCTTCTATGGGTATTTGCTCGGTGAGTTCATTACCGACTATGCCTCGACGAACGCCAGCGAGGACTTTGCTGAGACGTTCATGTTTTACCTGAAGTACCGGCGGTCGCTGGGTCGGTTCAAGAACCGGCCGGCGGTGTACCGAAAGATCCGCTCGGTCGAGCGGGCAGTGGCGCAGGCGTCTCGGCGAGTGCGAGACTTTGGGACCGGCCGATACCGTCCCCGGTCAGCTTAGCGATCCGTAACAGTTGGTAGAGATCCACGACGGATTGCTTTGACTTATAGACATATAAACTAGGGGGGTATAGTTGTAACTGAATGTAGCAAAGCTTGCCGTAGCACTTTGGATGTGGGAGTGCATGTTGGTCCCCGGAGAAAACCCACGCCGCGAAAACAAAGCCATGAAAACCTATGGGGTTCATTGGCATCGAGGCTTCCGAAGAGTCCTTGGATCATTAGAATGCGCGATCAGCCTAGCCTTACTTTTCTTGTGGGTTTGTCGGAACGATTTCGAGGTTTTCGATGGTTCGTTGTCTAGTCACTGGTGGATGTGGATTCATCGGCTCGCATATTGTCCGAGGTTTGTTGGATGAGGGGCACAGTGTCCGGGTCTTGGACAATCTTTGCACCGGGCATCTGGCCAATATTGCCGAGGTGGAAGATCGCATCGAGTTCGTCCAGGGGGACATCAACGATGCGAAGGCAGTCGAGCAAGCGCTCGAGGGAGTCGAGCGAGTTTTTCATCAAGCGGCTCTTGCAAGCGTTCCGTTGTCGTTGGAACGACCTCTCGATACCAATCATGCCTGCGTTACGGGCACTTTGAACATGTTGCACTGGAGTGTTCGGGCTAAGGTCAAGCGTTTTGTCTATGCAGCCTCGAGCAGCGCCTATGGGGACACGCCGACTTCCTCGAAGCGCGAGACCGATTTGCCTCAAACGCTGTCTCCTTATGCTGCTGCAAAGCTTGCAGGCGAATACTACTGCCAGAGCTATTTCCATAGCTTTGGATTGGAGACCGTCGGCATTCGCTACTTCAATGTCTTTGGTCCGAGGCAGGATCCAAACAGTCCTTATTCGGCGGTCATTCCGCTTTTCGTAAGCCGAATCCTCAGTGGTCAATCGCCGTCGATCTATGGCGACGGACTTCAGTCTCGCGACTTTACTTATGTGGCCAATGTTGTCCGTGGCAATTTGCTTGCGAGCCAAGCCTCGAATGTTGGTGGACGGGTCTTCAACGTAGCCGATGGGCGTCAGACGACGCTCTTACAGCTCTTGGAGCTTTTGGCTAAACTTTTAGGCAAAGAAATCAGCCCAACGTTCCTTCCGCCCCGCCTAGGCGATGTCCGCGAGAGTTTGGCCGATGTGACTCAGGCTCGAAAATGCTTGGGCTACGAGCCGGCGGTGGGTCTCGAAGAGGGAATTCGCCGGACCATCGATTACTATCGCCAGATCGTCTCTTAGCCCCGAGGTTTGACCTGTGAGGAACGAACAGTCGTCCGCGCAAGCTGGAGCGTTAGTCGAGCACCTAAGGACGGAGTATTATCGGGTCGTCGTCGCGTTTTCCGGGGGTGTCGACAGCGCGGTCGTCGCCGCTGCGGCTTTCCGTGCCTTGGGATCCAATGCCGTCGCTTGGACGAGCCTAGGGGCCGCGGTGCCCGAGGCGGACCGAGCTTCTGCGATGTCCGTGGCTCGATCGATCGGGATCGAGCATGTGATGGTACCTACGCATGAGATCCACAATCCCGACTACTTGGCCAACGGCCCGGATCGCTGTTTCCACTGCAAGTCGACCCTTTACTCGACGATCGCTGCATGGGCCAAGGAGCACGAGTACGAAACCATTCTTTCGGGCACGAATGTCGAGGACTTGGGCGACTATCGACCTGGGCTTCAAGCGGCTGCCGATTGGAATGTTCAAGCTCCATTGGCGGATCTTGGGTATGGCAAGCAGGCGGTGCGGGGTATTGCTACTTTATGGGGTTTGGAGGTTGCCAACAAACCTGCCAGCCCATGCTTGGCCAGCCGGATCGCTTATGGTCAAGTCGTAACGATGGGGCGATTGAATCGGATCCAAGCCATGGAAAGTTGGCTTCACGGTCAAGGATTCTACGATGTTCGAGCGAGACTTCATGCCGAGGATCTTTTGAGGCTTGAGATCCAAGCCACGGAGCTTGCCGCTGCGGTCAGCGAACCGATGCGATCGCAGATCGCCGGCAAGGCGACCGAATTGGGCTTTCGGTATGTTACGATAGACATCCAGGGCCGCCAAAGCGGATCGATGAATCGGGTGCTCAACGACCTTTAGAAAGGCGTATACCATGTTGGGATGGGGAATAATCGGCTGTGGGATGATTGCCAAATTCCATGCGAGGGCAATCTCTGAGATGCGAGGATCGAGGCTTGTAGCCTGCTACGGTAGGGACAAGTCCAAGGTGGAGGCCTTTTGTGCTGAATTCGGTGGGCTTGCCTATGACGATCTTGCAGCGATGCTCAAGGATCCTTCGATCGACATTGTGACGATCTGCACACCCAGCGGTGCCCACTTAGAGCCCGGAATCGCCGCGGCCCGAGCCGGCAAGCATGTGTTGGTCGAAAAACCATTGGAGGTCACCACCAAGCGATGTGACCGGCTGATTGCCGAGTGTGAAAAAAACAACGTTTATCTAGGGACCATTTTTCCTTCTCGATTTCATCGTTCGGCGATCTTGATGAAGTCAGCCGTCGAGCAGGGGCGGTTTGGATCGATTTGCGTTGCCGACGCGATTGTCAAGTGGTTTCGAACGCAGCAATACTATGACAGCGGCAAATGGCGGGGGACTTGGGCGCTCGACGGGGGCGGGGCATTGATGGTCAGCGCCATGACGGCTCTGCGGGCTCATGAGCGCATCGAAGTCGAGGATACGGCCGTCGCAACGCTGGAATTCGAGTCCGGTGCGCTCGGAACGATCGTCGCGACGACCGCTGCGTATCCGGGCACTCTCAAGCGAATCGAGATTGCCGGTTCTGGCGGCATGGCGGTCCTCGAGGAGGAGGCTCTGGTGCGATGGAATTTCGCTAAAGCCAACAAGCAAGACGAGAAGATTCTCGCACAGGTGAACTCCAATACCACCGGTGGTGGAGCCTCGGATCCTGCTGCCATCGGCCATATTGCGCATCGCGAATTGTTCAAGGACTTTGCGAAATCGATCCAAGATGGTCTGCCCTCGCGCATCGACGGAACCGAGGGTCGTCGGAGTGTCGAGCTGATCAATGCGATTTACAAGTCGGCCAAGACCGGTAAACGGGTCTTGCTCCGATCCGACGCAACCTTATAGAGCTTATGGAATCCCAAAGATGCACAAGCCTGACGATCCGAACGTCAGCCTCCAGGAGGCGGCCAGCTCCATCAGGGAGCTTCGAGAGCAGATCCGCAAGCATGACAATCTCTATTACGTCCAAGCAGAACCGGAAATTTCCGATCTGCAGTACGATCGACTTCTCAGCGAGCTGGCCGGCTGGGAAGTCCGTTTTCCTAGTTTGATCACCCCCGATAGCCCGACTCAGAAAATCGGTGACCGACCCGTTGAGGGCTTGGCGCAGGTCGCTCATCGCATACCGATGCTCTCGATCGAAAACACCTACACCGAAGGGGAGCTTCGCGAGTTCTTCCAACGTGTCGAAAAGAACTTGCCCGGCGAGCCCATCGAGTGGGTCGTCGAGTTGAAAGTCGATGGTGTCGCCGCATCGATCCGCTATGAGAACGGGCAAGTGGCCGCTGCCATCACGCGGGGCAACGGCGAGGTAGGCGACGATGTGACCCACAATGCACGAACGATCCGAGGGCTCCCGTTGCAACTTCAAGGTACGGGAATTCCCAAGACGCTCGAAGTGCGCGGGGAGGTCTACATGACCAACACGGATTTGGTCGCCTTGAACCAACAGCGAGCCAAAATCGGCGAAGCCGAATTCAAAAACCCCCGCAACGTCACGGCTGGCTCGATCCGTTTGCTCGACCCGAAAATTTGCGCGAAGCGCAAGCTCCGGTTCCTCTGTCACGGAATGGGGTTCTGCGATGGTTTGCAAGTTCGTACGCACATGGAGTTTCTCCAGAAGGTCGGCCAGCTCGGGGTCCCGAGCACCCCTTTGGTGCAATGCTTCAAGAGCACCCAAGAGGTCGTCGAGCACTGCAATCACTTGGTAGAAAACCTTCACGAATTGGACTTCGAGGTCGATGGGTTGGTGATCAAAGTCAACTCCTTCGAGCAACGCGAATCCTTGGGCTCGACGAGCAAATCCCCCCGCTGGGTCATCGCTTATAAAATCGAGAAATACGAAGCTGTCACCCGTCTGTTGGCGATCAAGACCCAGGTCGGTAAAACCGGTACGATCACCCCGGTTGCCGAACTCGAGCCGGTGCAATTGGCAGGCACGACCGTCAGCCGAGCTTCGCTCCACAATTTCGATGAGATACGTCGCAAGGATGTGCGAGTCGACGATTGGGTCGTTGTGGAGAAAGCTGGAAAGATCATTCCGCACATCGTGCGGGTTGAAAAGCATCGTCGCGATCGCGAGTTGCCCGAGTTCCTTTTTCCCGAACAATGCCCCGAGTGCTCCGAGAAATTGGTCCGAGATCAGGCGGGGGTTTATTTACGCTGCGTTTCGAACCAATGCCCAGCGCAATGGCGTCAGCGACTGCGCTATTTTGCAACACGAGATTGCATGGACATCGAAGGCCTCGGGGACAAGCTTGTCAATCAACTCGTCGATGCCCAGTTGGTCAACTCCTATGCGGACCTCTATGGATTGACTTTGGAAAAACTCATGACGCTCGAACGCATGGGTAAGAAATCCGCGGAGAATCTTCTCCAGGGCATTCAGGCCAGCAAGCAGCGTGGATTGTCGCGTGTGCTCAATGCCATCACGATCCGTCATGTCGGCCAACGCGTCGCGATGGTTCTGGCTCGTCGCTTCGGTTCGGCAGCGAGTTTGACCAGTGCCGGTCTCGAGGAGTTGTCCAATACCGAGGAGATCGGACCGATCATTGCCAAGAGTGTTTTTGAGTTTTGCCGAAGCGACGAGGGCAAGCAGGTCTTCGAGCAACTTGCCAATGCAGGAGTGTCGCTTGAGACCTCTGAGGAGGACTCGGTCGATCGCTCGGGGGTTTTCGCCAATAAAACGTTGGTAGTCACCGGAACGCTCGAGCATTACTCCCGAGATGAGATCGAGCGGGTGATCGAAAAGCTCGGTGGAAAAGCTTCCGGGAGTATCTCCAAGAAAACCGACTATCTCGTGGCGGGGCAAGCGGCCGGTAGCAAGCTTCAAAAGGCCGAGCAGTTGGGGGTTAAGATCTTGACGGAAGCGGAATTTCGGGAGTTAGCCGAATCCAAGCCATGAGATCCGTTTGCAGTCGGCTTGCGGTTTGCACTAAACTGATGCCTCCATCTCCCAGAGGCCAAGTCAACAGGGTTGATTCAAGATGATCGAATTATCGAACTTTGGAAAAGACTACGGTGAGTTCACTGCGGTCGGTTCGGTCAATATGAAGATTGAGGCAGGGGAGTTGTTTGGCTTTATCGGTCCGAATGGAGCTGGCAAGAGCACTTCGATCCGGTTCCTCGCAACACTCCTAAAGAGCACCCGAGGGGATGGAACCGTCAACGGTTTTAGCGTCAACAAGCAACCGATGGATGTGCGGCGGAGTATCGGCTACATGCCCGACGACTTCGGTGTGTACGATGGGATGAAGGTATGGGAGTTTCTGGATTTCTTCGCGGTGGCTTACAAGATCGGTCGAACGCAGCGAAAGAAAGTCATTGGCGATGTGCTCGAGTTGCTCGACTTGACTCACAAACGCGATGACTTTGTCAACGGACTTTCCAGGGGGATGAAGCAGCGGCTGTGTCTTGCCAAGACGCTTGTGCATGATCCGCCTGTGTTGATCCTCGACGAACCGACGAGCGGATTGGATCCTAGAGCTCGGATCGAGGTCAAAGCGCTTCTCAAAGAGTTGCGCAAGATGGGTAAGACGATTTTGATCTCCAGTCACATTCTCTCGGAATTGGCCGACTGTTGCACCTCGATCGGCATTATCGAGCGAGGGCAATTGCTCATGCACGGCACGATCGATTCGGTCTACCGTCAGATCCGCCGCAACCGGATTGTCGAGATTCGGTTTGTCGAGAATCAGGACGCTGGGATTTCGATCGTCAGGAGCGATCCTGCGATGCGGGGTATTGAAATCGACGGCAATCGCGTCACAGCGGAATTCGAGACCGATGATCAAGGCTTATCGAATCTGATGAAAAAGCTCGTCGACGGGGGGGTCAAGATGCGGTCCTTCAGCGACAAAGATCCGACCCTCGAGGATGTCTTCATGTTGGTGACCAAGGGGCTTGTTGCCTAACGGCAAACATGTCGATTTTCGGGTGGGGATTTTTCTGCTGGGGATTTTTGGGGAGTCGTCGCAATGAGTCGCTTGCTCGCATCGATCTTGATTTCGCTGGTGCGATTCTACCAACGAGCGATCAGTCCGTTGCTCATGAGCCAATGCCGTTTTAGTCCGAGTTGCTCCCAGTACATGATCGAGGCGATCGAAAAACATGGCCCGATCCGAGGCGCGGTCAAGGGGATCTGGAGGATTTGCCGGTGTCATCCCGGGAGTCCAGGCGGTTACGATCCGCCTTAGTCCCCCCATCGACGCACATGCGGATCCACTGATGGTCTGAGTCGATGTTCGTAAAGCCCGACTCTCGATCGATCACGCGAAGGCCTGGGGTGACCAGGGCATGATCGATCGGGATTCCAACGACTCCCAAGCCGCACGGCCATGTCGCAAAGAAGCCACGGTATCGGCGTGTGTCGATAAGACCTGCCTGGCGGATCAATCGCTTGAACCCATCGCTCCAGGGGGTGATGTTCAGATCCCCGATAACGATTGATTCGAGGTCGGATTGTTGGACCCATGCCGCGATCTCGAGAAGTTGTTCGTCGCGAACCCTAAAACGTCCATTTTGATTGGGCGAGGCGGTATGGACACCCAACAATCGGATCGGCTCGTCCGCATAGTCGCCCTTGGGGATCACCGCTTCGAGCGATAGCATCTTCGATGGGCCTAGGATCTTCTCCTGGAACTCGATCCCTGGGATACGGCTCAGGATCGCAAGTCCCTGGGTGTTGGGTCGAGGAGACCACTTCGAGTACGGGTATTTCCTGTCGAGTGCCCTGAGTCCTTTGCGGTGTTCGGGAGTGACCTCGATCAGGAGAACCACGTCGGCATCGAGACTCTCGATGGTCTTCTCGATGACATCGAATTCATGGTTTTGAATGAACACATTCCACGAAGCGATCGAAAGCGGTTTGGTCGGTTTGTCGGTTCGCCAATCGGCAAGCTTCAGTGCCGTCCACGGTTCGGCAAGAGCGCAAAGGTAGACCGTTGGGATCAGCAAGATCGCTGCATGAAGCGTGCGGGATATCCATGGAGCGCGCCAATGGTTCAACCACCTCAAGACCACATCGAGCAGGCAAACACAGAGCATTCCCAGAGCAAAGTGCCAGTGGGTATGGTTGGCCATCTCAAAGAGGCTGTTGTCGCTCCAGTTGCGGTGGACATACATCGCCGCCCAAGCGGGGATCGATGCGAGGATTGAAAGTGTAAACCATACAGCCAGTCCAGCCGTCCAGTATCGGGGTTCTTTTTTGGCTTTGAGCTTAGGTCCCATAGAGCCACTTCGGTTGGGCTTTAGGAGGCATCGCGTTTCGCAGCACTCGGAAAACCTCTTCAGTCCCCGACGCTCGGATGCTCTCGATCGTTCCATCGACGAGTCTTAATTCGTCCAGACGCCAGACCGGTAGTCCATGTCCGAGCAAGTCCCTCGGGCTCAAAACCACCAGCAGGATCTCAACCCTAGGGTTGCCTAGTGCCGCCAAGGCCCTGGTTCGGGTATCGCAATCCTCTAAATCGATGCATTGGTCTTGGATTTGAATCGATCCGGGTACGACCGATGCGGGGGTCAAGCCCTTTGCAGTTTGCTCCTGCATCCAGCTTTGGACTTGGTTTTTGCAAGGTTCATCGTAGGTCGGGGCGAGCAGGCCATGGATAGGGATCGCCCAAGAGGAGGATGCTGGAAAGAGCATCTCGACGATTGCCTCGCCGACTGGTTGTGGGTTTCCGAACATCGGTGCGACATGGCACGAGAGGGACGGTCCAGCGTTGACCTCGACGACCGCTCCGCGCTGTGGGGCAAGCGGAGCAGAGATGTCTTCGGCTAGCACATCCAAGCCAGCTACATCCAATCCGACGACTTGGGCTGCCAAGACGGCTTGTGCTGCGGTTTGTGGGTGGACCTCATCGGTGCAATCGGTGGTTAAATCTCCGGTGCGGCGGATCAAGACTTCGCGGTGCGGCTCGGGGATCGAATCGACAGTGAGCCCCTGTTTGGACAACTCGATTTTGGCCGCCGCATCGAGTTTCAAAACACCCAGCGGGTCGGTGTAGGCCTCTCCTCGCCTTGGATCCTGGTTCAAGATTCCGACGAGTTGCTCGATCGACGAGCGACCGTCGCCGGTGACGGTTTCGAAGTGTCCTCGGCTGGCCGCTACCATCCGATCTCCCACGACGAGCAACCGGTGATGCTGTCCGCGCGCGAATTGTTCGACCATGACATGGCCTGTTTGGCCGTCTTCGATCGCCCAATCGTAGGCCTTCATCACCTCGTCCTGTTGGGTCAATTCGATGGAGATCCCACGTTGGTGATTGGCGTCTTTGGGTTTGACGACGACGGGTAAGCCGACTTCCAATGCGGCGGCCCAAGCGTCCTGTGGGCTTGTGACCAACCGGCCCAGTGGGATTGGCACACCGACGTTCCGCAGAAGGCGTTTGGTAAGGTCTTTATCGCTTGCGATCGACTCGCCGATGGCGCTGGTCGCATCGGTCTCGGCGGTCCAAATCCGACGTTGGTACTTCCCTTCGCCCAGTTGGCACAAAGAGCCTGAGGTGAGTCGATAGGAAGGGATACCACGGGCTTTTGCCGCGTCGAGGATCGCTCGAGAACTAGGGCCTAAACGGATGTCGTCGGCATAATCAAAAAGTTCGCGAAACTTTGAGGCGATAGGATAGGTTTCAGCGCGTTGGCAGGCTTCGATCCACTCGTGCGCAAGACTGAAGCATTTGCAGGCCAGGAGTTCTTCCTCCATCTCCAGGGGGAGCACCCATTGGCTTTCGCAATCATCGTCCGAGGCTAAGGACTCGGCAGGTTCGAGCCAGACGACCGGTACTCCGGACATGGCCGACATCCACTGGGCGATCCTGAGCCAGGCTTCCGCCCAGGTCGCTTGCGCCTGGGCCGTTGCGCCAAGTCGATCCAGGACCGATCTAGCCGAGGAGATGCTCTCGGGATGGGTGGTGGTAAATCGCCCCGAATCCAGGAAGTCGACTAAGGGTTCTATGAGGCGAGCCAGAGGAGGTGCACTTCGGAACGCTACTTCTGGAGGAAGGTAGAGTTCCAAGACACTGCGGCCCGACCATCGGTTGGGTCCTCGCAAAGCATTGGTTTGCCAAGGGATCATTTCAGAGATGCGGTGGAAAGCTGAGCCACTTTGTCTTCAACAGGCGATGCCGATGGCGGAAGAAGCTTTGGGTTCCAATGGGGTTTTCCATCGAATCCTTCGGGCGCTACGAGCGGTTTTGCGTTGAGAGTTTTGGTGCTTGGTTGGTAAGTAGGGAGAGTTGGGGATGTCGCCGGATTGCTTGGGAAGGAGCCTGGGAATGGGCTAGCGATGGCAGCCGGATCGTTCGAGACCGATCGGCTGGTCGGATAGGTTGGAGCGGCGTTGGCTACGGGCCGATCGATCGGCACCATAGGGAGCCGAGTCATCGGCGACATTTTCGCGACGCGCTCGTCGCGATCGCTCCAGAGTCCGGCCGAGGAGGTCGTCGGTGTGGCACTGGGAGGAGTGACACTGGGAGGAGTGACACTGGGTGGTGGTGGCCAAGTCGGTGCGCGGGCGGCCTCTGGGTCAAGCGTCGCACCGCTGGGTGGAAGGACTGGGTTGGTATTCGAGGAACCCGGTACAGAGGAACCCGGTACAGAGGAACCCGGAAGATACGTCACGGGTCCCATCGGGACGATCGACGCGGCACCTGGGACGTTGGGGGGAGTGAGGTTTGTTGACGGTGCGTTGGCGGCATAGGTGTTGCTTGGACATACTCCGTTTGGGCAATTGACCGCTGGGTTTGCTGTTGGAGAGCCGTAGTAGACGGCGCTGGAGAGACCTGGATTTGTGTTGGCTTGAAAAGTCGCTGAACCGGTGCTCGTCGCGCTGGCCGGTACGGTGCCATTGGAGGGTAGGTATTGGACTTGCGGGTAGGTCGGTGGAGCGACCATGGAGCCGGGCAGGGGGGTGTTGGGATTGGCAAGAGGGACAGGGTTCATCGCGTAAGCGTTCGCAACACCCGTCGGATAGTATCCGGGTTGGTTGATCGCTGGCCATTGGTTGGAAGCTTGGGCGTAGGCACCGCCGACGGGGGTCGGGGCGACCATCGGAACGCGTTGGGCTTGGTACTGATACGAGGTACAGGGTTGAAGCGAGGTGACGGTTGTGCCGTAGTTAGGGTCGAACTGGGTCACGGGCCTGTAGTAGGTCACGGGTGTGCGTTGCCACTGGGTATCGTAGGCTGCCGTGGGCATGGCCGAGGCGACGGATTGGGGGAAACCGTTCGGGAGTGCGTTGCCGCTTGCTGGGGGGAGCATCCCGTAGTTGCCGTAGTAGCTTGGGGTCGAGCCGTAGGATGGTGTGATAGGGACTACGGGGATTGTTGGACGGCCGACGGCGTAGTTGGCCCCTTGAGCCGGGTAGGGGCTTGCGACCGGGTAGGGGCTACCTACGGGGTAGGCAGCTTGTGGTTTGGAGCCCCAGCAGCATTGGGCATGGGCACTTTCTATGAGGGTCCAGGGGCTCAAGGCAAGTGCGATGGCCGAGCCGAGGGCGATTCTGGCGGAGTGTTTGTGGATCATGAAGGGAGTCCGGAAGGGGAGTCCAAATAGGGAGTCCGAAAAGACTTGGGGTTTGACGGAACTGCAGGTAATGAGATTCCATGCTAGGTCCGGAGGTCAACATGGACTTTAGTATATTCTTGAGAGCTCGAAAAGAATTCGAAAATCCGGTTGGGTTTCTGCGGGCTGTGCCGGTTGGGTGGGGGGAGCGAGTCTTGGGGACCTGACGTTATGGGGTTGGGGTATCGGGGTCTTTTTTGGGTCTTGGGGTTCTTTGGCGAGGGGTTTGCCCATTTTTCGGGTCCTTGGCGCTGCGGAAGGCGCTTTTGCGGCGGAGCAGGTGGTGGTAGTGTTGGGCGAATCGATGGGCTTCGTCTCGCACGTATTGGAGCAATCGCAATGCGAAGGAATCGCGGCCGAGCCGTATGGGTTCTTTTTGGCCGGGGAGAAAGATTTCCTCGTCCTGTTTGGCTAGAGAGACCAGGACAGGGGGAGTCAGATCGCAGTCGCGAAATGCGGCCAGAGCGGCGTTGAGTTGGCCTTTTCCGCCATCGATCATGAGCAGATCGGGGAAGGTTTCCTCTTGGTCGGCCATCCGACGGAATCGTCGCGCGACGACTTCGTGGATCGAGCGATAATCATCGATGCCTTCGACTCCTTGGATCTTGTAGCGGCGGTATCCGGGTTTGAAGGGTAGTCCATCGAGGAATTGGACCAACGAGGCGACGGTGTCTTGGCCAGCTAGGTGTGCGATATCGATTCCTTCGATGACGCGGGGGTCACGGTCCATGCCGAGGACTTTGCGGAGACCACGCATACCGCGTTTTGGGTCGATGTAGAAGACTTCGGGTTGCGCGTGGGTATCGATTTCGCCGCGACGGTTGAGATTTTCTAGGAGTTGGATTTCATCGCGAAGTTTCGCGGCCCGTTCGAAGTCGAGTTGTTTGGAGGCATCGAGCATTTCTTGGCGCATCTGTCCGAGGAGTTTCTGTCCACCTTCTTCGAGGAATGTTTGGAGGCGTCTGATGTCGCGTCGGTAGTCCTCTTTGCTGATTCGAAGGTTGCAAGGAGCCGAGCATTGCTCGATGGAGGCCAACAGGCAGGGTCGGAACCATTGCCAGCGAGGGTCGTTTTCTTCGATATCCAGCGAGCAGGTTCGGAATTGGAAGACCCGTTGCATGACTTGCAATGCCCCTCGCAGTTGCCCGGCGCTGGTAAAGGGCCCGAACAACTTTGCCCCTTTGATTTTGGGGGACCTTGTCACCTCGACACGCGGAAAGTCTTCGTGAGTGGTGATCATCAGGTAGGGGAACGACTTGTCGTCTTTGAGGTCTTTGTTGTGACGCGGTTGGATGTCTTTGACGAGTCGGTTTTCGGTCAGCAGTGCGTCGACTTCGCTCTCGCACTCCATGAAGTCGATATCGGCGATCTCGCCGATCCATTCGGCGGTTCGGGCTTCTTGGGCGGCAGTCGACTGGAAGTAGCTACCGGCTCGCGACCGAAGGTTTTTGGCTTTGCCGATGTAGATCACGACCCCTGAGGCGTCTTTCATCAGGTAGACGCCGGGTGTCTGAGGAAAATCCCGGACCTTTTGTGCGGCCTTGCGGAAGCCGAAGTTTCCGTCCAGAGGATCGTTCGAAGGTGGCGACGAAGATTTCTCGGTTTCTGGAATCGTCGGCTCGTGGGTTTGTTCAGGCTCTAAAGGCCCGCAATCGCTTGATTTTCCTTCCGACACGCCCCCTCCTTTTTGGTGGTTTTTTGGGTTGCTTGGCCGCTGCACAAAATTTTGCCTCTTGTACAAGCCCCGGCGGGGCTTTATGGTGGATTACGTCGAGCGGGTCGATTCGAACCTGCCAATCCTTGCATGCATATCCTTTATGAGCCAAATCGGTTCGCGTGTCGAGCAAACTCTCGAAGTATTCCAAGGGATTCGCCCAGCGATTCTACCCTCGTTGCTTCTGTGCGATTTTGCCAATCTGCAAAGAGAGGTCGAGAGGCTCGAAGAGGCTGGGGTCGAGGCACTCCATCTGGATGTCATGGACGGCCAGTTCGTACCGAACCTGACGTATGGTATGCCGATCGTCGAGTCCTTGCGTCGGGTCACATCGCTTAAAATCGACGTCCATTTGATGATTCAGTCTCCAGGGCGGTTTGCTAAAGCCTTTGTCGATGCCGGGGCCGATTGCATCACGTTTCATATTGAGGCCGAGCCCGAGCCTTCGGGGTTGCTCGCCCAACTTCGCTCCGCGGGAGTGGCCGCCGGATTGGCCATCAATCCCACGACCCCGATGGAAGCAATGTTGCGGTTTGTCCCTGAATGCGACTTGGTGTTGGTCATGAGTGTCCAAGCGGGTTTTGGGGGCCAAGCCTTTAATCCGGTCGCTTTGGAACGCCTGAAATACCTTCGTAAAACCTTTGGACCGAACCTCCTTTTGGAGGTCGATGGTGGAATCAACAGCCAAACCATCGCGTCGGTCACGTCCCATGGTGCCGACCTGCTTGTCGTAGGTTCGGCCATTTTCCGCGAAGCAGATTACTGCCAAGCGATGACGCGATTGCGATGCCAAATCAAGGCCTTTGGGGCCGGGTCCGACGCGTAGTCTTTTTGGAGTTCTAAGTGTATGAGTCAAGTGTTGGTCGTTCGTCCAGGTGCCACGGCCCTCGACGAGCAGGAACGGATGAAAGGGAGTTTAGATATTCCTTTATCCGAAGTCGGGAAACAGCAAGTCCTCTTAGCGATCGATCAGATCTCTAAATATCCCATCGCGATGATCTACTGCGGTCCATGCGAATCGGCCAGCGACACGGCCAAGATGCTCGCAGAAAAAGCCAATTGCAGGTGGAAAATCTGCGATTGGCTCCGCAACCTCGACCACGGCCTTTGGGAGGGCAAATGCATCGAGGAGATCAAGCGTCAGCAGCCCAAGGTATATCGCCAGGTCCAGGAAGACCCCAGTTCGTTCCATCCCCCCGAGGGAGAAACGCTCGCCGAAGCCCTGCGCCGAGTTGCTAAACAACTTCAGAAACTCCAGAGAAAGCATGCCAAAGAGGTCATCGCGGTCGTCATCCCTGAGCCCCTGGCTACCCTGGTCGCAACGCAACTGAAATCCTCGCCATTCGACGACTTTTGGAAGTCCGAATGCGATGACGGAACCTGGGAAATGATCGACTCGGAGAAAGACTCCCTGAAACTCATGGCCTAGATTGCCCCCGAGGATCAATTGCCCTAGCGAAACACTCAGGCTAAAACTTAGACCCACAGGGCCCCTGGTGAAATCCCCCCTAGCAACCGTCGAGTCATGGCCATCGCTGATCCGTCCAATACCGAACCGACTTCCGGGCAAGTGCCCGCTACCCAACGAGGAATTCCCGAGGGGCTCTGGGTACGATGCCCGGGCTGCGGGGAGTCGATTTACCGCAAAGAGCTCGAGAAGAACCTGAGCATTTGCCCCAAGTGCCGCTATCACAATTACGTATCGGCCTGGGAGCGAATCTCCCAATTGCTCGATGATGGGACCTTTGAGGCCCAGGACGAGCACGTTTTGCCTTCGGACCCCTTGCGATTTTCCGACAAAAAATCGTACGCTGACCGACTTACTTCTGAACAAACTCGCACGGGTCTGACCGACGCGGCCTTGTGCGGCACGGGCATGATCCGGGCACGCCGCGTGGCAATCGCGGTGACCGACTCGGCGTTCATTATGGGCAGCATGGGTTCGGTCGTCGGCGAACGGCTCACAAGGCTCATCGAGCGGGCGACCGAACATCATCTTCCTTTGATCATCGTCAGCGGTTCGGGGGGTGGAGCACGCATGCATGAAGGGATTTTGTCGCTCATGCAGATGGCCAAGGTCTCTGCGGCCCTGGCTCGCTATCATGCCTCAGGCGGCTTCTTTATCAGCGTCCTGACCAACCCGACGATGGGTGGCGTGGCGGCGAGTTTCGCAAGCCTTGGCGATTTGGTGTTCGCCGAACCGAAGGCCCTGATCGGGTTTGCCGGTCCGAGAACCATCAAGGCCACCATCCGAATCGAGCTTCCCGAAGGCTTCCAAACCAGCGAATTTTTACTCGAACACGGGTACATCGATCGGATCGTCGAACGCTTCCGTCTCAAGACGGAAATCGCAGCCGCGATCGACTACTGCGGCAAACAATAATTCACCCTCGGGCCCAATCACCGGCCCTACGCTCTGGGAACTAGCATGATCAACGCAACCCTCGACTCTTCGAAACCCTTTGCTCCCTATCGCCAACTGGGCAACGAGGAGCTTTGCGAGCGGATCGCAAAGGCGAAAAAGACCCTCGGCAAAAGCTTGCTCATCCTGGGGCACCACTACCAACAAGATGAAGTTATCCAGCATGCGGACCTGACGGGCGACTCGTACCAATTGAGCAAGCTCGCTGCCGACAGCCCCGATTGCCGCAACATCGTTTTCTGCGGTGTGCACTTTATGGCCGAGACGGCAGACATTCTGGCCAATCGACCCGAGAAGCTCAAAGAGCGCGGTGGTCAACGCGTGGCCGTCGTGCTACCGGACATGGCCGCCGGATGCTCGATGGCCGACATGGCTGCAATCCGTCAAGTCGAGTCGGCTTGGAGCCAACTCTCCGAAGTGATCGATACCCAAGAGCTCACCCCGGTGACCTACATCAACAGCGCCGCGAGCCTCAAAGCCTTTTGCGGAAAACACGGCGGTATCGTCTGCACAAGTAGCAACGCCAAAGCGGTCTTGGAATGGTCGTTTGCTCAGCGCAAACGGGTCTTCTTCTTCCCCGACCAGCATCTCGGTCGAAACACGGCCCTGAAGATGGGAATTCCCAATTCCCAAATGCCTGTGTGGAACCCTCACGAAGAAGAGCACGGCGGAAACAGCCAACAAGCCATCGAGGACTCGAAGGTTATCCTGTGGAAGGGGCACTGCTCGGTCCACCAGATGTTCCAAGCTTCCCACGTCCATCAGTTCCGCGAAAAGTATCCCGGGATCCAAATCCTGGTGCACCCTGAATGCCCTCAAGAAGTCAACGACATCGCCGACATCTCAGGTTCGACGAGCAAGATCATCGAGACGGTCAAGAAAGCTCCACCCGGTTCCCAGTGGGCCATCGGCACCGAGCTCCACTTGGTCAATCGCCTCAAGGAACAACATCCCGAACAACAAATCCACTTCCTGTCTCCCCTGGTCTGCATGTGCGCGACGATGTATCGAATCGATCTTGCGCATCTTTGCTGGAGCCTCGAGAACATCGTCCAAGGCACGGTTGTCAATCAGATCCACGTCAAAGAGGACGTCGCTAATTGGTCGCTCATCGCCTTGGAACGCATGCTCGCGGTTAAATAATTGTGCGGTTATTTCATTTTGCGGTCCAATGATTTTGCCGCTAGGTTACTGTAGATCGATTCGCTTTCTATTCCCCTGGCATTTCACTTCCTAGTAGAGCATCCATGTCTAAACTTCCTTTCGTCTTGCTCTTTACCGCAATGACTGCCTTCTTTTGGGGAATCTACGGCATCGTGCTCCACAAAGGAACTTCCTTGATGGAGCTCAAGGAGAAAACCTTTCAGGGGGAAATCGGAGTTTCGCTCCGAGCGTTTGTCGGGGTCGGACTGGCCTATTTTCTTATCGCAGTTTTGGTCCCTGTCGCGTTGCTTAACCGAAAACGCGAGACGGGATTCTGGTCGGTCAGTGGAACGGTCATGTCGTTATTTGCCGGGGCCGTTGGGGCTCTCGGAGCACTCGGGGTGACCCTGGCTCTGGCGTTCAAAGCCCAAGCTATCTTTGTCATGCCGATCGTCTTTGGCGGAGCCCCGGTCGTCAACACTCTGCTGACCTCCTATCTGAACAAGTCCTTTAAGCAGATCAAACCGATGTTTCTCGTCGGTATGGCCATGGTCGCCATCGGCATGATCGGAGTGTTCTTAAACAAACCGCAACCCAAAGCCGTCGACGGCGAGGTCGCTTTGAATTGGCTAGCCGTCGGGCTCTCAATCGCTTTAGCCGTTCTGTGTTGGGGCTCCTATGGTCCATTCCTGCACATCGGACAATCCAAGATGGGCGGGTCGCGACTGCGACCTTTCTGCTGCGTCGGAATCGCGTATTTCCTGATCGCTGTGATCATCCCCGTGGTGCTGCTCGAATCGATGGCGATGCATCAGACCAGCGGCTACCGAATACCAGGCATGATCTGGTCGATCCTTGCTGGAACCTGTGGCGCGATGGGCGCACTTGGGATCATCTTGGCGTTTACCTACGGCGGCAAACCGATCTTCATCATGCCGCTAGTTTTCGGTTTTGCTCCGGTGATCAACACCATCGCGAGCATCGTCGAAAAAGGAAAGTTCGACAGTCTCAATGCGATGTTCGCAGGATCTTTGCTCTTGGGAATCCTCGGCGCTGTGACCGTTCTTCTCAACGCCCCGAAGTCCGCACCGCATGGAAAACCCGCTCCAGCCCCCGAGCCGGCCGGTGTTCCCTCGGTTCCGTCCCATGTCCCCGAACCCCCGGAATCCCCACTCTCTTCGTCCTGAATCCAAAGCATGCCATCGCTTTAGACTATAATGGCGCTTTGAACATCCCCTTCCCGCATCCGAAAGCAATTTGACATGGCCAACACACGACGCGAGTTTCTCTCTGCCGTTTCCACGGCTGCTGCTCTGAGTGCTCTGCACACCCAGGTGGGTGCCTCCGTGACACCGGTTAAGTATGCCACAGCAAATTGTCCTCCCGCAATGGGGATCGCCGTGGTGGGTCTGGGCACACAGAGCGTTCGAAACGTCGGCCCCCTTTTTGCCAATCCTCTGCAAGCCAATCATCCCACTTGCCGAATCTCGGCGCTCGTCTCAGGCGATGCGAGCAAAGCACAAGCTTACGCAAAGGCTTGGAGCATCGATCGAAGCCACGTCTATGACTACGACTCGTTCGATCGTATTGCGGCCGACGAAGCGATCGACATCGTTTACCTAGCAGTGCCGACCGGAATGCACTGCGAGTTGGCCGTGCGGGCTGCCAAGGCTGGTAAGCATGTTTTCTGCGAATCCCCCATGGCCATCGATTCGGTCGAGTGCCGTGAGATGATCGATGCTTTCACGAGGTACTCGCGACGCTTGGCCGTTGCAAGCGCTCCGCTGGCTCGGTCCACGAAGTGCTTTGGCCCGATCGAGTCGATCGACGCTGCCCAGTCCTTTCGAATCGAACAACCCAATTCCTGGCGGCTAGACCGGGCCCTTGCCGGTGGCGGGGCGGTCTTTCAAGCGGGTTTCGACGTGCTTCGAACTTGTCGGCTTTGGGCCGGGTCGGATCCGGTTTGGGTCATCGCCCAAGAGAGTAAAACCGACGCTCAGCGATTCGCCCGAATCGATGAGTCGGTCACCTGGACCCTCGGGTTCGATAATGGGGCAATCGCCCATGGAGCCGTGAGCTTGAACTACAAAGGCCAAGGCCATTTGCGAGTCCAAGGTCAGTTGGCTAGCCTTAGCTCGGAATTCCCAACCCAAAATCAATGGTCCAGGGCCGACCAACTCCTAGCCTTCGCGGGCTCGATTCAAGGCAAGCCCGTTATTCCTGGCAATCGTTTCAATCCGCTCGACGCCCACGAAGCCCTTCAAGATGTCGTTTTGGCTGAAGCGATTTTCCGTTCGATCCAAGAGCGACGCCAAGTACAATTAGGTTAGTCACACCCGACAGTGCCCATGCAAACAAACCTTGGAGACGTTTAGCCCTTGGATGCCAACCGATCATGGGACCCTGCATCCCTGGAACCTCAAACCGAAGTCCAACTCTATCCGACGATCGGATACCCAATCGAACGAGGTTCGCTGTGGCGGATTCAGGTCCAAGGTCGTATCTGCCTAAACACCGTTCCGTCGCTCGCAAAGCGGCTTATGCTCAAAGCCTTCATACGAGCCCTCGAACTCGACGAGTCGACAGCCAAGAGCGCTCTGTTTCAAGATCGTATCCACGGGTTCCTAGTCAGCCCCATGGTCCGCGAACGGATCCGAGTCTCGATCTCCAACCAACAGTACGTCCTGCCTGGAAAGTCCAAATCCAGCGGATTATTTCAATGTCGACTCGATCTGCCCCGAAGCCAACTCGATTCCCATCGCGAATGTTCGATCCAATGGGACAATGGCATCCGACCGATCAGTAGTCGAGTGTTCTTGGCCGATGATACCGGCCTGAGCGTGATCACCGACATCGATGATACGATCAAACAGACCGATGTGTGCAGCCGTCGAAAAATGCTCCGGCGAACTTTCGCCGAACCTTTTACGGCCATCGATGGGATGGCCGAGATCTATCGTGAATGGGCGTCCCGGGGTGCGATGTTCCACTACGTCAGCAGCAGCCCATGGCAGATCTATGACTCGCTCAACGAGTTTCTTAGCGCCTCGGAATTCCCCGTTGGAAGCATGCACCTGAAATGGTTTCGGCTCCGGGATGAGCTGATTAAAAAATGGCTGATCATCCGACGCAAAAGCAAATTCGGAGTGATCAATAACATGGTCAAACGCATGCCCTACCGGCATTTTGTGCTCGTCGGCGACAGCGGCGAGAAGGATCCGGAGATGTACGCCAAGATCGCATCGAAGTATCCCAAACAGATTGTCCGGATCTGCATCCGTCAGATCGACGCCAACCCCATCGATGCTCCCCGTTTGCACAAGATCTACAAACGCTACGGAATGATCGCTCCGATCCAAGTCTATTCCAACGCCAAGCAACTTGGCTCCTCGCCTACCTAAAGCCGCTATGCCAGTCCGTGTCCTACCAACACGCTCGATACCGCATCGAATCTTATGTGCCATCGCTTGCATTTGCCTGCTCTCGGTGGGGTGCGAACCGAATTCCCAACGCGAACCGACCGTTGGGCAAGCGACCGACTCGACGAGCCTGCTCTCGGCTCAATCGCTTGTCGAACGGATCGATCGGACCCTTGCCTTCAATCGCGACCGACGTGTGCTCGACGTCGATCGCAACGCAGCTTGGCAAGTCGCCCACGGAGCGGTGGCTTATGGAAACGATCTGAAACTTCAAGTCGATGGGCAGAGCGTTGGGGCCCTGGAGTACTTGTTCGAAGGTGGCCAAATGCGAGGCTGGGAAATCGATGCCGGACCGGCGCTTGCAAGCACCCAACGCCCGAGTCTACAAGCCTATGTCGAGGCGGGTAGTTACGTTGGCCAAGGGCACGTCGATCAGTTTCTCGGGTATCTCTCCCAAGCCTCCTTGCCATTGAACACACCGATTCGTCTTGGGGATCAAACCCTGACGATCGCTGATTGGGGGCGCACCGCGCAGCACTTGGTTCCCAATAATCCTTACCGCGAATATAGCTGGACCCTGATTGCACTGACGAATCTCTTTCCCGATGAGCTCACCTGGACGGCTGCCGACGGCAAAGAATGGACGCTCGAACCGCTAGCGGAGTTCGAAGCCAAGCAGGATCTTGCACAGAGCCCATGCGGTGGTATGCACCGCTTGATGGGGCTTGCCCATGCGGTCCGATACTGGAAGAAAAAGGAGTTGCCATTCCGAGGCGGTTGGCTTGCAGCCAAAGAGACTGTCGAGCAAGCCATCGAGACGATCAGGAAGTATCAAAACTCCGACGGCAGCTTTTCGACCAACTACACCATCCGGCCGGGAACCAGCGCCGATTTGAGCACTCGCATCGGGACTACCGGCCATACACTTGAGTTCCTGGCCTATGCCGTCGAACCCGATGAGCTCTCTTCGCCTTGGATGCAGCGGTCCGTGGAAAGACTTTGCGATTGGCTCGATTCGGCTTCGGATGTCGAGCTCGAATGCGGGGGACTCTACCATGGTTTGAGCGGACTGCGCATCTACCGAGACCGCTTGCCCAAAGCCAACTAGAGAAGATTCGAACCTTACTCAAAAGGCCCAGGGAAATGCGCCAAAAAGGTCATCCGTCTCCCCCGCTGGTGAGCCACCGCTCGCACGAGGCCGCTTAGCCCTCTGGGCTTGAGGACCGGTGGCTTACGCACTAATGGCAGAGAAGTGCCGCCCTGCGGGCTTGAGGACCTTGAATGCGCGCTAGGCGTTTGCCAATTCGCGAAGAACCCGCAGGTTGATCGCGTCCCATTCCTGACCGCTCTGGTCTTGCCCTTTTTCGGTCTCAAGATACATCGGCCATTTCTTCAAGACCCGGTGCTTGAGGACCCGCTCGAAGCCCTCGCGGCCGATGGTGCCAAGTCCGATATGTTCGTGCCGATCGACCCGCGATCCGCAGCCTTTTTTGCTGTCGTTTAAATGCAAGGCGCGAATCGCTTCGAGCACGCCATGCTTTTTGGCATCTTTCTCCCAAGCTTGGAATCCGCTTTGACTCGAAAAATCATATCCTGCCGCATGCGCATGGCAGGTATCGAAACAGACCCCGACGCGCATCGACTCGCCGGTCCGCTCGAGCATCCAACCGAGTTGCTCCATGCTCCAGCCCAAACAAGACCCTTGACCAGCGGTGTTCTCGAGCAGCAACCAAGACTTCTTAGCGCCGACTTGCTCGGCTACCTTGGCCACCCCATCGACGATCCGTTGCAACCCTGAAGCTTCATCGGAGTCGACAAAGGCTCCTGGGTGGACCACGACCCCATCGAGCCCCAATTGCTCTGCCCGCTGCCATTCGATGACCATTCCATCGATACTCTTATTCCAGAGTTCGTCTTTGGGCGAGGCTAGGTTGATCAGATACGAGGCGTGCGACAGGGGGTTGGTAACCCCGGACTCTTTGAGGGATTGGTTGAACCGATCGACCTCACTGTCGAGGATCTCTTTGGCGTTCCACTGGTTGTTGTTTTTGGTAAAAAGTTGCACGACATCCATATCGAACTGCGAGGCAGCATCGACGGCCTTGTAGTAGCCGCCGGCGATGCTCATGTGGGCACCGAGTTTAACCATCGAAGGTTCTTTCTAGAATCAATTGGAGGATCGATCGGGACGCTTTTTTTCCAAGACTCAGCCGATCAGACCTCAGGAAGAGGGGAAGTCGCATCGCCGAAACTGGACTTTTGTAATCCCATCTTTTGCATCATCGAGAGATACAGTCGGCACATCTGCCGTTCGGAACTTTGGCGGTAGTCGAGGACCCTGCCGGTCTGGATCTTGCCGCCTCCTTTGCCAACCATCACGACCGGGAGTTGGGTCGCATCGTGACTGCCGCTCATCATGCTCGAACAGAGCATGATCATCGAGTTGTCCAGAGCCGTGCGCTCTCCCTCTTGGATCGTGCTCAATCGCCGTGCGATGTAAGCGACCTGCTCGGTGAAGAACTGATTGACTTTCAACCAGTCCTCGGTGTCGGAGTGCGAGAGCAGATGGTGGATCATGTAATCGATCCCAAGATGGGGAAATCGCAACGAGGAATGGTCGTTGTTGAGTTTCAAGGTGGTGATGCGTGTCGTGTCGGTTTGGAAGCCCAAGACTAAAATATCGCACATCAGACGCATGTGCTCGGAGATGTCTTGGGGGATGCCGTCGGCCGGACGATCGATGTTCGGCTTATCGAGTGTCGGCTTCCAGCCTTGAAGCTCCCCTCGCTGTCCTGCGTTGGCGATCCGTTGCTCGACGTCCCGGACCGAGTCGAGGTACTCGTCGAATTTTTGCCGGTCCGAGTTGCTGATCTGACGTCGAATATCGCCGGCGTGTTCCAAGACCGAGTCGAGCACGCTCTGGTCGCCTCGATGGTTCTCGTCCTTGAAGAGCCGATCGAAGGCCAGGGCAGGGTAAAGTTCCAGCGGGGTCGGAGTCGTGGGACTCGACCAGGAAATGTGCGAGGAGTAAATCATCGAGTAGTTCTTGTGAACCGATGGATTTGACTTCTCGCAACCCAAGACCAAACTCGGAACTTTCGTTTGCCGTCCAACACTCTGAGCGAGCATTTGGTCGATGCTCGTCCCGGATCGGATCTCGCCCCCTGCGCTCAGCGGCGCTCCGGACAGCAAGTTTCCGGTCTGGGAGCTGTGGATGTTTCCCTTGAGAGCCTCGGCATTGTAGAGACCTCGGATAAAGAGGGTCGAGTCGCTGAACTCCTGCAGGGGAGCCAAAACCCGCCCAAGCTCGAGTTTGCTGGTCTTGGCCCGATCCGTCGGCGGTGGATCATTGGACGTCTGGCTAGCGTTTTCCTTGGCCCACCACTGGCCTGCATGGAATCCGTTGCCTGCAAAGAGGATAGCAAGCCGAACCGGGGCCTCGGAGGAGGGTTGTCCACTAGCGGTTTCTTGACCCCAAACGGCCATGGACTCCATCCAAGGCAAGGCCATACTCACCCCGACCCCTTGGAGCCAAGCTCGCCTTGAGAGGGCTCTGGAATCTCGCCGATTCGCATCGTAGTTTGCCATGGAGTTCATTTTGCATACCTATTTTGGACTGGGCTACGTTTGCCGGTTTTACTTAGTGGGATTTGCTGAAAGTCAGATCCGTGGGCTGTGCAGATCGTGGGCTGTGCGTTGCAAACTCAATGTTCAGTCTATCGATGCTCCAACGCCGAAACTATTGCTCCAGAGCCGGATCCCGGAAATCTTTTCCTCGGATTTGCCGGAATGGTTTGCTCAAGACGATTTGGCAGACCGTTTCCTGGATGCTGAAGGAGTTTTCCGACTGCCTTAGAAGAATCTCTTTGAGGATCGGCTCGTCGGACAATTGGACCGATCGACCGAGCGCGTACCCGAGGAGTTTTCGGTTGAACTGACGGACAAAGTCTTCTTTGCGATGGGTCTCCAGGTGGGAACGTAGATCGTCGAAGCTGCGGATTGCCTCTCCGGTCGGAAGCCGCGACGATGCATCGATTGGATTTCCTGCCGCATCCCGCACACGGTAGCGTCCAATCGCATCGTAATTCTCCATAGCAAATCCGTAAGGGTCGATCCGCTGATGGCATTTCGAACAAGCCGGATCGCTACTGTGACGCTCGGTCAGTTGGCGTTCGGTGAAGCCCTCCGGAGGCTCTTCGGCAAGCACCGGTACATTCTTGGGCGGCTTGGGTAGTTTCTCCCCAAGAACGACTTCGCACAACCAGTTTCCTCGCAAGATCGGACTCGTTCGCGACGCTCCAGACTGTTTGGCTAGCGTGGCACCTAGCGTCAGAATCCCACCCCGAGCGTACTTGCGCACACCCTCGATTCGCTTCCATGGTTCGGTCGCCTCGTCGCTTCTCGATAGAGGTCTCCTCGGATCTGCGCGAACTCAGGGAAGTGACTTTCGCTTTTCTCGTCGAGCGTATCGAGGTCCCGAATATGCAGCCACATGGTCCCGAATTCGACGGCCATCCGCTCTGCTTTGGGGTCCTTGAGCATCCGCCGAGTTTGAGCTCGGAGCGTCTCGGGCTCCGAGAGTTTACCCGAACGAGCCAAGTCCATGAGCGTATCGTCGGGCATCGAAGCCCACAGGAAATAGCTCAAGCGATTGGCGAGCTCGAGATCGGAGATGTTCGTCGGTTGATCGGTCCCCTCCTGGGGTCGCTCGACGCGGTAGAGGAACTCAGGGGAGACCAATACTCGAGCCACCAGAAGTTCGATCGCCTCCTCGTGAGGTGTTTCGGTGTTGCGAAGATTTTGGTAGAGGTTCAAAAGCGTTTGGCGCTGCGGATCGCTCAGCGGTTGTCGGTACGCACGCTGCGCAAAGTCCAGTACCGATTCGACGTGTTTGGCTTGCGCATCGAGCATGGTCTTTCGGAACTCTGCGGCTTTACGGAGAAGCGGCTCACGCAGTGGCTCGAAGGCGCTAGGGTCAGCGTCCTGCGTTGCAAATTGCCAAAGTTGCTCATAGGCATCGACCGACTTGAGTGCGTCTTGGCTGACGAAATGGAGCTCTGCCCAGAGCTTTTCCAGTGTTGCGGTCTGTTGTTCATCGAGCATGAGCTTGCGCAAATACTCGTCCTCGCGATAGAACAGGGTCAGGGTAACGACTTCGTCGACCGGGACAATTTTGTTGTAGCACAGGGCGATAGGGAATAGATCACGGAATCGTTCAAAGGCCGCTTCGGTTCGGGCTTGAGCCTCTCCGCTTGCTGAGACGAGAACCGGCGAGGAGACCATCAACTCACGAGCGACATTGGTCCAATTCGGATCCCTCGATACCTCGGCCGTCTCAGGGATCGGTGCAGTGCCTAGTTCGGGTTTCTTTACGCCGAGACTTAGTTGGACACTGCCGTTTTTTCCGGCTGTCGGATGCAAGGAAGCCGAGGCGACCCATTCGGTGCCGGCGGCGATCCCTGCAGGGAGTCGAATCTCTAGAACCTTCGGCCCCAGGATCAACGCATCGTTTTGGGCGAGTCGGTTACCTGCGATCTCGGTTCCAAACATCGATGCTGGCCAACCATAGCCTAAAGGTTCCGAGGCGATTTTTGAGTTCGGCTCGAGCGACGACGAGTCAATCGCAGATTGCTCGATCGCAGATAGGAAAAATGGACCTGAAGCCGACAGGAGCCTTCGGACAAGTACCGTGTCCGGGTCGCTATTGGCGGCTTGGCTTGAGTCTTCGCTGGCTTGGACCAATCGTCTTTGAAGGTCGGAGATGAGGACCTGGCGTTTTGAAGCTTCGGGTTCATTGAACCATTTCGCAAGTAGGCTTCCGGGTGGGATCAGGCTGCCTTGGCCGGTCTGCTTAGCACCCAGGGTCGCTTCGCTGAAAAATTCCCAGACTCCGGCTCTGCCTTGGGCGTCGGCGTGTGGATTGCCTGCAAGGAGGTTCTTATGGAGTTGCTCGGCGAGGTTCCAGGTCTCGCTCGGTGTGTTTTCGGTTTGGATCGAACTGATGCTCAGGTCGATTTGGGTCAAGTCGCAGGAGTGGTTTGCATCGCGGGGCTCGATCACCAGCACGATTTGGTCATAGGGTCGGATGCGGAGCGATGTGTGTGGGCCGATCGGAACGTCATTGGCGCCGTTAGAAAACCCCGAGGAGAGGACTTGGTGCAGGGAGCCGCGTCGGAGTTCCAATCGCCATGCGATTCCATTTCCGCATTCGGTGTGGGCATGACGCACGGTCGCTCGGCAGTCGATCCGCATGGCCGATGGGGATTTCCAAGCTGTGCAGATCGAACGCGATGGGGAAGGGTGCACGGCGATGCTTTTGGGAAGCATGTTGCCGGGGATGCGGACGGGTTGATCCGAGGAGTTTGCGAGGATACTCAGTGCGTCCTCGGCGACCCAACCGGTGATGAACGCATAGCCGCCGATACCTTCGGAGGGATTGACCAGGAGTCGACGCTTCGGGGCTAGGGGATCGGGTCGGTCGGTGCTTGCGAACTCCCAGAGGCCCAGGGTGCTAGCCCAGGCTCGCATGAGAGCTTGAGGAATCTCGGCTTGGGACGCCAGTTCATCGATGGTCCGCCCGCGTGGATCTTCGAGCCAGCCATCGAGTGCCGAGAGGATTGGTTCTGTTTTTTGGACCCAGGAGTTTTGTTTGGAGCGGAGGGTATGGACCAAGGCATCGAGGTTGCGAATCGGCAGGTCGGGCCGTCCGGCCGCGACAAGTCTTGGATTGGAGATCACGACCGCATCGTCTTGGTTTCCGTCGCCTGCGTCGGAAACTTGGAGATACAGGGTCAGGTCTTGATTCGGGCTGTCTTGAGCCTCTTTCGGGATGGCCAGTCGGAGTTCCTGTTGGTTGCGGATCGGATTGACCGATTCTTGCCAAGCTCTCGGTCCGTCACGTTTTCCTATATGACCGACGCTTGAGAATTTCCAAAGGGCTTTTTGCCAGGAGAGGACTTCGGCGATCAGAGGATCGGGCGATTCGAGCGTAGTGGACTGCCAGCGTTTTTGGAGCGTTGCCATTAGGCCTTGGGGATTGGCTTGATGGAATTGGTTCCAGAGGATTTTTAGATACTTGGAGTTTAGACCTTCGGACTTCGCGAACGCTTCGATGGTTTTCACAAGTTCATCGGGGCTAGCCGCTGGATTGGATTTTTCGGCATCGCGCAACTTCAAGGTAGCGACGAGGTATTTCTCGACGGGTAGTCGCCCCCCTTGGTTGGTTTCAAATACGATGCCTTGGAGGTTGACCTTGGAGCCTTCGGATTGGTCGGTGAAAGCAGCGTAGAAGTTTCGGATTTGCTCGAGGGTTGCGTTGGTCCGGTCCGAGCGCGAGGGGGTATCGGAGAATTCGATACCTTCGGGTAGCAGGACCACATGCTCGGCGACCGTTTTTGCAGCATCGAGGTATTTACGGACCAAGGATGGAGACATCACCAGGGCGGCTCCGGTATTGGAAAAGCCTTCTCCAGCAGCGCTATCGGCTGGGAATTCTTTGGCCGGTTGGATGTCTTGAAGGAGGGTAAGATCTTTGATGGAGTTGGTGTATTCGGCGTTGTTGAGCCGTCGCAACAAGACCGGACCAGGATCGCCGGCGTTGCGTTGAGCTTGAAGGGTCAACCAAGCTTCCATCCAGCCGATGGCGATCAAGCGATCGGATTCGGCGGGTTGAGGCTCCTCTTTGGGTGGCATCTGCTGCGTTTGAAACTGTTCGAGTACCCGTTGAATGGTCCTGGTATCGCGTTGGATCGAATTCCAGTTGGACCATTGGGTCAGGTCGACGTCGGCCTCGGACCTTTCGGAATTGTGGCATTTAGAGCAGTGTTTTTGAACAAGCGACTGAACCGAGGTTGGGAACGAGCGTTCGAGTTCTTCTTGGCCTGGATCGGCAACCAACGCATGGGCGGGTTGCCGAGACAGAGCCAACAGCAATCCGAGTGTCCAGAGGAACTTTCGGGGGCTTGATCGCGTCGTGGGAGAGGAAACGCACGGATGCATGGTTGTCACTACGTGGTAGGCGGTGGGTTGTGGGCAGAAA
>JAJTEK010000192.1 GCA_021299695.1 Pirellula sp. | reverse complement strand
ATCGCTCAGTCGGTCGACGTGGGGAACTTCTCCCGCGAGGAAAGCGGTCTGGTGATGGTCGATATCCTGATCGCCGACTCGATGGATCCTGCATTGGTTCCCATCGCCGGAAACGTTTCGAGATCGGATTTGTTTGCGGAACTTTTGTCGATGGTTATCGCCCACGAAGCGGGCCACTTCCTGGGTGGGGTCCACCAAGACCCAAACAACCTTCAGTATGGAGTTATGGATCAGTTCTATGACCCGACCATTGTATCCGGTGCCGGTCGCGATGGAATTTTCGGCAACCGTGACGACGAACCACTCTTTTTCAGTGTGGACGAATACTCACCGACTGCTGGGGTTCCCTTTGGCGGTGGAGTCAATGACAGCGCGAACATGTTGGCCTTCGGCATGTCGACTGGAACAATCGGCGGAACGGTAACTGGCGTTGTCTACAGCGATATCAACAGAAACTCCCGCCAAGACGCCGGCGAACTTGGCATCGCCGGATGGCAGGTCTTTATCGATTCGAACAACAACGCGGTTCTAGATGTTGGAGAACCTCGGACAACATCGGACGCGTCCGGACGATATACGCTTCGCGCCGCAAGCGGTACTCAAGTGGTCCGCGTTGTGCGACCCGCAGGTTGGCTTGCTTCGAATTCCGCAGAGGAATCCAAGTCCGTTGCAGTGACGCTCGGCGGCACCGCCACGGCCAACTTTGGATCCTTTGCTCCTTCGGGTAGTTCGACCGGCTTCAAGTGGCTCGATATCAACGGTGATGGAATTCGCGATGCGAGCGAACCAGGTCTCGCAGGTGTTTACATCTACCTCGACCTCGATGGTGACGCTCGTCCCGATGTGGGAGAACCTGCCTCGATCACCAAAGCCGATGGATCTTATGTTCTTAACCCTCCAGTGGCGGGAACCTACACGATCCGCGAAGTGGTCGATCCAGGCTACGTGCAAACATTCCCCGTGGGCGGTTTCCACACCGTGACCTACAACGGTTCGATTCCCCTAGGCGGTTTTGATTTTGGCAACCGTGAATCCTCCGACTGGGGCGATGCTCCGACCCCTTATGCGACTCTGCGGGCCAACAACGGTGCATCAGCCGGTCAGCTCGACGGGTTCCGACTCGGTGCCAATTGGGACGCGGAAATCGATGGACGCCCGACCTCGGGTGCCAATGGCGATGATACCAACGGTCCTTTGAATACAACGGGCTCGGTCATCAATGACGAAGACGGCGTGACCCTTCTGACTCCGCTGGTCCGTGGCGATACTCAAAACATCATCCGCATCAACGTTACCAACACCGCCGGTGCGGGTGCGTTCGTCCAAGGCTGGATCGATTTCAACGGCAACGGTGTCTGGGGTGATGCTGGCGAGCAAATCGTCACAAACCTAGCGGCTGTTCCCGGGAACAATTTGGTGACCTTCACGGTTCCTGCCAACGCGGTGAGCAACGGCTTTGCTCGCTTCCGTCTCTCGCAGACCCGCGATGTAGGACCTACGGGTCGAACCGCCGCTGGGGAAGTCGAAGATTACGTTTACACGATCAACAACGGCCCGCGGACCATCCTGCAAAACGACAGCTTTACCGTTGCTCGGAACAGCACCGCCAACGTTTTTGATGTTCTTGCCAACGACTTCCTTCCACCGAATGATCCGCTCACAGCAGTTCTACCCGGCCCATCGGCCCAAGGTGGTACGATCTCGGTCGGTCCGAACAACACCCTCAGGTACACCCCACCGCGAGGATTCTTCGGACAAGACACCTTCACTTACACGGTCGTCTTTGCCTCGGGCAAACGCGAAACTGCAACGGTCACCGTCGGTGTTACCCTGCAGTTTACCGACCCGGTCGCTGTCGATGATTCCTTCGACCTTCCGACCAATTCGGTCTCCTATCCGCTCAATGTCCTTCTCAATGACATCGAAGGAGCAGGTGGATCGCTGGTCGTGACCAGCTTTACCAACCCCGATAAAGGTGGATCGCTCTCGATCGGATCCGGCGGCCTGAGTATCCGATACACCCCTCGACGCGGATTCGGTGGTACCGAGTCGTTTACCTACACGACAATCGACGGCCAAGGCAAAACGTCGACGGCTCGTGTAACCGTACATACGCTCGAAGGCGACCGGCTCGATGACAACGTCGAGTTCAGCTTCGGCTTCCGAGATATGGCCGGAAACTCGATCACCAGCGTGACCCAAGGTGACCAATTCCAGGTTTACGTACACACCTATGATTTGCGTCCCGAACGCGGTGCTGGCCAATCTCCGCCGACCTCGGTCCAAAACCCCGGCGTCTATGCCGCTTACTTGGACATGCTCTACAACGCCAACATCGTCCTACCATCGAGCCCAGGTGTGAACACCACCCTGGACTTCGCCAACAACCCGATTGCTCCCTACACCAGCGGAGTTTCCGGATCGGCTTCGATCCCCGGTGTGATCCGATCCCTCGGTGCGTTTACCGGTGCGGAGAAGCCCCCGTTTAGCTTCGCTGACCCGTCGCTCATGACGATCCTGACCTTCACCGCCCGTTCGGCTGGTCTGGCTGAGTTTGTTGGCGATCCTGCCAATGATTCGCCAAACACCGACGTCGTGTTGTTCAATCCACCGAACGCTCCGGTACCCCTCGAACAAGTTCGCTACCTGCGTTCGAGCATCGAAGTCGTACCTCGCGGAACCGAACTGCCGTTTGCCGTCGATGACAGCACCGCTGAACTTTTGCTCAACAGCACCTCGTTTATCAACGTGCTTGCCAACGACATCGTCGGAACCTCTGGTCCTCTTCGAATCACATCGGTCACCCAACCGGTCAACGGCGTGGTCTCGATCGACAACCGAGGAACGACCAACCCGTCCGACGATCGAATCCAATTCGTTCCGTTCACGAGCTCCCTGGGCTTCTCCGATCAATTCACCTACACGATCGCCGACTCCCGAGGCTTCACCTCGACGGCCACGGTGACGCTCAAGGTCGGAGATACGAGCCTTGACGACAGGATGAAGATCCAGCTCAAGGCTTTCAATCTCAACGGCCAACCGATCTCGTCGATCACCGTAGGAAGCCAGTTCGAACTGCGTGGATATGTCCAAGACCTGCGATTCCCCAACACGCAAAGCGGGGTATTTGCGGCTTACCAAGACATCCTCTACGACAAGAACCTCGTGAACGTCCAAACGTCTCCGAGCGGACTTGGATTCCAGATCGAATTCGCTGCTGGCCCGAACGGGTACAGCAATGGCAAGTCAGGCGATATCCGTATCCCAGGTCTGATCAATGAGGTCGGTTCCTTCCAGGATTCCGCCTCGCCACTAGGAACCTCGGAACTGCTCCAATTCAGCATCCGAATGCGAGCCAACACTCCTGGTACGGCTCGGTTCATCGCCGATCCGGCGGACATCAGCCCGTTCCATGACTCGTTGCTCTACAGCGATCCTCGCAACAAGGTCCCGTACGACCAAATCAGCTACATACCAGCCGAGTTGGCTATCATCGGTGGTTCAGGGTCCGGCGGCGGTGAGGGGAACACCAACCCCTACGACCGATTCGACGTCAACGACGACGGATTCGTATCCCCAATCGATGCATTGATTTTGGTCAACCAAGTCAACAGCAATGGTGGCGGGGCACTCGGTAGCGGCGGAGGCGAAGGCGAATCCTCAGGCGAACGGTACTACGTCGACGTCAACGAAGACGGTTTCCTCTCCCCTCTGGATATCCTTTGGGTGGTCAACCGAATCAACGGCAGCAACGCCGGTGGTGAAGGTGAGAGCCCCATGCAAGCAGCCCCAGCGATCGAGGTTTCGACCAGCGATCCTGGAATGCTTGTCGATATCCCATTCGCAGCAGCCTCCAATTGGATCTCGCGTCCCAAGACCCCGGCTTGGGTTGCCAACTCCAACGTCAACACCTCCGATGTCGATAACTTGCTGGCCGCTTACAGCGCCGAAGAAGACCAAGACCAAACGGTCGATGGACTCGTCGATGACCTGTTCGCCAACGGCTTGATCTAAGTTTCACGAATCGGCAGACGAGACGACCGGCACCCCGAGATGACCCGACCGCGTGGCTACGTCGATCTGCAAATCAACGGTATCGGGGGGATCGACTTCAACGAGTCGAACCTCTCGGAATTGTCTTGGGAGCGAGCCCTAGAGTGGCTCGTTCAAGACGGGACAACCGATTTCCTGCCGACGCTTATCACCGATAGCGTCGATTCGCTCTGTTTAAAACTTGCGAATCTTTCAAGACTGTGCGAAGCGAGCGTTCAAAAGCCACATGGCTCTTGCAAAGCCGCCGGGATCCATCTCGAGGGTCCTTTTCTCTGTGACCAGGTTGGCTACATCGGGGCCCATCCGAAGCAACACGCCAGGCCTCTGGAGTTGGATACTCTGAAACGGCTTGTCGATGCTGCCAACGGATGGATCCGTTTGGTGACGTTGGCTCCCGAATGCGACCCAAATGGCCAAGGCATCGAGTATCTTGCACGAGAGAATATTCTGATCGCTGCGGGACATTGCAACCCATCGATCGATCAACTTCGATGCGCGATCGACTCGGGACTGAGTCTCTTTACCCATTTGGGGAACGCTTGCCCAGCGTCGATCCCTAGGCACGAGAATATCATCCACCGAGTCTTAGCGCTGCGAGACGTCCTTCGTGTCACCCTGATTGCTGACGGATTCCATCTGCCTCTTTGGTTGCTCGATAGCTGGGTCGATTGGTTCGGAGAGGATCGCGTGGCGATAGTCTCCGATGCGATCAGCGCCGCGGGCCTAGCTCCAGGCATCTACCAGTTAGGCCAGCAAAAGGTGGCCGTTGGTGCAGACGGCGTTCCTCGAAGCGCCGATCAAACGCACTTTGTAGGATCGGGGGCCACGCTTGGTCGTATGCGAAATCTCTGCGAATCGCAGCTTTCCTGGTCTTCCGAGCGGATTGAGAAATTGTTCAAAACCAATGCAGCTCAGTGGTTAGGACTCCCATCGGACTGACCTCCTAACGGCTGGTTTTTGTAAGGCCCGGGCCCAGGCACTAATGGCACTGACTTTAGTGCGTAAGCCACCGGTCCGATCGCCAAACGCCGCAGGCGGATCCCGTGAGCCGCCTGCGGCGCAAGCCGCGGGCATGGCCAGTACCCGGCAGAGGGTGTTCCAGCCCTCCGGGCTTAGAACCATCGGCGATTCGGACCAATAACTGGCAGCATCGCGTAGCCAATTAGTCCGTAGTGTGGGCCTCCGAGCCCGCACGTACCGGTGATGAGATCACCTACTTTGCAGGCGATCCCGTGAGCCGCCTAGGCGCAAGCCGCGGGCATGGCCAGTATCCGGCACCGCCCCAATCACGCACCTCGATTGGAACCCAATCGCGTCAAATTGGACCGGGGCCTATTCCCGTTTTTTTATCAGCGATTCAGACCAATAACTGGGAGCGTCGCGTAACCAATTAGTCCCCAGCGAAAGTTTGCCCGAGGCGATTGTAAAGCGATTATCCTCAATCCCTCGGCGGTACTCCTCCTGCTCGCTGCTGCTCCTTCCTGGCGTAGTGTGGGCCTCCGAGCCCGCACGTACCGGTGATGAGACCACCTACTTTCCGACTCAAAAACCATCGCATTCCACACCGTGACCCGCCAGACGCTAAACGCCGCAGGCGTACCCACGTGAGCCGCCTAGGCGCAAGCCGCGGGCATGGCCAGTACCCAGCACCGCCCCAATCACGCACCTCGATTGGAACCCAATCGCGCCAAATTAGCCCGGGGCCTGTCCCCGTTTTTTTATCAGCGATTCCGACCAATAACTGGCAGCGTCGCGTAACCGATTAGTCCCCATCGAAAGTTTGCCAGAGGAGATTGTAAAGCGATTGTCCTCAATCCCTCGGCGGTTCTCCTTCTGCTCGCGGCTGCTTCTTCCTGGCGTAGTGTGGGCTTCCGAGCTCGCAAGTACCGGTGATGAGACCACCGACTTTCCGACTCAAAAGCCATCGCATTCCACACCGTGATGGCCCACCACTATTCGCCCATCGCCAAGATCGTCGCGGTCGAGCCCTTCCGCAGAGCGATGCACTGATGGCCAAGAACACAAGTCACATTCCCGGAACGCAGTTGCTCCCGATCAATTCACCGATTTCGTCCAAGCCAGGAAAATTCTTGCTGTCGTTCCCCGTATCGAATAGTCTCGACGCCGATTAAGTTCCGGACGTGTGGGACTAGCTTGGGCGCCGTTACCGAGATTTCGGCATCAACGAGGTCGACTTGATCAAATTCGATTGCGAGGGGGTCGAGTACCTGATCGTCTCTGAGCTATCAGCCTTGGGTGTGATCGACGGCATCGGCTGGATCCGGCGCGAGTGGCACAACCGCAAGGACAATCTGCTGCTAGCCAACCTCCTAAGCTAGACGCACGTCTTCAACATCGATCTGAACTATCCGCATTCGGTAGGGATGTTTGTGGCGCGTCGGATGTGACGCCAAATTTCAGGAAGAACGTTAGAAAGGGTGGAGAATCGCAAAGAGCAGACATATTTACTCGAACATGATTCTAGGCTTATTCGATTGCATTAGCGTTCTCTGAAGATACAATTCTGGCTCAGACCGATGATCTTTTACCTCCGGTAACTGTCCAGCTACCCATATAAAACCATGGCGCATACGAAAGCAACAAGAGTTTACCGGAAAGGTGCAACCGCGTCCGAGGATCAGTGGGTTGACGCGGATGTTGCGTGTCACATCACGGTTGACCGTATTGCGACAGTCAACATCAAAACGGAGATAAGTTCAAAAGGCGGAGGAACTACATGCTTATGGATCGAAATCGGGAAAGACGATTTATGTTCGTTGCTTATGAAGGTTGCCGAAAAGCACCATGAAATTGCTCCGGTCTTGATAGAAGCACTTTCAAAAGCAACTGAAGTAAACGCTAAGATTACGAGTGAAAGAAAAAAGCATCTAGAGGATATCATAAATTCTCATGACGCTATCTGCAAAGCAACTAATTATGTCGATGAAAACTACTATGACGAATTGGGAAATGAGCGCCCAAGAGAAAAAAAACTTAGCGAAGACCTATGGGCCACAATTGAAAAATACACCGAAGCGTATAATTTTGAAATACGGAATGGCTCTTGATAGCGGTAGCAAATCTCTGACGGTGGGGTCGTGGAGTAAATCAAATAAGACTGTACGGGAGGCAAAGCGACGCCGGACCTGGAAGTAGATAACGAATCGATTGGGTATCGCTGGCGGGACGTCAACTGGAAGGAAATCGCCTCCCATTATTCTGAGGATTACGAGCAGCCGTAAGCGAATGCGTGACAACATCCTTGGTCAATCGCAATTCTCCAGGTCCCACCCGAGAGTTCTGCACTTGAAGGCAATGTTATTTGCCCCTCGGATGCCCAACCAACTGGCGAATTATCGCTCGACCTTTCCCAAGCCGCCACTACGGCAAAGCGTAATAATACCCGGGGACTGTCCCCGGGTACTTCTTAAGAATTAAACGCAAAGACGCAAGGGCGCAAAGAAAACCCTTCTGAAGCGTAGTGGATCTCCCGTAGAGATCCGGATGCTCGGCGGTTCCCTCACGCCTCACGCCTGCTGCTGCTGTTCCCCTCCCCCCAACCAAAACACTCCATCGAAGCCCAAATTTCACAATTGGGAGATCCCCGCTTAGCGAAGCTAGCTCCGATCGACGCCGAAGAGTCCCATACGGTACTAGCCCAATACCTCGAGCGACTCATCGCATCGAGCCTAGCCCTTTATCGCGGATCCGACGCGGCCGACAAACAGCAACAACTCGTCGAACGACTCATCGACACCTTATCCCAAGCCCTATCAGAGCACGGATCGATCGAACTGAGCATCGCGACCCCACTGCAGCGTTTGCTTGCGATACATCGAGCTGTTGTCGACCAAGCGGTCGATCGTCCCGACAGCCCACTATCCCGATCCACGCTGTTTACCGGCACTCGGTTGGACGCAAGTCTAGGGAGCCAGCTACGCAAAGAGATCGCGACCTGCGATCGAGTCGATATCTTGTGCTCTTTCATCAAGTGGAGTGGTTTGCGGGTTCTGTTGGACAACCTAAGCGAACTTGCCGAGCGCACCTGCGGCACCGGCCCTGCGATTCGCGTGATCACGACCAGCTACATGGGAGCGACCGACCCCAAAGCGATCGAGATGCTAAGGCACCTCGCTCGAACCGAGGTTCGGGTCAGTTACGACACAAAGCGCACCAGACTCCACGCAAAAGCCTACCTGTTCCATCGCAATACCGGGTTCAGCAGCGCCTACGTCGGATCCGCAAACCTCTCGAATGCCGCATTGTCCGAGGGACTCGAATGGACGACCAAGATCAGCCAATACGAGTTGCCCTATCTTTGGGACAAAGTCACAGGAACCTTTGAAACGTATTGGCAAGACGACGAATTCCAACGCTACGACGAGCAATCGGAGTTCCGATTGCGAGACGCGATTCAGCGCGAGCGCCAAGCTTCCTCGTCAGCCGCACCAGCGATCCACTTCGATTTGCGACCGTTCCCATTCCAAGAGGAGATTCTCGACCTCATCGTTGCCGAGCGGGAAGTGCAGAACAAGCATCGGCACCTCGTCGTAGCCGCC
>JAJTEK010000061.1 GCA_021299695.1 Pirellula sp. | reverse complement strand
ACCACCGGGGCCTTCGACCCCGGCAGAGGGTGTTCCAGCGCTCCGGGCTTATAACAATTAGCGATTCGGAGGAATACGGCAAGCGACAGGAAGCCCATTACCCCCGAGCGAAAGTTTGCCTCAGGCGATTATCCTCAATCCCTCGGCTGCTCTCCTCCTGCTTACTGTTGCTCCTTCCTCGCGTAGTGCGGGCCTCCGAGCCCGCACGCAGCGGTGCTGAGACCACCTACTTTCCTACTCAAAACCGACGCGCACCGTGATCCGTCAACCGCCGCAGGCGATCCATGCGCCGCATGAGCGCAAGCCGCGGGCATGGCCAGTACTCAGCACCGCCCCAATTATGCACCTCGATTGGAACCCAACCACGCATGATTGGCCCGGGGGATCCCACCGGTTTTTTTCAATCCAGTGTGTCGGCCCTCCGGGCCTCTCGGACTTTACTTTGCACTACCACCGGGGCCTTCGACCTCGGCAGAGGGTGTTCCATTCCTCCGGGCTTAGTACCATCAGCGATTCAGACCAATAACCATCAGCGTCGCGTAGCCAATTTGGGTGACCTTTTTTTCTTTCCCGACTCTGGGCGGTGCTTCGCTCAGCCCTTGGGCTACCTCATTTTGCCCCTTTGGGGCGGTGGGGTTCGATGGTTGATCGGGCGTCCCCAAGGGTCGTTTGCCAAAACAGGGAGGGGCATGATAACTCATGTACGCGATTTAGTGGTCTTTTTCCACAACGGATTGCAAGGTGATAGCCCAGGGCTTACGCCACGGGTTCGATTTACAGAGCACGGATATCGCCCGTAACCTCGCCTACCACAGAGAAACCTTCGATGTTTGGCGGCAGTTTTTCGATAACAAGTGCGTTCTTTACATACACGACGATCACGTCTTGCCCAGTGGGTGTTTTTGTCATGCCTAGGCCATTAACACCTGGTTGGCTTAGCAATTGCGATTGAGCTTTTGCAAATGCACCTTTAATTCCACCAAAAACAAACTGATTGTCGTCGGAGGGCTCATAGGACATCTCTGCGTTTTCACTCATGTGATTCTCCTGGTCAATGGGCGTCATGATGCGAGGCTTATTTTTTTGATCTGTGACATTTTCCAATTTTGAGGAAAAATGGGTCGAAAGTCAATGTACTGATTACCGAGACGAGCCCGGCCAATGGAGATGGGTCGCACTGGCCGGGCGGTTGTCAAGTTTCGCTGACTAGATCAATGGCAGCTCAAAAGGGTCAATTTGCAGTGCTGCATACACTCGTGTGATCCGATTGCAGAACGTAGTTCCACCACCACCGGCAAACAGCAAACCGACAGGCGGCAAGCCCTGACGGACTGCCCAAACGATGGAACCTGAATCACCAGGCGCGGAGAACGTTCCAGAGGTTGTGGATCGGACCGAGAATTGGTCAATGAATGTTGCCACTCCAGCCGAACCGAAGTCGACGTTTACCGTTACACCTGTCGCACGAACCGTTCCCTGAGTCAAATCTGTCGTCCGGCCGGTCTTGCCTACGAGCATATTGGCCACTGGTTCGATTGGCGCATTTCCGATCCGGAAAAACTTGGCCGTCGCGCTCCCGCTGTGATGCACGTGGTCGCGACGAACCCGATCCGGCCAACACCATCCTGTTGCGCAATCGACAAAGTTGGTGGAGCCTGCTGCAAAGTTGATCGGTACAAACCGTTCCAGTATGGCGATCTGATCGGCCGGGTTCAGGCCGCCATCCAAACGTCCCGGCTGGATGATGGGATCGCCGAACTTGCCTGCGTTGGAGTTGGCCAACACATGATTGTTAGAAAGCATCAACAGACGGCGTCTGCGATCGTCGCCTCTACCGCGAGCCCAACCGCCGATTGTGCCAGCCGTGATCTGGAAATGGCCGCCCGATGCACCGCCTGGGGCGGGCCGAAATTTCGATTGATTGGTCGTGTAGGCGGTGATTGGCCCGGTGACTTCTACCTCCACTGGAAGCGAATCGCTAGACGCTGCTCGCACGCCCATAATATCAACGATCTCACGGCGAACTTGCTCGACATCCGCGCTGCTTTCGACGTAGACAATCAAACTTGCCTCGCCACCGGGGATGGAACTCGACGCCGAGATTCCGACGCCCTGGACACCAGCACTGTCCACATTTCTCATCCGTGCGATCGACATGGCATTGGAGGACGCGGCCTCGACAAGTTTTTGTTCAATCTGCTTCTTGCACTCAAGCAGTTGAGCCGAGACGCTTGATTCGATGCTCGCACCAACTTCATAACTTCCGTCGCCACCTTGTCCGGGCGGCAAATCGAAGCCAGAATTGGAACTACTCGCTTGCCCACTCGGTGGTAAATCAAAGTTGCCAGTATCGTCTGCGGAACTAGCACTCATTTCCGCATTTTCTCCAAATCCGTTTTCACCGACGCTCATCATTCTCTCTCCAAAAAATTGTTTTGAAATCCAACCACACGAGGATTAACGCTGGGGTCTAACAAAAAATTTCCGGCGTCGAGTTTTGGCTCATGCTCGGCGGTCAGAGCGGCCAGCGTGAAGATCGCAAAGCCGACTCTGAGTCACAAAAACCAAATGAATTTTTTTCTGAAAAGCGCGGGAATCCAACTTATAGGTTTGCTAAACTACAACTCTCGGGCGAACGAGCCCCATGTACAGAAAAATCGGAACGGTTAGTGCTTTGGCTTGTTAGATGGAATCGTTAATGATTGAAGAAGACAATAGTGATCCGATTGAAGAAACCATGAGCTCGATTGCTACGAGTTTGCTTGAGCGAGCATGTAGACAAGATGAAGACTCATGGAGACTTCTCGTGGAATTTCATGCTCCATTGGTATATAGTTGGTGCCGTATGAGAGGATTGGACGCCGAAACGGCCCGCGACGTGGGGCAGGAGGTGTTTATTGCCGTATCAAGAAATCTCCAACGATTTGATCGCAAATCGCCTGGAGGAACTTTGCGTGGTTGGATCCGCTCAATCACTGAAAACAAGATTCGAGACCATTGGTCCAAGATGAACGCACAGCCCCAAGCAGCCGGCGGCAGCGAATGGCTCGACAAAATCAAGGATTTTCCCGAATCTGATGAATCCATCCAAGGAAATGATGCAACAGAAAAAAGCTTCCTTGTTCAGGTGTTGAACTACGCAAAGGAGCATATTCAGCCGATCCACTGGACGGTTTTCTGGCAGCTAGCGGTCGAAGAAAAATCAGCTTCCGAGGTTGCTGACCTGAATGGTTTAGAGCGGGCTCATGTTTACGTCATCAAATCACGTGTTCTTGGACAGCTTCGCAATATGTTTCCCGAAGCCAAGGAGAGCATGTAATGGGCAGGACTCGCCATGCATGCCCTTCATGGCAACAATTAAAAGACTTTCATCGGGGAGCAATCGACCAATCAAGTTGCGAATGGATCGGTGAACACCTGTGTGAATGCCCCGACTGTTTGAGATGCGTCGAGACACTTGAGGCGGCGGTTACCTCGAAGAAAAATGGCGAGGATGGTCGGCTCGATGCGATTTCGGATAGTGGTGTATCGGCTCTGGGAGTCGATCCAGGGTTCGCCGTCTTGCGACGGTTGCTCAATGAGGCAGAGCTGCGTCAGTTGTGCCAGAATGCTTTAGAAATAGTTCCAAGGGAATCGAGACATGCCAATCGCAAGGACTTACCTAGGGATTACGCTTACGCAGAGTCGTTCCAGTCCATTCCCATCAAGCTACTTGATGATTTCTTTGCCCCGAGCGAAACACCGCCCCAGAAAATCACAAACTACGTAGGCGACTACTCGATTATTCGGCAGCTTGGGCAAGGTGGGTTCTCTAATGTCTATTTGGCCGAGCATCGTGACAACGGAAGACGAGTTGCAATCAAGATCCCTCGGCACGACAAGCCATTATCGAAAGACTCGCTTACCCGATACTTGGAAGAGGCCAAGAAGGTATCCATGTTGCGGCACCCCACAATTGTTCCAATCGTGGACTGGGGGGAATTGAAGCAACAGCAGTGTTTTGTTGCCAGCCAATGGATCGATGGTGTAAATCTGCGCGACTGGACCCAGCAAAATGATTCGGATCGCCAAGCACTCGTCAGTATCCTGTGCCAGATTGCTGATGGGTTGCAACATACGCATGAGAGTGGATTGGTGCATCGCGATGTGAAACCAGAAAATATCTTGGTTGATCGCGAGGGTAGGGCATATTTGGTTGACTTCGGCCTCGCGATTCGTGACGACCAGCAATGGCAAAGCAAGGGCCAACGCGCTGGTACAAGACCCTATATGTCGCCGGAGCAGCTACGTGGTGAAACCCACCGGCTCGATGGACGCACTGATATTTGGGCGATAGGGGTGATCCTCTACGAACTATTGGTAGGTCAACGTCCTTTTCATGGTCGCGAAATGTCGCAGCTGATCGACGAAGTTGAGAGCCGCGACCCGAAACCATTGCGACAGATCGACGAATCCGTTCCTACGGAACTGGAACGGATCTGTATGAAGTGTCTACAAAAACGAATGACCGACCGTTATTCAACGGCGGCAGATCTTTCCGCCGATTTGAGTCAATTTCTCAGAGCCAAGATTCCTCAGGCGATATGTCAAACCACCAACCAAGTCGATGGAGTTTCGCATTCTTTATTCCCGGTCGGCGTTCGCAGCTTTGAAATGTCGGATGCGGAAGTGTTCTGCGCTCTGATGCCTGGGCTCAGGGGAACCGACGGAGTACCTGAAACCGTCAGATTTGTTTGTGACAAACTACTATGCAGAGAGCCGAATGCAACGTTCCCCATAGGTGTAATTTATGGGCCGAGCGGCTGCGGAAAATCATCCTTCGTAAAAGCCGGTGTTCTCCCTCGATTGGATTCTTCGACGTATGTCGTTGTCGTGGAAGCAACAAAACACGATCTCGAAGCACGCCTCCGCGATGCTTTGCACATAACCTTACCCGACATCGTTTCGGGTTCCGAGTTTGACGATTTGACGCTAGCTGAGTTGTTCGATCGAGTTCGCCATACGATTGGTCCACAGAAGAAAAAGCTCGTCGTTATTATCGATCAGTTGGAACAGTGGTTGAGTGTTTCAGACAGTGCGCCCACCGATCCACTCGTTTCTGCTCTGCGTCATTGTGATGGAGTTGCCTTACAAACCCTGTTGATCGTTCGTGACGACTTTTGGCTGGCAACTTCTCGCCTGATGAGAAGCGTTGAAATACCGTTGGCCGACGGCGAGAATGCTGTATTCATCGATCTTTTCTTAACTTCACACGCAGAAATTGTCCTCCAGGGATTTGGCCGTGCCTATCGTGCGTTGCCAGCCCATCCCGCTCCGCTGAGTAGAGATCAACGCGCGTTCGTGGGAACTACGATTGAAGGGCTTTCCCAAAACGGACGCGTCGCTCCGGTTCAAATCGCATTCGTTGCAGAGATTCTCAAAGATGAAACTTGGGATCCTCGCACACTGGAACTCTACGGTGGCGTAGAAGGCATAGGAGTCCGGTTCCTCGAAAAAACCTTCACCCTACCGACCGCGCCAGTGATTCATCGTTCTTATGCGACGGCAGCCCAGGCGGTACTACAGTTGCTTCTCCCGGGCTCTCAAGGCGAGGCAAGGACAACACTCAAAGGACGAAGCCGTTCAGAAAAGGAACTCAGCCTTGCAAGTGGTATGCCACTCGAGAGTGCCGAATTCCAGGAGCTTCTGCAGATTCTAGACGAAAAGACCAAGCTGATCACCGCTGTGGATCCGATTCGACGTGATGAGAGCGACGGAACTGGTCAAGATCGTCGCTACCAACTGGCCCATGACTATTTGATCCCGTCGCTGCAGGAATGGTTAGCAAGAACCGAAGCGCTCACCTGGCGTGGTCGAACTCGCCAAATGCTGCGACGCCTAAATGACATGTGGTCGAAGTACGAAGATACTAGGCACCTACCCCGTCTGATTGAGTGGTTGCAGATTCGCGCTTTGATTCCTATGTCGGAGTGGACGAATTCGCAGGTACGGATGATGCGGCACGCACAAAGGCGTTTTCTGCGCCGAGGCATCGTCGGCCTCGGTTTGATGATCGCATTAATCTGTATTTCGATGCCATCTCTTGAGTTCGGACGGGCCAAAAAAATTGTCGATTCGTTCCTAAACTCCACCTCCACAGATGTCTCTTACTTGATGGAAGCAGTGGATTCATGTCATCGCTGGTCTCATCCACAACTGAAAAACATCTTGACCGTTGCCGAGAGCACTAATGATCGGAAATCGCAACGACGAGCTCTGATGGCTTTGGTACGCAGGAACTATCAGCTTTCACCAAAGCTCTTAGGACACTATCGTGAGGCTCCGCTTGACGAACTGGTATTGATGAACGCCGCGATGAGACATGTTCCCAATTCGCAATGTAATTTAGAATCGCTATGGCAGGACTTGAAAAATTCAGAGACGCCATCGTCAGAACGAATCCGCATCGCTATATTCTTGGCACATCGCCTCCCGACTGACGGAAGCTGGCAATTCTTGGCCGACGACATCGCTACGTTGTTGCTTGATCTGCCCCCAGCGGAACAAAAGCAATGGGCAGTGCTTGTTCAGCCAGTTGCACCATCTGTTCTTTCCCAACTGGCCGCGAAGATTGTTGAAAGTCCGAATGGAACGACGCTGAGAATTCCAGCGAGTTTGTACAACGAGTTGGCCCAAGCCACTCCCAACGGATACCAGCCGATCATCGATCTTTTTGATTCTGCCATGAAGGCTGATGAGCGCTCTGTTGAGCAAGCCAAAAGGGCAGCTGCAGCCGCAGCCGCGCTTGCAAGCTATGGTCGTTGGGATGCTGTCGATACCGCGTTTCAACATACCGAAGACCCCACATTCCAATCGCAGCTCATCGATTTTCTGGTCGAAAGCGCGATCAATTTCGACTCGCTTGTAGATCAATTGGGATCCTTCACAGACTCCCGCACATTACATGGGATCATCTTGACCATTGGCGACATGGGTAGCTCACGTTCAAGAGGTGCTCGTGCAATGGCTGTTCGTAGGCTTATGAGGATCTGGCATTCGAACGGATCACCGGGTGTTCGTCACCCGATCTCATGGGTGCTGCGAAAATGGGAAACGCCAACAAACGATGTTTCAAAAGCGTCTGAGCCGTCTGAGGCTCCCTCCCCTGGGGCATCCGCGTGGAATTTCCTTGGTGAGAACGATTTGCTTAGCCATTTCCCCGTCAGCGAAACGAATCGGCATCGTCCACTCGAAGATCCCATGGTTTGTTTTCCTGCCGGCAACTTCAGCCGAACTGATGACCTTGGACGCGAAATTCATTTGACGATCCCTAGGCCGTTTGCGATTGGAACGACGGAAGTGACGGTCGAAGACTTTGTTCGATTTCGCAAGGCCCATAAATGGGATGAGCGAAAGTCGCCGGAATTCAATTGTCCCGTCAACATGGTAAGCTGGTACGATGCGGCCGATTACTGCAACTGGCTAAGCAAGCAATGTGGTATTCCGCAAAGTCAGTGGTGCTATGAACCAAATGAGTTGGGCGAATACGGCGAGGGGATGAGGGTTCCAGACGATGCGTTGGATCGCTTGGGGTTCCGACTCGCTACCGCAGCCGAGTGGGAGTTCGCCTGTCGGGGTTCTGCGCGGACGAATTGGTCATACGGAAAGGATCCTCAACTTGCCGCACAGTACGCGTGGTATCAAGTCAACGCAGGTTCTCGCTCGCATTGCGTCGGTGAGCTCAAACCCAATGAGCATGGGCTTTTCGACATGCATGGCAACGTGTGGGAATGGTGTCACGACAAGCTTGCAACCGATGAATTTCGAGATCCATTCAAACTAGGGGACCATCGGCTGTGCGGAGGGACATTCATCGACGACCATCGCGAACTTGGCTTCAACGCGCATAACTGGAATCCTCCAGACAAGACGACGGACGCCGACGGGTTTCGAATTTGCAGGACTCTACCAACCCCGAAGATTGTTCAATCAGGAATAAAGAAGATCGATGAAACACAGCAAGCCCTCCCGTAATCGTGCAGTCGAAGATGTCTTCTACCACAGCGGCTTTCAAAAAGAGGCTAACTTTGTCCCAACGAAAGCCGAGGCAATCCTCGCTTCTGAGGAAGACACGCGAGACCTCATTCGAGTCGTTTTCAAAACAGTGAAGTATACGGCACCTTTGCCCATTGGGATCACAACGAGCATCGATTGGGATAAGATTGCTCCGATGGCCTGGCATGAGGACGGATCTTGGCAGATTGAGTTTTCTCGCGATGGCTACGCCAAAGATCTTGAATTCAAGATCCGACTTGGGAATATTTGGATGGAAGGCGCAAACAGAAACATTCCTAAAACCGACAAGGAAATTCATCTGACCGACGATGATGTATATTTAGCTCACAAGATCGAATTTTCCACCGATCGATGGCGTCCCAACCACCTCGTTACTTTGCGCACTCCGGTCGACGGCTGGTATCGAGATCTGTTCGGAAGGTTTCATACCACCGGGAACGGGTCAGGAAAGTGGGTATTTGAATTGGACCGTTCGCGGTTTCGCGAATCCGAAATGGAGGTCAGTTTTGTCTTGGATCGGCAGCATCGGATACGGGGGGTAAACCTGCACATCTCGCTCGACGAAAACGAGAGGAAGCTCAGGGACGATGACATCGATTTTGGTATTTCGCCGAGTGCCTATGTTCATGCCTACGATAACTTGGTCGCGGAAGAGTCGCTTTGGGAACAACGGATCGTGCCGCCGAGATCCCGCCCGAGTGCGGAAAAAGTTTACGATGTCATCGTGGTGGGTTCGGGAATAGCAGGCGGAACTCTAGCCGATGCCCTATCCGACCAGGGGCTCTCAACCCTGGTCTTGGAAGCTGGCGGACTTGGGTACCCGGTTCACATGAACGAATTCCCTCGCAGCCAATTCAATCCCGTTTCAAGGGATCAACTAGGTAGCTTTTCGACTGACGATAGTGAATTTGTTGGAGGCTTGATTTTTAATTTGGGTGGGCGATCCAACTACTGGTCCGGTATCATTCCAGAAATGCAACTTTGGGAGTTCCGCACTGGCCCTTGGCCGGATTCAGTTAGGGATGCGCTGCTCGGTACCGAAGAGCAACTGGGCGTCTATAAAGAAGCTAATGAACTGATGACAAAGCAGGTCTCCATGGGACCGTACCAAGATCGAGTTGTTCAATTGTTAAAAACGGATCTTGGAAACTCGTACAAAGTTGAGATTCTTCCAAGATCGATGCATCAACCAGACGTCGATTGTACCGGCAAATTACAAAACGTTGTGCGTCGTTCGTGCGGTGCCTTCTCTTCGTCCGATCTTCTGTTGGAATCTCTGGGTTACAACACCCCAGCCGGAGAGCAATACCTGGACCTAGCCCTTCATCATCTGACCACCAAGATCGAGCCTGCAGGCGACTTAGTCTTAGCTCATTGTCAAGACCTGATCGCGAATCGTTCATGCGTTTACAGGGCCCGCCATCTGGTCATGTGTTGCGGTTCTGTGGAAACCCCGCGTCTTGCAATTCAAAGTGGCTTGTCCGATCCCAACACAAAGATGGGACGCGGACTAACCGATCACGCCGCCTATGTCAACAAATGGACTCCCAAACTTCCAACGACTGGCAGGCTGAAATGGCTGGGAAATGTCGATGGACACGCGAAAATCATGGTTCGCCCGGCTAACCCACTCGAAAATCCGTTTAACATCGAGGTTTTGATTAACAGCTCCTATTGGGATGTTCGTCACCGCGATCCAGATTTGTGGAGGAACGTAAGACCCAACGAAGCGACCGTCGGCATCAAGTTCATTTTTGCGAGCCCCTTGGACGACCGGAACTGGATCCGACCTCAGGGAGAGGGCAAGAAACCGTTGATCCATGTGGGGCTGAACCATGACGCGAAACCGTACCTGGATCGGATAGTAAAAGCAAGAAATGATATCTTCATCGCGCTCGGAGTTCCTTCGACAGGTCTCTCAACGGAATGGCTTAATGATGAATGGCACGTGGGAGATAAGGGAAGTGTCCAGCACAGCGGAGGATCGATGAGAATGAGCGACAACGGAACAGGCGTCGTTGATGAGAATCTTAAACTGCTCGCATACGACAATATTCATTGTTGCGATGCGTCGGTATTTCCGAGCATTCCGGCGGCAAATCCCTCACTGACGATCGCAGCTCTCGCTTTGCGACTTGCTAAGCATCTGGCACATCTGCGCAAGGACTTGAACAAATGAAGAGTACCACCACTGTAATTCGTAAGTCCTTGCCCGTCACGTCGAGTCGCCCTGGTTTGGGAGCAATCGTTTTTGACGGCGGTGTCGCGTTTCGGGTCTGGGCTCCGTTCGCCAGCCAGGTTCACGTAGCCGGAACATTCAATGGTTGGGATGTATTCGCAAACCCGCTGGCCTCTGAAGGTAATGGGTACTGGTCGGTAGACGTAGCGGGAGCAAGCAATGGCGATCAGTATCGCTATGTCTTGGGCGACAATACAAAATCGCCCCTTCATTGGAGGTCGGATCCACGATCAGGGTGCATTGGTGATGGCGAAAACAGTTTGATTTGCGCTGAGCCATTCGATTGGCAAACGGATTCCTACCGCATGCCCTCATGGGATGAGTTAGTAATCTACGAGCTGCACCTTGGCTCTTACCTTTCTGATTGTCAGGATGATCGAGCTTCGTTACGCCCCATTGATGAAATGTGCCGTCATTTAAGCAGGTTGAGAGATTTGGGTATCAATGCCATTGAAATAATGCCTATCAAGGAATTTAATGGTGAGCTTTCGTGGGGTTATAACCCGCAGCATTTGTTTTCTGTTGAACGAGCCTACGGAGGCCCATCAGCGCTCAAGCGTCTGATCGACAAAGCGCACGATTTGGGAATCGCTGTGATTCTTGATGTCGTCTACAACCATATCGGCCCGGACAATTTGCACGAATCGCTTTGGCAATTTGACGAGTGGTCGGAGAACGGATTGGGAGGCATTTACTTCTACAACGACTGGCGTGCGGATACCGGGGACTGGGGAGAAACAAGGCCTGACTACGGACGTCCCGAGGTGCGCGACTTCATTTGCGATAACGTATTGTATTGGCTGCATGAGTATCGGATCGATGGCCTTCGCTTGGACATGACTTGTTACATTCGTAATTCACGCGGCTGGGATAACTTGCCCCCAGACGATCCAACACAACTAGGTGGTTGTGGGTGGACCTTGCTGCAGCGAATCAACAATCGAGTCGACCAGGATCAGCCTTGGAAATTGATTGTAGCTGAAGACATGAGACAGAACGCATTGGTTACACAAACAACCGCCCACGGAGGGCTCGGTTTCGACAGCCAATGGGATGATCAGTTCTTTCACAAAGTGCGTGCCGCAATCGTTACCCCCAACGACGAATACCGGGACATGAGAAGCGTTGCCAGTGCGATCTCGAATAATTTTGGTAATGCTTGGCAACGCGTCATCTACACCGAGAGCCATGATGAAGTCGGAGATGTATTTGGGCGTCCAGAGGGCGGCCTAAGAGTTCCGGAAGCAATCCACCCGGGTAACTCAGACAGCTGGTTTGCGCAAAAACGCTCGACGCTCGGAGCGGTGGTGACGATGACATCTCCCGGAATCCCAATGCTTTTCCAAGGGCAAGAAATGCTCGAATATAGACAGTTCACCGGCAAGGAAGGCATGGACTGGAGTAAACTCAAAACCTACGCGGGAATCGTAACGCTTTATCGCGATTTGATTCGATTAAGGCGAAACTGGTACAACAATACAAGAGGTCTTCGCGGTCAAAAACTTAATGTCTTTCACGTGAATGATTCGGACAAAGTGATTGCGTTCCACCGTTGGCATGACGGGGGGCCCGGTGATGACGTAGTTGTGCTCCTGAACTTCGCTAATCGCGCATACGAAACCTATACCCTGGGCCTTCCGCATGGCGGGCGTTGGTTTATACGTTTCAATAGCGATTGGGAAGGCTACTCACCTCTTTTCGACAACCACCCCGGGTATCATACCGAGGGACATCTCGGAGCTCGTGATGAACTTCCATTTCACGGCAACTTGGCTATTGGGAAATACTCGGCGTTGATCTTATCGCAGGGCTAACTTCCCGGTACCTACCGCCACACGAACCCAGGGCGGTGCTTCGCTCTGCCCTGGGGCTACCTCATTTTGCCCCTTTGGGGCGGTGGGGTTCGATGGTTCATCGGGCAATACCCGAAGCGAAAAGCCAAACATCCCACGCTCGGTGGTACGTTCCGCGGTCGATGGGTTGACCGTTGTATGACTTGATTTTGTGGATCGGTTATTTGTGCAACGCTGGAATCAAGTGACAAACGGACCGCTACACGAACCCTACGAACCATCGTCCGCGGCTTATTTCAGCAGCTCTTCGATGTGCTGAACTAGCAATTCGCGTTCCTCTTGGTCAAGCCAAACATAGGATCCGACGAGCTCGCCTTGTGCGTTGACTAAACAAAAGCGATCGGGGTGACCACGCTTCTCAACGCCAGGTAAAAAAAACATCTCCGACCCGATCTTGATGATGTTTTGAAGTTCCCCAGTCAAGAACAACCATTGCTTGGGGTCGGCATTGAAACCCTCTGCATAAGCACTTAGAACCTCCGGGGTATCGACTTCCGGGTCGACCGAGATGCTCAGAAGCCTAATCGGCTTGTCTTTGAACTTCGACTGCAAGAGTCGCATCTCACCGCTTTGCCTTTTGCATGTTCCGGGGCATGTCGAAAAGAAAAAACAAACCACGTAGGGTTGTCCAACCAAGTCTTCAGATCGCACTTTTTGGCCGCTGCGTTCGGTCAACTCGAACGATCGAGTCCAGTTCGGCTCGAGCATCGCGGCCTGTCTGAGTTCGACCAGGGAGCGACGATTTCCAGGGTCTCTGATCGGTTGTGCATCTTGATCGAATTTCGCATCGGTGACTTCTCCGGATACTTCTCGGGATAACTCTCCACCTGGAGCTTCTGGGGCCAAAGTAGCCATGGGAGCTTCACGTCCCGACATGACGCGCCCTACCTTGATCCGAAGCATCGCAGCGGTCGTTCCGATGACGATCCCGAGCATTACCATTAACAATTGAAAAACTCGACGGTTCATAAGCTACCTCAACTCTATTGCAATTCCCCTTTTTGCCTTCTGTGCACCAGCACAGTTGCAAGAGCACCCATGGCCAAGGCGAATCCTAGCGTGACTAACCAACTCGCTTGTATCGTAGGGATCCAGTCAATGCGGACCTCTGAGTTCTCGGTTCCCAACGCGCTAGGGACGGTGCACAGGTGTCGGATCCCCGCGACGATGTAGCTCATGGGGTTGCATTGCATCATCAGTTGCAGGATCCGTTGTCCGATGGGCATGCCATCGCTTTGGGCTGGGATTGGAAAGAACGCACCGCTCAGAAGCCACATCGGGAGCATGACCATGTTCATCGCTGCATGATAGCCTTGGGTGCTCTCCATAGGCCAAGCAAAGCACACCCCCATGGCGGTCAAGGCCAAAGCGGCCACGAACAGGAACACTGGCAGAATCAGCAGGTTTGGCCCCAAGGGGACCATTCCGATACCGATTGCTAGCAGGAGAAAAAAGATGGCCTGGGCCCATGCAATTGCGGCACCACCGAGCGACTTGCCAAAGGCAATCCCCCAGCGTCGGGCCGGCGAGACCATGACTCCTTGCAGGAAGCCTTCGCGTCGATCCTCGATGATCGAGATGGTCGAAAAGATCGCCGTAAAGAGTAGGATCAAGGCTGCGGTACCGGGGATGAAAAACCCCATGTAGCTCTCCTGAGGTCCGGAGCCTTGAAAGGCCCTATGAAACCCGGTACCAAAGAGGATCCAAAAAAGGATCGGTTGGCCTAAGGCAGCGATGACCCGGAAGGGCTGTCGAAAAAATCGAATCCATTCGCGTTTGGCTAGCATCCAAGCGGCCGGTAAAGACGAGTCCGCAAAGGGTAGGGGAGTCCGCAGCGGGGTAGCCGAGTCGAGATCGAGATTCGTTGAGATGTTTGCCATTCGGTGTTGGGTCGTCGGATTCTAAAGAGGTATGTGTCTACCAGAAAGAACTGTTTCCCGCTTGGGCTCGGGACATGTGTTCGCGCAAGCCTTGGAGGCCTCGTTTGAGGAGTCCTGCGACGGCCATTTCGGACTTTTGCATCCTTTCGGAGATCGCTTTGATGGACAGTCCATCTAGATACTTCATGCGTATGGCATCTTGTTGGGTCGAGGGCAATTGTTCGATGCATGCAGCAAGCAGTGCGGCCGATTCGCTTCGCATCATCCGTTGGCTCGGGGAGGACGAATCGGAAGGAATCATCTGCTCGAATTGGAGCGGGTCGGACGAGGAGTTCCCCGTCGGTTGGATTGTCACCTCGAGCCTTGCCGAGCGCTTTTGGGTGGCCAAATGCTCTTGGTGGGCCGTCGCGACGTTGTTGCGCAGGATGTGTCGAAGCCATGCCAGGAACGACTCGATCGAATCTCCGCGGAAGGCACCGAAATCCCGAGACGCTTCGAGATAGGTGGCTTGGACGACATCGCCTGAATCCATACGACCTTTAAGTCTCTCATCGAGCAATCGCTGCGCGATGACATTTAAATAGGGTCGAAATCGATCGAGCAGTTCCCCTTTGGCCTCGGAGTCGCCTAATTTGGCGGCGGCTAATTTCGAGTGGGAATCGAACACGCGTGGCACCAAAAAGGGGAATACAGGTTTGGATTTCAGGGGACTTACTGAGTCGAGACGACTTTGGTTTCCATCGGAGGCGGAGGCACATTGGCGATCGAAAGCACATAGTTGACCAAGTGCCAAAGGTCTTCGTCGATCAGACCGGGTTCATCTCGGGATTCGACCACCGCGGCCGCTGGCATTGGTGACCCTGCGATTCCGTAGCGAATACGACGGTAAAGGTCTTCGGGAGACCGGCCGCCGCGAAAGTGTCCCTCGAGGATGTTGCGGGGCTTTAAAGGGAGGGGCTTCATTCCCCCGCGGGCCATCAGCGGCAAAAGCGACTGGCTGTCGGTCGGTTGGATCCCGATTTTGGAGGTCCAGTCCTTGGTCCAGTCGTCGTAGTCGGGCAACTGGTTGCCTTTACCGTCGGCGTTGACACCGTGGCATTTCGAGCACGAAGCGATCTCGCTGGCAAAAAGAACTTTGCCTTTCTCGATCGAGGAGATCAATTCTTCTTTGTTCTCTTCGGTTTCGGAACCGACAATCGGGAACGAGGGTCGTGGAAAGTCTTCGACTGCATCGGCCGATTGGACCCATCGGTCGGCGATTTCGGTCAGCGCATCGGAGGCGTTGGAAAGTTGTCCTTCGAGGACAGATTTTTCCGCTGAGGGATCGTAGAGGCGTTCGCCTTCCCATTCGGTGGCCGAGAATTGAATGAGTCTCCGTTCGAATTCACCCCGAAGGCTCAGGAAGACCACATAATCGACGAGGGCTTGGATCTCCTGATCGCTGAGTTGGTTGAACAAGGGCATTTGCGAGCCGGACAATCCGTTTCGCAAAACCTTTTCGATGTCCTCTTTGACGGGTCGTGCGGTGCGTGGGGAGGACTTGAACTTGAAGACCCCCATGCGGAAGTCCCTTGGGTAAGGATCTTGGCTGGCCGCATTGGTCCCGCGTCCTTGTCCCGAGCTTCCGTGACACGATACGCACTGCTGAATGTAGATTCCCGGTTCTTTCGGAGTTCCGACGGCGATCTTGAGATTCGCTTCGGAGATCAAATCGGCGTAGTCGTCTTCTTTCAGAAGGCTAGGGAGTTTTGGGGCCTCCATGGTACCGAACCACTCGACCAAGAGATTCTGGCTGTCTTGGATGGTTGGATCGAGTTCCCCGTCCTCCTTGCTCAGCCCGATCTCGGTGGCTTTGGCAAACAGGTAGTTCGGTTCGTAGTGACTAGCAACGGGTGTTTGGTCACGGCATCCTGTCTGAGATACCACCAGAGCCCCGGCTCCGAGCATAAGGATCGCAATGTGGGATCGGAGGGAGGCTTTCCCGATAGGATTCATGAGTTTGCAACGGTTCATACGAGACAAAAAGATCGTGGAATTTCGTGCTGGGGTCGGCCGGGGCGTTACTCGCCGGCTGCGACTTTCGGGAGTGATTTACGGGAGTTCGCGGATAGCGATATTTCGCCAACGAACATCAAAGGGACCTTGGTCGGCTCCGATGCTATGGACTTGAAGTCCGATGAACCCCGAGTCGTGGGATTGCGCATCGGTGATATCTTCGATCAACTTGCCGTTGATCCAGGTCTGGATCCGTTTGCCTTTGGCTCGGATGTGGTACTGGTTCCAATCGTCATTTTTCAGGACGGAATGGATCGGTTGGGTCGGGGAGATCCAATTGCGTCCGGTGGCTTCTCCGTAGACATATCCTGATTCCCCTGGCGAGGCTTCGATCTCGACTTGGGGGCCATGGACACGACCGTTATCGCGTTCGGGAAGGCTCTTGGACCGGATTTGTACGCCTGAATTCAGAGCGTTGTGAACCTTGACCTCGAACTTCAGTTCGAAGTCCGAGTAATCCTTGGTCGTGCACAGGAAGGAATTTGGGCTGTTCTTCGACGTGGTACCGTGGATCGAATTGCCGTCGATTCGGTAGACAGCCCATCCGTTTTTCTGTTGCCAGCCGTCGAGGTTTTTACCATCGAAGAGGGATTTCCAGCCTTCGCCAGAGGGGACCTCTGCGGCAGGGTTTTCATTTCGCACAACAACATTTTGTTTTTGCTTGTCCGAATCCTGGGCTCTTAGCGGAACGGTAGAACTCGAGAACCAAGCCGTCGAGAAGCATAGAGTGAGAGTAAGGCAGCGTTGGATTTGGATCATGGGGAAGGCCTATCGAAGTTCCGAGCCTATGGGCTCTGTGGAAAGGGGGAACACGGAACAGGGGAGGGGGGGGTGATCAAATTGACGATTCTATTTTATCCTGTTTGTCGATATTCTGCTACGCAGGCTCCCGACGGACAGAGAGCCCAAGAGAATTTTCAGTGGTTCTCGTCAGTTTTTCCTTTGTTTTTCTCGATGGCGAGGCTTCTATGACCCATGCATCATCTCCGTTATCGCCGTTATCTCCGCTGGGTGGGTTTCCTCAGACACGTTTGCGACGGATGCGGCGTTGGGACTGGGTTCGCTCGATGGTGCAGGAAACCCAACTGAACGCCTCGAACTTGATCTGGCCTATTTTTGTTATTGAAGGAACCGAGCGTACCGAGCCCATCGCCACGATGCCGGGGGTCGAACGCATGAGTATCGACCTTGCGGTTCGAGCCGCCGAGCGAGCCGCCGAACTCGGCGTCGGAGCCGTTGCGATTTTTCCAGTGACCCCTGCTCAGAAGAAAAGCCTTCGGGGGGACGAAGCACTCGTGGCCGGGAACTTGATCTGCACCGCGACACGCGCGATCCGAGAACGATGCAAAGACTCCCTTGGGATCGTTTGCGACGTAGCGTTGGATCCTTACACCAGTCACGGTCACGATGGAATCATGATTGATGACTACATTGTCAACGATCCGACCTTGGAGGTCTTGTGCCAACAAGCTGTTCTACAGGCCCAAGCAGGAGCGACCGTCATTGCTCCTTCGGACATGATGGACGGGCGCATCGGGGCGATTCGCAAGGCGTTGGACCAAGCGGGTTTTGAGCATGTGATCCTCATGAGCTATGCCGCAAAATATGCTTCGGCATTCTATGGTCCGTTCCGCGATGCCGTCGGGTCTGCAAAGAATCTCGTGGGTGCCTCCAAAAAGACCTACCAAATGGATCCAGCGAATAGCGACGAAGCGATCCGCGAAGTGGCGCTCGATATCCAAGAAGGGGCCGACATCGTTATGGTCAAACCTGGGATGCCTTATTTGGACATCGTGCGCAGAATCCATGACCAATTCTCGATCCCTTTAGCCGTCTATCAAGTCTCTGGGGAGTATGCGATGCTCAAGTTCGCCGCGCAGGGCTCGGCGATCCACGAGGAAGCCTGCGTCATGGAAAGCATGATTGCATTCCGCAGAGCCGGTGCCGATGCGATCTTGACTTACTTTGCCCCACAGGTCGCCTCATGGCTAGCGAGCCATCCGTAGAGCCCAAATGGCTATTGGCCTATCTCTTGACCTATCTCTTTGAGCAAACCTTCGACTCTTGAATCGATCTTATCGATCGATTCGCAATTTTCGATGCCTGAGGGATCGTCGCTAAAGGAGAATCGCAAGACACCCTTGGAATCGTAGAGCCGGTAAAAAGGGACATCGCCTCGGAGGTCAAAGGCCTCGAGGAACTTCGAGCCGGCTCCGTACTCGGGGAGCAAATTCTCGAAGTCCGCTTTTTGTCGATTTAAGAAAGCTAGAACGGACTGGCGATCCTTGGGTTCGTTCATACTGACCGAAATGACCACCAATCCAGCGTCTCGGTGTTGGTTGCTCAATTCGACCAAGTGCGGAAACTCTTTGACACATGGGCCGCACCACGTCGCCCAAAAGTCGACAAGCACGACTTTGCCACGATGGCTGGCGATCCAATCGGCGAGCGTTTGGTTGCCGCCGTCGACCAGCACGACACCAGACCCCGCCTGCGAATCGCGATCGCCGGCCGAGGAGGTCTTTGCAGGGGAATGATCCGTTGGGACAGGAATTGGTGCTGCGGTTTTTGAATCGCAGCCCAACCCAAATCCCATTGCTGCCAGGGTAGCCAAGGCCATGAGGGCCTTGGTCTGGTGGAATCGTTTCATAGAGGACCTTCGGGGGTGAGCCGATTAGCCTTTGTTCGGCTTGATTCCACAGCCGAAGGGTCGGGTCGATTTGACTTCGGGCTGTTTGCCTTGCATGAGCGCTTTGACGGCGTTTTCGACGTGGCCGGTCGTCGGTCCGTCTTGCTTATCGTCGAATGCACCTTGGTAAGCCAATTTACCTTCGCCATCGAGGACAAAGACGTGGGGGGTGACCCGAGCGCCGAAGGCGCGGGCCGAGTCACCGGATTTATCATAGGCGTAAGGATAATTGATTCCTTTTTCCTCCACACGTTGCTTCATGGCTTGAAGGTCCTCCGAGGAGTTGACGTTGATCGCGATGAACTTGACGTCTTTGCCGGCAAATTTCTTTTGGAAATCGATGAATCGGTCTTCGTAGGCGATCGACACAGGGCATCGATTGCAGGTGAAGGCGATGACGGTGGCTTTGGTCCCTTTGCTATCGGCCAGGGAGATGTCTTTTCCATCGACCCCTTGGGCCTTGAAGTCAGGAGCCTTGGCTCCGATTTCGAGTTCGGCGGCATTGGAGCGACTGAGCATATTGGCCTGGGAGCCCCCCAGGACGAGGGCGGCGGCCGATAGAAGCCCCAAACAAAATCTGCGATGCATAGTGGTGATCCCTTTTGAAGGTGAAATGAAATTCAGACGTTAACCGAGACGGTCCAGACTGGGTCAATCAAGGACCTGGATCTTAGCAGAAATCCCAGCAGGAACATATCGGACTTGCTCTGATAGATGCAATTCGATTATGAGACTTAGGTCTCGTACTGTATCGGACTTTGGCTCGATGAGCCAATTCCATGAAGAGGTCGTCCGTATGCAGGGGGGTAAAAACACGGAATGAAAACTACTGAATCGCAAAGGGTCTGAGAATGGTTACGCTACGAAATAGGCAATTCGCGACGTTTTTGACCCTCGCGATTTTTTCGACCGCTTGGGGTTGTCAATCCAACTCCATGATGAGTACCCCATGGAATCAACCGACGCGGGTTCCGCCTCCGAATGCGCCGAGCAATCTTCCGACGGCCCCCTACTCGACACCGATGGGGGCAGGAGCAGGAGCTGGAGCAGGCCAAGCGGCACCGAAATCCGTTTCCGCTTATTCGAACAGCCCATTGACCGATGCGGTGGCTGCGGCACAGAACGACTTGCGGATCGCGACGGATAACGCACGCATGGCGATTGAGAAATCCGCCAATTCGATCAACAGTGGGGTATCGCAGGCAGGAGCCAGGATCGATCGGGTCGGCAGTGGGGTGGTCCAAGCGTCCGAGATCCTCGAATCGTCGTTTAAGGACCCCATACCTTTTCCGCCAATCGCTGTACCGCCCGCGACGTCACTACCCGCGACCTCACTACCCGCGACCTCACTACCCGCGACATCACTACCCGCGACATCACTACCTGCAGCATCGAGCGGGTCGATCGGTGACTCGACGGGCGAGCCTAGTGCCGAGGGCAATTCCCAGTGGCGAAAACCGATTCCTAGGTAGTTTTTTCCGAACCGTCGACATCTTGTTGAGTCCTGGTTAGAATCACGATCGCAATTTATGGCCGCTTGGTGAAATTGGCAGACACGCAAGACTTAGGATCTTGTGCCGCAAGGCGTCGGGGTTCGACTCCCCGAGTGGCCACTGCAGGCCTCCTGTATCGAGAATGCTTCGATGGGAGGCGATTTTCCTGAGAATCAGTTTTCAGCGAGAAACTCTGAAGCAAATCGGAAATCGACTTGATAAGCGAACTGATTTCCAGTCCGAACAACCCGCGGGTCCGCTTTGCGGCAAGTTTGCGGGACGCGAAGGATCGCCGGCGCGAGGGCCGAATCCTTATCGATGGGGTGAAAAACATTGCCATCGCGCTTCGAAGCGGTATTCGATGCACGGATATCTTCATCTGCCAGAAGGCTTGGGAGGAATCGAATCGAGCACTTCGAGAGATCTTGCCCCAAACAGAGCCTGGACTCGATCGCAGAGAGTCCCTACATGATTCGAACGGTGACTCGATCGGTGATTCGAATCAAGCGATCCGTTGGGCGCGACTGACAGAGGTACCCATGCAGAGGCTTCAGTATGGGGATCGGGATCTCCAGGCGATCGCCGTAGCGCTCATGCCATCGACCTCGTTGGAGAGTTTGTCCGATCGGCTTAGTCCATCGGCCCGGGGTCCGGAGCGGGAGCTTTATTTGGTGCTGGATCGATTTGAAAAGCCTGGGAATCTCGGAGCCGCTCTTCGAACGGCCGATGCGGCCGGTGCGACGGCGGTGCTCGTGAGCGATCCGATCAGCGAGATCTGGAATCCCAATGCGATCCGGGCGAGTCTCGGCGCGATGTTTACCGTTCCAATTGCCGTGTCGAGCTCAGTCGACTTGCGCAAGTGGCTTGGCGAGCGTTCGATCTGCTGCTATGCGGCGCGGACTGAAAACGGTTCGGACTATTCCCAGGTTCATTTTGCCAGAAAATCGGCGATCATCATCGGAAGCGAGGCCTACGGGCTCGAGGACCGCTGGAAGTCCGAGGAAATCACCCCGGTTCATATCCCGATGTACGGGAAGATCGATTCCCTGAACGCCTCGGTCACTTGCTCTATTTTGCTTTTCGAGCTCATTCGGCAGTGGCAATCGGCTTGAGAGCCCTTTGTATTCTTGAGCGAAATCCTAAGGTTTGGTACTCTGAGCATGTCCAAACCCAATCTCCTTGCAATCCACTATGATCACCCGAAAACCGATATTTCCTAACGTTATCGAATTGAATGTCCAAGCCGGCCACTTGATCGGGTGCAATCTCTATCTGATCTACGACCGAGACGAATGGTTGCTCATCGACATCGGGTACGAGGAGCATGTCGACGAGATCGTCGATCTGATTCGGGATTTGGATTTCCCTTTATCCAAATGCAAGACGTTGCTGGCGACGCATGCCGATGTGGATCATTGCCAAGGGTTAGCCAAGGCCAAGCAGATGCTCAAGACCACCGTAACGGCACATCCAAAGGCAGCGGATCTTTTGGAAAGTGGCGACCGGAGCCGATGCCCAAGGTGAGCGTCGAGCATCGGGTCAAGGATGGAGACCGAATCCAAGTGGGGGGATTAGAGATAGTTGTTTGGTCGACCCCGGGTCATGCCGATAGCCAGTTGGCGTTCCAGTTCGGTAACTTGTTGTTCAGCGGTGACAACATTTATCGCGACGAGGGAGTCGGAGCGATCGATGCGCATCATGGGAGTGACATCCCCTCGTTCATCAAGTCTTTGGAGAGAATTCGCGACTCATCGATCGAGTGGTTGCTTCCGAGCCATGGCCCTTACTTTCGCAGGGACCCTGCGATGATCGACCGAGTGCTCAAGCGTCTCGATGGATACTTGCATCTATCCGATTTCGGCACTTGCGCCATCGATTGGCCTTTGATGAAACAGTGGGAGCAAGAGATTGCCGAAGGAAGATATCCAGGAAACTGACCGTGGGGAGTCTGCCCCGGAGATTCAAAACAACAAGGCACAGCGCACCAGTCGCCCGCGAAGCGAGTGGGAGCAGCTTGTGTCGAACCGCAAGGTGATTCTGGCGATGCTTTTTTTGGTCACCGGTGCGTTGGGGCTGCCGTTGCTCTGGCTCAGTCCAGCGTTTAACGCGACCGAGAAGGTGATTTGGTCGCTGGTCAATCTAGTCTACACGCTGATGCTCATCGGGCTTTGTGTGGTCATTTGCTATTGGGCCTATTCACAAATCATGCATTCGATTTGAGGTTTGGCTTCGATCCGAGCTGTCGGCAGAGATCGGGGGAGGAAGGTTGGATATTGGCCGAGTCTTCAATTCCTGGCCGATGAGCTCGGTCCGAATTTTCCCCTCGAGTCCCCCGAGCCGGCGGACCAAGACGCCGATTTGCTCCTCGATATCGCGAAAAATCCTACCGATTCGGCCCTCGAAATAATGCGAGGCGACCGCCGCGGGGATGGCTACCATCAGGCCCGCAAGTGTCGTTACGAGCGCTTCGTAAATTCCTACGGCCAGAAAATCGGCACGGTTCTGACCTGCGGTGAGTTTGGTCGTATCGTGGAATGCCCGGATCAAACCCCAGACCGTACCTAGGAGTCCTAAAAGGGGGGCGATCCCAGCCCCTAGGTTCAACCAACGGACGTTTGCGTAAGCCCGATCGACTTGCCGTTGGACCGTCTCGCCTACGGCCGCTTGTATCTCCCCATAGGATCGGCCGGCCCGTAACAGGGCGGATTGGACGATCTGTTCGAAGGCTGAATTACCTCGGCATTGGCTATACAATTCCACCGGATCGAGCGTTTCGAGTTGAAGCCCCGAGCGAAGTGATTTCAGAGGCTTAGACGGAATCAATTTGCCTCGGCGAAGTCCGATCCAACGATCGAAGACAAACGTCACGACCAGCAAGCTCATCAGTCCGATCGGGATCATGAAGATACCGCCGCGAACCAGAAGATCGAAAAAATCGATCCCCATCTGTCTAGCCCCTCCGGTCTGTCCGATGATCCACACCTGCATAGGTCTGCCGCTTTTGAGTCACTTTCGAGTCGTTTTCGAGTCGCACTTTCCAGTCTTGCGCGAATCCTGCGCAAATCCCGCGCAGTCGGTATCGTGCTGAGTTGGTACCAAGTCTACCGAGCAGCGAATTCCGAATGGCGCGATTGTAGCCTTTTTGATGGGCTGCGGAATCTTTTTCCCACATCCTCGGGCTCGATATGCCAGCAATCGGCAGCTAGATCGCTTGGGGAAACCTAGACTATCGCGCCCACACATGGAAAAATCTACGCAATTGTGATATCTTAACCATCATGAAACAGCCACTTTCCGGTATTTTCACCCCGAACATCACCCCCTTGGACTCCCGAGGACGGCTCGACGAGCAGAAGCTTCGCAGCTACGTCGATTGGCTCATCGAAAAGGGGGTCCATGGACTCTATCCCAACGGCAGCACAGGGGAGTTCGTTCGCTTTACCCCTGAGGAGCGTCGGCGGGTCATCGAGATCGTAGTCGACCAGACCCAGGGACGAGTTCCGATTTTGGCAGGAGCGGCCGAAGCGAACGTGTCCGAGACGATTCGCGCTTGCGATCTGTACGGCAGTTTAGGTTGTCGAGCCGTCGCGATTGTAGCGCCCTTTTACTACCGACTTGCGCCCGATGGAGTCTTTGCATACTTCAAGGAGATCGCCGATCGAGTCTCGGTCGACGTCACTCTTTACAACATTCCCTTGTTCGCCTCGCCGATCGATGTGGCAACGGTCAAGCGACTGGCGCAGGAGTGTCCTCGGGTCGTAGGCATCAAAGACAGTTCTGGCGACATTCCGCACATGATGCGAATGATCGCCGAGGTGCGGCCATTGAGAAAGGACTTCTTTTTCATGACCGGTTGGGACGCGGCATTGGTCCCGATGCTGATGATCGGCTGCGACGGCGGGACCAATGCGACGAGTGGAGTGGTTCCGGAGCTGACGCGAGCGATATATGAATCCTGCAAAGCGGGGCAATGGGATCGGGCCATGCAGTTGCAATACCGGCTATTGCCATTGTTTGATGCGATGCTCTCGACCTTGGAATTCCCTGAGGGCTTCCGTCGCGGTGCGAGGATCCGAGGCTGGGATCTTGGCGAATCCCGCCAACCGCTCTCCCCGCAACAGGCCACGGCGGCCGATGTCGCTCAAGGGAAACTTCAAGAGATGCTCTCGGGATTCGACTTCATGCAATCGCGGCCGAATCCTGCTCGGGAGATCTCATCTGGCGCGAGCGATTCGGTCATCAACCGGATCGTTCACGAGGTTCTGTCTCAACTCAAGTCGGTATAGCCTCTGGTTGCGAATCAGAGCATAAGGAACCAACGGATTGAGTGACTCCAAGGATGGTCGTCTGATGCAAAGCGAGGATTGGGAATCGAACGTCTCGATGGCGATCAGCGCACGCAATGGCGCATTGGGCTTGCTCGCCGTAGCATCCTTGTTGGCTCTTGCGTCCGGTTCGCTTCGGGCTTCTCGAAGTCAACCAGAGAGCCTCGCACCGCAAGTGCAACTTATGCAACCTTGGACCGTCGACTTGAACGAAGCGACCAGCCAAGAGTTGCATTTGGTCCCTGGATTAGGCCCGAAACTCATCGAGGCGATTTTGACTCACCGGTCCGAGCGTGGGGGCTTTGACCATCTCGACGATTTGGCCGAGATTTCCGGCTTTAAAGAGCAGCGTATCCGTGCTTTATCGAGGTACCTGCGCATCGATCCATCATCGCCTAGAGACTCCGATTAGCGAATGATCAACAAACCGTTCGAGCTCGAGAGCAGTTACAAGCCCGCTGGGGATCAACCCCAAGCCATCCAGTCTTTGGTCCGGGGGCTCCGTCGCGGGACGCCCCAGCAGGTCCTCATGGGAGTAACGGGCTCTGGGAAGACTTTTACCATGGCCAATGTCATCGAGCAGGTCCAGAGGCCGACGTTGATTCTGAGCCACAACAAGACGCTCGCTGCGCAATTGTACGCCGAATTCCGAGAGTTCTTCCCTCGCAACGCCGTCCACTATTTCATCAGTTACTACGACTACTACCAACCTGAAGCTTATATCCCGCAAAAGGATCTTTACATCGAGAAAGACTCCTCGATCAATGAGGAAATCGAACGATTGCGACTGGCAGCAACGAGCGCCTTGATCACACGTCGCGATTGCATCATCGTCGCGAGCGTCTCTTGCATTTTCGGATTGGGCTCCCCGGAGATGTACAGCAAGATGGTCATCCCCATCCATCTTGGCGAACTATTGATCCGAGAGGAATTTCTGCTCAAGCTTATCAACATCCAATACTTCCGCACCGAGTCGAACATTGAACGGGGCAAGTTCCGCATCCGTGGCGACACCATCGAGGTTTGGCCTCCTTATGAGGATTTCGCATTGCGATTGGAATTCTGGGGCAATGAAGTCGAGAAGTTGACGATCATCCAGCCGGAGACTGGCGAGGCGCTTTCGCGCGAGCAGAACCTCATGATCTATCCGGCCAAGCATTTCGTAACCGATGACCAACGGATCTTTGAAGCGATTCGAGTGATCCGCAAGGAGTTAGAAGAGCAGTTGGCCAAGTTCAAGAAAGAGGGAAAGATCCTCGAGGCCCAACGCCTCGAATCGCGCACCAAATACGACTTGGAAATGCTCTCGATCGCAGGACATTGCCCAGGGATCGAAAACTACTCGCGCCCTCTTTCAGGCAAACCGGCAGGCGCAACTCCCGATACCCTCCATGATTTTTTCCCTAAAGATTACTTTGTCATCGTCGATGAATCCCACGTGACGATTCCCCAAGTCCCACAACCGAAAAACAAGCCTTGTCGATCACGGCTTTCGTCTGCCCTGCGCGCTGGACAATCGCCCTTTGAAATTCGACGAATGGGAAAAGAAGATCAACCAAGTCGTCTATGTATCGGCTACGCCTGGGGATTACGAATTGGAGAAGACCGGCGGAGAAGTCGTCGAACAAGTGATCCGTCCGACGGGGCTTCTCGATCCGGTCATTGAGATCGTCCCGGCACAAGGCCAGATCAACCACTTATTAGGACAAATCAAAGAGCGCGTCGCGTTGGGCGATCGGGTGTTGATCACCGCGTTGACAAAACGACTCGCCGAGGACTTGTCCAATTACTTCTGCGATCAAGACATCAAGTGCCGATGGCTCCACAGCGAACTCGATGCCTTCGAGCGGGTCGATCTGCTCAAGGATTTGCGCGAAGGCCACTGCGATGTGATCGTCGGTGTGAACCTTCTGCGCGAGGGTCTCGATCTACCCGAAGTGTCCCTGGTTGCCATCCTCGATGCCGACAAAGAAGGATTTCTTCGGAGCGAAACCTCGCTGATTCAAACCATCGGCCGCGCTGCCCGCAACGTCAACTCGAAGGTGATTCTCTATGCCGATCGAGTCACCCAAGCGATGCAAATCGCCATCGAGGAAACCAACCGACGACGCAAAAAACAACAAGAATACAACTTAGCCAATAACATCACCCCAACGACGGTTCGCAAGAGTGTGTCGGCAAGTATTCAAGAGCACGCCAAATTCCGGAAAAAAGCACGCGATTTGATCCTCCAAAGCGCGCCTCCGAAGATCGTCACCGAAGAGTATCTCAAGGAACTCGAGAAAGAGATGATGGAGGCTGCCGAAGAGATGGAATTCGAACGGGCCGCCGCGATTCGCGACAAGATCCAACGGAATAAAAATCGAGTCGGCCAACCCGTCGACTCCGAAGATACCGGCTCGGGGGGAGATGGATCCCAAGGATCAAGCACCGGGGAAAACTCCAAACGGCCTGCGTCCAAGTACCGAAGGCAACGCGGAAATACCTTCCGAGGCGATCGATCCAAAGATCGCGGGTCCCCAAAAGACGATCAGGACCGCAAAGGCAAGCGAAAGCCAACCCAGGACGACTAAAGATATCGGACAAAGTCCGTTCGGACTTGACCTGCCAAGGTTCGATTTGCTATCAGACCTCGGAGCTTGTTTTCTTGTTCTCTTGTGAGGCTTTGACGATGCGACGGTTTGCCATCCCCACGCTGCTTTTTACCGCCCTTTGTTTCGCATGCACCAGTGCCCAGGCCCAAGTCGGCCGGACTCAGAGCAAAACCCCAAGCAAGGTACAGGGCCGACCAGCCGCTGGAATTTCCCCAAGCGCCGCTAGCCAAGATACCGATCCCGACATCTTAGTCACCCAAGCTGGAACGAAACTTCGGAAAGTAGAGCCCAAGGTCTTGAAGGAAACACCCGCGAGCCCAGGTGCTGAGACTTACCTTTTGCGATACCGTTTTGAACCCGGATTGATGCTTCGCAACGAAGTGACCCATCTATCGAAAAACAGCACACGGATCAACTCGGTGCAGCAGGACGCCTCGAGCCGAACGATCACCGACAAAGCTTGGTATGTCCTAGAGTCCGATGAGCAGTCCACCACCTTTGAGTACCTTGTCGAAGCGGTCGATCTTTCCCAGCAGTTCGGAACCAACGAAGAGATACGCTACAACACCAAGGAACCGAGCGAGCAGATACCGGTGCAATTTGCGGGTGCTGTCGATACGATCGGCAAGGTCGTATCGACGCTACGGATCGACGCAAGAGGGATGGTCATCGCACGTAGCGATTCGAATGATCCGCCACATATGGGAATGGGAGACATCACCTTGCCTTTGCCCGAAGCTCCCGTTGCCGTCGGTGCGACTTGGGAGATTCCTCGCGAGCTGCGCATCGAGCGCAAGGATGGAACGTCTCGGATGATCAAGTTCCGTGAGTTCTTCAAGCTCGACAAGGTCAGTGCGGGCGTGGCGACGATTTCGGTACGAAGCGAGCCGCTCTCGCCGGTCAACGATCCGACCGAGGAAGCGCAAGTCATGCAGCAATTGAGCAACGGAATCATCCAATTCGACATCGACGCAGGCCGCATGATCTCCAAGGAGCTCGCATGGGACCACCAAGTCGTGTCCTTTTCCGGTGCGGGTAGTCTTTTGGAGTATTCCTCGCGGCTTGAGGACCGAGTCGTATCGGCCAAGCTTGAGCCTCGCACAGCGGGCAGTCCAAGGACCAGCAATGTCGCGGACAAAAACACCTCGGGGAACGACGCATCGAATAATACCTCGAAGGCCAACGGGCCGACGACGGCTAAATAAAGCTCTCAATAAAGCTTCGGATCTGCTGTCTCGTGAGCAGAATTTGTGGGGCCATTTTGGCTTGGGTTAGCCGTCGATGGCTGTTTGAACTGCCGCCATGCCGATGGTTCATCGAGTCGGTATGCGGGAAATTGCAGAGACCTATCGGCCGGATTGCTCTACTAGGTCGAATCGAATCGAGTCCGAGTACGAAAAGAAGTACGAACAAAGCATTGGACCGAAGTGCTCAGCAATCGGTCAATACGAGTCGATCGGTCGGCTCGACCAAGCTAGACGTGGGCGGATGACAGGACCGTACCAAGAGCCTAGGAATTCCTTGCGCATCGCGCCTGTATCGAGGACGCTAAAGGCCAGGACCGAATCGCACTGGATCGTCGGTTTGCCGACCTGTGGGCCGAGGAAAACGCTCAAGATATACCGACTGTCGTTGAGAAAGTTCGCAGGAACGGTGCATTCGGTTCGATAGCGAGCCACATCGAGGGGTTTTCCAAAGGTCTCGTCGGTCTGGAGGCTCATCGATGGAGCATTGGCAGAAGAGAAGACAAAGACTCCGTTTTCGTCCTTGAGGTGGATTTGGACCGTGTTGAAAGCGCCCTGGACTAGCACCTCGTAGTCCAGCTCGATCACGATCGGCTGATCGATATCGACTTGATTGGCGCTCGATAGGTTCGTGGCATTGCGGACGGAGACCGCGTGGAGTCGAACCTCCTGGCTTGCCGGTGCCTGATCTGGTTCCCATTGGATTCTGCCCGCATCGTAGCGCATGGACTGGAGGTATTTCCGGATCGTTTCTTTGGGGGAAGCATCCAGAGCGATCGAACCTTGTTCGAGCAGGATCGCGCGCGAGCAGATATTGGAGATGGCTGCAAGGTTATGGGAGACCACTAGAATTGCGCGGCCTTGGTTGCCCAGCTCGGTCGCTTTTCCCATGCAACGGTTTTGAAAAGCTTGATCGCCGACGCTCAAGACCTCGTCGATGATCAGAACATCGGGTTCCATGTGGGCAGCGACGGAGAAACCCAGTCGGACAGTCATGCCGCTTGAGTAGCGTTTGACTGGGGTATCGAGGAAAGGGCCGATCTCGGCAAACTCGACGATTTGATCGAAGCGATTGCGAATTTCGGTGCGTTTCATCCCGAGGATTGCGCCGTTGAGAAAGATGTTTTCACGTCCGGTCAATTCCGGGTGGAAGCCGGTGCCAACTTCGAGCAAACTGCCGATGCGGCCTTGGACTCCCACGCGACCGGAACTCGGGGTGACGATCCTCGAGAGGATCTTGAGCAGGGTGCTTTTTCCTGCCCCGTTGTGGCCGATGATTCCGACAACTTCAGAGCGTTGAATATCAAACGAGATATTCTTCAGGGCCCAAAAGTCTTTGGGCTGTGTATTGGAAGCTCCAGCGTGGGGATTGAAGAGCGACTTGAGCCTTGAGGAGATCGCCTCGGTCAAGCGTTGGTGTTCACCGATGGTTCCGAGGCGAAAACGTTTCGAGACATCCTCAAGGCGGATCGCTACCGAGTTTTGGCGGGAATCATCGATGGGGTTTTGAACTGGCATCATATACGATCTGCCATCCATTGGTCGCTGCGTTGGAACCAGACCAAGCTGGAGACAACTAGGCTCAGGGTCAGCAGCGCCGCGAGTACCAATCCCAGGATGGGTGGGAGCGGGGATCCGAGGAGCCCCCAGCGAGCCAGCCCAATGCAGCTTGCTACTGGATTGGTGCAGTAGACGACCTGCCAGAAGTAACTCAGTGAGCTTTCGATGCGTTCAAACCCATAGACGACTGGCGAGAGAAACATGCCGATTTGCATAAGGAATGGTAGGACGTATCCGACATCGCGATACTGAGCGTTCAGAGAGCTCAGCCATAGGATCGCCCCAAAGCAGAACAGAGCCAGCCAAATGACGGCTAGCAATCCAGCCCAACTTGTCGACCAGTGCACGCCTTCTCCAAACCAAGCAGCGAGCGGAATCAGCAGGACCCCACCGACGGCCAAATCGAACAGGGCGCAGAGCAAGCTCGAGAGGGGTAGGAGCATGCGTGGAAAATAAATCTTGGTGATCACATGACGGTAGTTGACCAGCGAACCTGTGGCGTCTCGAAGGGAATTGTTGACCAATTGCCAAAGGAGCATGCCAAGGAGAATCACCGAGGCGTCCTTCCAAAATGCGGTCGTCGATCCACTGGCAGTCCCCTGAGCGCCCATGAAGTAGAAGAGCAACAGGAAGATCAACGTACCGAGCAGGGGTTGGATCAAAACCCAGAGGACTCCGACGAAGACTTGTCTGTAACGGATCAACAAGTCGCGTTGAAAAAAACTCAGCAGCAATTCTCGCGAATCCCAGGCTTCCTTCAGTTGCCTGAGTCCCAGCGGATCGGGTTGTCCGTAAAAGCGCAAATCTTGCTCCTTGGGCGCTTTGGCACTTGTTGCTCGATTCACGGTGAATAATCCGTCTTTGGGTTCCCTTTGCCGAGCAGAGCGTCTTCTGACTCGGACCATGGAGTATCATAGCTCCTATTCCGACGGCTCCAATCGAAAACGGCTTTTCCCGATGGCACAATCGAACCTGCAACCTGCAATCCTTTCGGTCGACAAACTCACCAAGCAGTACGGGACATTTCGGGCGTTGGACGAATGCGACCTGACGGTTCATGAAAACTCCATCTTCGGATTGCTTGGACCCAATGGATCGGGCAAAACCACTCTCATTCGGTGCTTGTTGGGCTACCTACAGCCGACCTCTGGACGCGCAAGCGTCCAGGAGCTTGACTGCTGCACCCAGAGTTTGCTTGTCCGGCAGCGCGTCGGGTATTTGCCTGCCGAGCCGAAGCTATTTCGGATGATGCGAGGCAGAGATTGCATCGATTTTTTTACCTCGATGCATCCCAGAGGTAGCAAAACCGCCGCGATGCGATATGCCGATCGATTGGCCTTGGACCTTTCGCGTCGGGTCGCTTTTATGTCGACCGGGATGCGCCGGAAGCTATCGATTTGCTGCGTCTTGGGCTGCCCGAGCCCCTTGATGATTCTCGATGAACCTACCGAAAACCTTGACCCCTCGGTGCGTTTCACCGTCATTGACTTGATCCAAGAGATCCATCAGCAGGGTTCGACCGTAGTGCTTTGCTCGCACATCCTCAGCGAGATCGAGAGTCTGTGCGACCAAGTCGGGGTCTTGAGGCAGGGTAAGATCGTTCGAACAGCGAGGCTCGACGAAGTTCGAACCACGCACCTGCTTCGGGCCGAACTGGGACCCGAGGGCGTCCCTGGGGTTGGCTTGAACGATCTGCCAGGTGGCATTCGGCTCCTAGAAACCAAAAACCAAAGCGTCACGCTCGAACTGGCCGGCACAATCGATGCTTATTGCAACTGGATTTCGCAATCCGGGCTGCGAAATATCCGGCTCGAACTCGTCGGTTTGCGCGGACTGTACGATCAGTACCATCACCCCGATGGAATCCCGAGCAAGGAAACTCGACGATCGATGGAGCATCAAAGCACTGATGAAGTGCTTTAGGATGGATTACAATACTGGCTCATCGATTTCTTTGACGCTTGATCGTTTCGAATTCACCAACGGGTAATCAAAACTATGTCGGCCGAATCAGACGCACTTTCGGGCCTATCGAGCATCATGCTCGTCGACGACAGCATCATCCTTCGCGACCGCCTTGCAGAGGCTTTTGAGGAACGCGGATTTCGAGTGCTCGTGGCAGGGACTTGTGACGAAGCGGTCGAAAAGTTCAAACTCTCCCCGACGGATCTTGCTGTCGTGGACCTTCGTATGCCCGGACGATCCGGGCTGAGCCTCATTCAGGACATCAAGCAAATTTCGCCTGATGTTCGCGTGCTGATCCTATCGGGGTTCGGCAGCATCGCCACGGCCATCGACGCGATCAAACTCGGTGCGGTGAATTTTCTTCCCAAACCGGCCGATGTCGACGACATCCTCAACGCCTTCAAACGCGGGGGTACCGAGGTCGAGATGCCCGAGACCGACGAGGAAATACCGGTCCCGACGTTGGCACAAGCCGAATGGGAGCACATCCATCGCGTGCTTGCCGACTGCAGCAACAACATCTCTGAGGCCTCGCGTCGCTTGGGGATCCATCGAAGGTCTCTCCAAAGGAAACTTCGAAAACGGGCACCCTGAGGCCCAGTATTACGTTTGCAAATCCAAGATTCCCAGCCGGGTGTCGAATTCTAGGACGGCAGCTTGCCTCGGTCATGCAAACCTCCCAAACCGCAAAGCTTTCCGGCTTTAGCGCCCCAGAGGCTCGAAACCTTTGGCAAAACAGGGGGTTTGCAGGAATGCAAGGCAAGGTAGCAAATAGGTTATTTGCTATCAAAACCGGCATTTTTGGGGACTTGTTGGGCTGGAATGTCTCCCTAGCCGAGCAAAAGACCTGGGAAATTGTTGACTTTGAACTACAGTCAGGGTCAGCTCAGCCCGCAGAATCCCCTTAATCGATCAACTCTTTACGTCTCAGCGATCCATTGCGGCAACGAAAACTATGCGAAACACCAACCGCCGATCACTTAGGTTGCGTCGGAACTCCAAGCTATTCGGCAGTTTACTTCTATCGTGTGCCATATCGATGGCCGCCCCGAGCACAGGACGCAGCGAGGGCAATCCGGACATTGTCGGGGTGCTCGCTGCGTTGACCGAACCGAACATCGCCGCCGACTTGGGGCTCAGCGACGAGCAATTGACGAAGTTGCGTGATTTGGTCAAGCAGCATGAGGGCAAGGCGATCGATTTTGCGGCCGAGTTGCGGGCCATCGAGGATCCGATCCAGCGCAAGGAGCGCGCGCGTCAAAACCTCCGTTCGGTCGAGATCGCAGGAATGACGATGCTCAACGCTCAGCAGCAAGCGCGAGCCGAGCAGTTGCGTCTCCAGGGGCTTGGATTGGCTGCTGCCCTCGATCCGCAAATCGCAGGGTCGCTTGCGATCAACGAAGAGCAGTTGGCAAAAATACAGACGATTGTCGAGGGCAAGCGAGGCTTGATGCGTCAACTCGGCCCTGAAAAAGGGGCTTTCGAGTTGTCCAAACAGCTCAATGAAGTTCTCAACGACGAGCAGCGGACCAAATGGGCTGGAATGATCGGACCGATCGCGGGCAAGCCTGCCGAGGCGAGCGACTCGAACCCTTCGGCTAGCTCACAAGGAGCCCAGGAGGCCCCGGGTGATACCAACGCCGGTGCTCCGATGGCCAGTCGCGAGGCGAGTTCCTCATCGGTCCCGACGGGGGTTCCTGGGGAATTCGGACTCCGAGTGAACTTCAACTCGGCGCCTTGGTCGGATGTATTGAAATGGCTTGCTAAAGAGGCCGAATTGAGCCTTCAGACCGATTTTTTCCCCCCTGGGACGTTCACCTACCGCGATCCTTACCGCGTCTACAGTGTTTCCCAAGCGATGGATATCATGAATGGTGTGCTGCTGAACCGGGGCTACACGCTGGTTCGCAAGCAGCGTGCGCTGCTGTGCATCGACCTCGGAGCGGGCGATCCAGAACTTGTCCGCGGCTTGATCCGTGAGTTGACCGAGTTGGTACCCTCGAAGGACCTCGACACACGCGGGGATTTCGAGATTTGCAAAACCGTTTTCATGCTCACACGCCTGAGCGTCGAGGAGGCCGAGAAGGAGGTCAAGCCGCTGCTCGGTCCACAGGGCTCGATCGTTGCGTTGCCCTCTGCCAATCAGTTGCTCGTGACCGAGACGGGTGGCAAGTTGAGGATGATCCGCGAGACGATCGAACGCTCCGAGATGCCCGATGCGGGCCGGATGTCCAAGATCGTAGCGATCGCGCTCAAGAACATGAGTTCCGAGGAGCTTCTCGGGATTGCAAGGCCCCTTCTGGGGCTCAAGGACAACGCCAACGTTTCGGAGGATCTGAGCATTTCGACCGACGCGTTCGGGACGACTCTCTACGCGACAGGAACCCCTGACAAGCTTCAAAAACTTCGCGATCTTGTAACCCAAGTCGATGTCGAGCAAACCGATAGCAAGGCCTCTTCGACGACGGCCGAGCAAGTCGCTGTTCGGAGCCACAACATTCGGGGGTCCGACCCACAAACAACGATGGATGTTCTGCAAACGCAGTTCTCCGGGCAGACAAATATCAACTTGGCTCTGGACCCAAAGTCCAACAACATCATCGCTCGGGCCACACCGACCGATCACAAGACCATCGAAGAGATCATCGAAACCCTCTCGGGCCAAACCAGCGATTTCGAGGTCATCGACCTTGGGAAAATGGACACCCAAGCGGCGATCATGACCCTCGAGAAGTTCTTCGGGAAATCGAGCGCTAAAGACAAAGACGGCGCAGCCAAGGGACCTATTTTCTATGGAGATACCATCGCTCGGAGAATCATGGTCCAAGGAACACCTCAGGAGGTCTCTCAAGTCCGAGAGTTGCTCAAGAAGGTCGAAAGCACCGGCCCGACCCTCGATGGACTTCGCGAAAAAGCCCGATTCCTACCTTACTCAGGCAAATCGGCCGACAAGTTCCTCGACCAGATCGATGTGCTTTGGCAGGCGACCAATCAAAAAGGAAGAATTCGCAAGATCGAATCTGGTGGTGGCACCCAGCCTACCAACCGAGGACCGGTTCAACCTGGAGCTCAGCCCGAGCCTAAGCCAGAGGCCCAGCCTGGGGCGGAACCAGAGGCTCAGCCTTTTCCGGGTGCCGATAAGGTACCGGGCCAGAAGGCCGCATCGAACGAGCCGCTTAAGTTTCCCAATAGCGTACCGTCGGTCTCGAGTGTGCGGTACACCAAGCTCAATCAAGATCCAGTCGATCCGACTGAGCCTCCAAGCCCTTCGGACCAACCACCGAGTAGCCCAGGCGAGCCGGTCGGGGGGAAAAATGAACTGCGAGTATTCCAAGGCCCTGCGGGCTTGATCGTCACGAGCGATGATCCCCAACTGCTCAACGAATTCGACGAGATCTCCCGTGTGGTCCAAGAGCAAATGGCCTCAGGGCCTTCCGAACCGACGGTGATCTATCTCAAGCACATCTCGGCCTTGGCAGCCGAAGAACTCATCCGAGGCGTGCTCAGCGGAGCTTCCTCCGGTGGTGGCGGTTCGTCCGGAGGTGGCGGCCTGCTCGGCGCAGTCGCTTCGAGTGTTCTCGGTGGCGGCGGATTCCTAGGAAGCCTTTTGGGTATGGGTGGCGGAGGCGGCTCGGCGGCTTCGAGCAGCACATCGACCTCAAGCGGGGAGGTTTCAATCACTGCGGACCCTCGACTCAACGCACTTTGGGTTCAAGCCAACCCGCTCGATATGCAGTTGATCGAGGAGTTGATTCAGATCATCGACACCGACAACAGCCCTGTCGACCCGCAAACCCGCGGAACACCAAACATCATCTATCTGAAGAACGCCTCGGTCACTGAAGTCGAAACGACGGTGCGGAGCGTGTTTGCCGATCGTCTCGGAGGCGCCGCCGGTGCGCAAAACGCGCAGCGTCCGCCAAGCCCTCAAGAGTTCATCGAAGCCCTTCGCGGTGGCGGAGGGGGTGGAGGACGGCGTGGAGCGGCCCCCAAAGAACTCAAAGAATCGACGATGACCATCACCAGCGACAAGAAAAATAATTCATTGATCGTCGTTGCACCGAAGCAATTGTTTGAACAAGTCGAAGAGTTCGTCACCATGCTCGATCAGACCGCAGAGGGCAGCGAGGATAGTTTTGTCGTCGCACCCATCGCCGGGATCAACCCCAACACCGTCCGATCGGCACTCTCGTCGGTCTTTGGAGCTCAAGCTAGAACCTCCTCGACGACCAACCCCCAAACTTCGGCACCTGCCAATAGCAGCCAACCCCAAGCCAACCCATTCCAAGCGTTCAGGAATTTCAATCCAGGCGCATTTGGGGGCGGGAATGCAGGTGGCGGAATGCAGATGGGATTTCCCAACGCAGCAGGGGGCAACCCAGGCATGATGTTCGGTGTCCCAGGTATGGGAGGCCAAGGGGGCGGT
>JAJTEK010000191.1 GCA_021299695.1 Pirellula sp. | reverse complement strand
AAGTCGAACGTCCCTTGATTGCAAGTCAAGCCGACAAAGACCAGATGCTCAAACTCGAACAAGAGATACGACAGACCGGTGACCGGCTTCAGAAGCGACTGACCGAGGTCGAGAGCTCCCTGCGAGACCAATTCAATGAACTGACCAAGTCGGAGTCGAGCTCCTACGACCTCGATGACCTCGAGTACAAGTTCTATCGCGACACCTGGGACCAACTCCCGAACTTCGATGAACTCAAGCCCGAAACGATCGCCAAGGTCAATCCGCCTCTGATCGACATCGGAGCTTCAAGCCGCCCAGACTTCTTTGGTTTCGTCTTCAACGCGACGTTGATCGTTCCCAAGGATGGCGAATACACGTTCATCCTCGATTCGGATGACGGGTCGCGATTGACCCTCGACGGCAAGCAGATCCTCGAATACGACGGGATCCATGGTGTGGGCCGCCCGAAGCGGATCAGCGTGCAGCTCAAAGAGGGCCGAATCCCCCTGAGACTCGATTACTTCCAACGCCAATTCGGCAAAGGTCTGAGCCTTGCTTGGTCTGGCCCTGGATTCCGCCGAAAGCGTTTGACGGCCGACTCGGCAGAACAGGCCAAGGATCTCCAGCAAGCGATTGCAAGCTCGAACGTCGAGGGACTCGATCCTGCGCTCGTCGAGGAATTCAAATCCCTTCGCAAGCAACTCGAGGAGAACAAGCGTCGTAAGCCTTGGGAGGACTACGGCATGTGCGTCAGCGAAGTGGGCACCAATGCTCCAGATACCTATATCTTGACGCGAGGTAGCCCGCAGGGCAAAGCCGATAAGGTCGATCCCGCATTCCTCTCCATCCTCGGTGGAGAGCCACCGTCGATCGCACCGAACCCTCAAGCCAACACGACAGGCCGAAGACTGGCGTTCGCCAAATGGATCACCGATCCTCAAAATCGCCTCACGAGCCGAGTGTTCGTCAACCGAATCTGGCAGCATCATTTCGGTCGAGGGATCGTTCGCTCACCGAACAACTTCGGGCAACTCGGCGAGCAGCCGACTCACCCCGAGTTGCTCGATTGGCTCGCCTCGAATTTCGTCGAGCAGGGCTGGAGGGTCAAGCCATTCCATAAGCTCATTCTGACTTCCAAAAGCTACCGTCAATCGTCATTGGCTTCACCCGAGGCACTGGCCAAGGATGCCAACAACGACTGGTTCAGCCGATTCGATTTGCGACGTTTGAGCGCCGAAGAGTTGCGGGATTCGATCCTTGCAGTCAACGGAAAACTCAATCTCCAAATGTACGGACCTAGTATCTACCCGACCCTCTCGAAGGAAGTCTTAGCAACGCAATCGGTGCCCGGAAAAGGGTGGGAACGTTCTGGTCCGGAGGATCAAAGCCGACGCAGTGTGTACATCCACATCAAACGCTCGCTATTGGTCCCGATGCTTTCGAATTTTGACTTCCCAGACCCGGATGTCAGTTGCGAGGCTCGCTTTATCACAACCCAACCGGGCCAAGCGCTCGGGATGCTCAACAGCGACTTTCTCCACAGCCAGTCCGATGAGTTTGCCAAGCGGCTTCGAGCCCAAGCTCCCGAGGATCTCGACGAGCAAATCCGACTGGCCCATCGACTGGCTCTAGCCCGCAATCCCACCGACGAGGAAGTCGCCAGAAGCAAAAAACTCATCGAGCAACTGCAGACCAAGCACCAGATCTCGAATGACAAAGCGCTGTCCTTTTTCTGCTTGTACATCTACAACCTCAACGAATTCTCCTACGTCGATTAATCGTTGATTAACTATTGATACCGATCATCAATCCGTCACTCCAAACAAGCGAATATTCAAATGCCTCGTAACTTTTGCGGTAGGACACGCCGAGAATTTCTCTGGCAAACCGGTGCCGGTTTCGGCGGTTTGGCTCTGACAGATTTTCTTTCCCGCGACGGCTTTTTCGGCCCAGCCAGCGCATCGGAGGACCGGAAACTACCGGCTCCCCATTTCCCACCCAAAGCCAAAAGTGTCATTTTTTTGTTCATGTACGGTGGTCCTAGCCACATCGATACATTCGACTACAAACCCACCATGAAGGGTCGCGACAACCAAGTCGTCACCGTCAAAACTTTTGGACGCGGTGGACATAAAAATCAGGGAAGGATCGTGGAACCCCGATGGGGCTTCAAACAGTATGGAGAGTCGGGAAAGTGGGTCAGCGAACTATTCCCCAATGTCGCTCAGCACGTCGATGACATCGCCTTCATCCACTCGATGACCGCCGATTCGCCTATCCATGGTTCGGCAATGCTGATGATGAACTCCGGACGGGTTCAAAGCGGACACCCTTGCCTAGGGTCCTGGGTCAACTACGGACTAGGATCGATGAACGAAAATCTCCCGGGTTTTGTCGTGATGCTCGACCCGACTGGAGGGCCGATTTCAGGCGCAAAGAACTGGTCGAGCGGCTACATGCCCGCGAGTTTCCAAGGCTCGATTTTCCGAACCCAAGGCACCCCAATTCTCGATCTGAAGTCACAGGACGGGGTTTCTCGCAATCTCCAACGCGATTTGCTCAATTCGATCAACGAGCAAAACACGTTGCATGCCAAACAACGCGGCGATCGGAGCGACCTGCTATCGCGCATCTCGACCTATGAACTCGCCTACAAGATGCAAGAAAGCACACCTGAAGCGGTCGACATCGCCGACGAGTCGGCAGAAACACTTGCACTCTACGGTATCGATCAGGACCGGACCAAGGACTTCGGTAACAAGTGCTTGCTAGCGCGGCGACTCGTCGAACGGGGCGTCCGGTTCGTTCAGATCTATTCCGGGGGCGCCCACAACGACGACAATTGGGACGCGCACTCCGATCTGAAAAAGAACCATGATTTCCATGCGGGAAACACCGACAAACCTATCGCCGGTCTGATCGCGGACCTCAAACGACGCGGATTGCTCGACGAGACGCTGATCATCTGGGGCGGTGAATTCGGTCGCCAACCGACAGCCGAGTACGCCGAAGGAACCGGACGGGACCACAACTCCTATGGCTTTACCATGTGGATGGCCGGCGGTGGGATCAAGGGGGGCGTGAGCGTAGGGACCACCGACGAACTCGGAGCCGCCGCCGTCGAAAAACCTTTCCACGTCAAAAATCTCCATGCCACCGTTCTTCATCAGCTAGGCATCGACCCAAATCGGCTATCCTACTTCCATTCTGGATTGGACCAAAAACTTGTGGGTGTCGAGCCCATTGAGCCGATTCAAGAGGTTATTGGCTGACCGCTTAACTCCATCCCAGGGTGCGCAACATGTCCACGAAACCGATTTGGAACCACTCGACATTCGCCCGTCGCGAAGCGTTGCAAATCGGAGCCGCAAGCATCCTTGGGCTAGGCACCAATCACCTCTTAGGGCTCGCCGAGGCTCGGGCCGCCAGCGGAGCGAAACCGCCCTCGAAGGCCAAGTCGTGCATCTTCATCTTCCTGTCTGGGGGATTGGCTCAGCACGAGAGCTTCGACATGAAGCCCGATGCCCCCGCCGAAATTCGCGGAGAATTTCGACCTATCGCGACCAAAACCGCTGGCCTGCAAATCTGCGAGCACTTGCCAAAGCTCGCCAACATAAGCCATCTTTGGTCCCTCTGCCGATCGCTGACCCATCCGTCAAACGACCATTCCGCCGGGCATCACATCATGCTCACCGGACAATCCCAACTCCCCGTGGGCTTCAATCCCAACGCTCCGAGCCGAACCGATCACCCCTCGATCGCTTCGAAACTAGGACATGCCATTCCAATCGTTCGCGGGGCGATGAACAACAACCTCCCCCCAGCCGTAGTCCTTCCCGAACGATTGATCCATAACACAGGTCGAGTCTTGCCAGGACAACATGCCGGGATGATGGGGCAATCCTCCGACCCATGGTTCATCGAGGCTTCTCCGTTCCACACGACTTCCTACGGCGCGTTTCCCGATTTCGCATTCGACCACCAACAGCGAGGAAAGCCCGACGAGCGGATTTTCCAAGCTCCCCAGTTATCGGTCCCGCAGACCCAAGGGATCTCGGATATCCATCATCGAATGGAACTTCTGGATCGTCTGAATCGCCAGCGCAAACGCATCGACCAAATCGGCGAATCCTCGATGCTCGATCGGCATCGCCAAACGGCCGCATCGATGATCCTCGACCCCAAAGTTCACAAGGCACTCGATGTCGCTAAAGCAGATCCTGCGATCCTCGAACGCTACGGCCGTAACTCATTTGGCCATTCGCTTCTGATGGCCCGACAACTCGTCGATTCAGGAGTGCCACTGATCCAAGTCAACTTGGGAAACAATGAGACCTGGGATACCCACGGTAACGCGTTTCCGCATCTTAAGGACAGATTGCTGCCACCGACCGACCAAGCCCTCTCGGCTTTGCTCGAGGACCTTGAGCAAAGTGGACAACTCGACGAGACGCTCGTCGTCGTGGCCGGAGAGTTCGGCCGGACGGCAAAAATCACCCTGCTGGCCGAGCATTACAAGCTTCCAGGTCGCGACCACTGGGGAGCAAGCCAATCGGTCCTAATGGCAGGTGGAGGCATTCAACCCGGTGTGGTGGTCGGTAAAACCGACGCAAAAGGGGAATACCCCGTCGATACGCCGGTCAAACCGGAAAACTTCGCCGCGACGATCTACCATTTATTAGGAATACCGTCAGAAGCGGTATGGCAGGATACCCACGGGCGCCCATTTGCCATTTATCACGGCGAACCGATCGCGGGTTTGGTGTAGAATAAAGGGTCTATGCCCCGGGAATCGGTCAGGGAAACCTTGAGCCCCGATTCTTTTGACCCACCTACCTCTCCTACCTCAATCCGACCATGCAGCTACCCCGCGTTTGGTTATTGCTGGGCTTTTTCCTGGGCTGTTTCGCAGTTTGCCTTGTGTGCGACTGCAAAACTCTTCTTTCGCAAATCCCGATCACGGCCATGGCTCCCCAGGCCCTCGCGCCCGGAAAAACCACCCGAGTCGAATGGACCGCCAGCGCCCTGAAAACTCCCCTCCGCATCGGTGGCTCGTTTCCAATGGAGGTCCAATGGATCCACATCGAACCGAACAAAGCCGTAGCCGATGTTCGGATCCCCGAAACAGTACGTCTCGGACCTACCACCCTGTGGCTAGCCACCGAGGATTCAATCAGCGAACCGCTGACGATACTGATCGACGATCTGCCGAGTGTTTCGGACAACGGTGCGAACCATAGCCCATCGCAACCCCAAGCGATCTCGGTTCCCTGCGCCCTCGATGGACGAAGCGATGCGGCTCAAAGCGATTTCTATCAATTCCGATTGAATGCCAATGCGACCATCGGTGTCGATTGCGTCGCCGAACGCATCGGATCGGCGATGGATTCGGTCCTGCGAATCTGGGATACCTCAGGCAAACTGCTCCTCCAATCCGATGACAGCGATTCGGGACCCGATAGCCAAGCCCAATTCACAGCCCCTGCCGATGGGGATTATCTGATCGAAA
>JAJTEK010000060.1 GCA_021299695.1 Pirellula sp. | reverse complement strand
CTGGCATGGAGTAAGAACATCGTGCTTCTTTTCGTACTCGTACTCAGCATCGCGGTACTCGTACTCGTACTCGGAGAAATCAAGCGTAGCGATCAATCCCATGGGTCCGCAAGTCACCCCGAACTGCCTCGATCAACGATCCGCATCGCCGCAGTTCAAACAGCCATCGAGTACGAGTGCCGAATAGGCGTATTACGAAACCGATAGGAAGCACGACGACGAGTTGATGGATCGATTTTCATGAAAAGCCGGTAAGTTGGCCAACGGTTAGGAACCAACGAGGGCTTAGTGGGTTGTAAGCCTCGTAGCTTGGAGGTCCGCATTGAGCTCTGTGCGGTTTTTCGGGCGTAAATTGGGCTTGACAAAAACGGGTTTAGAGGGTTCCCAGGTCGGCTTGCTAGCGCAGGCGATGGAAGGACCTTGACGAGGCAGTTTGTAAGAAAGCGATTGGTTCAAGAGTTTCATGGAGTATTTTGTTTCGGAGAGAAACGTCGAGGAAAAACCATGCGTTTTGCCCTTTACGATTCTATTGGCCGTAGCGTGCATGAGCAGTCTTGGGGTATCGGCTCGGTTTTGGTTTGCCGATGGAAGATCGCTCCAGCGGCTTGTCGACTACCAAACCTTCAAGCTTTTGTCGCCGCCGAGTGTCCAGCATATTCTCGGCTGCGCGACGGCTTATGTGCATCGGCTCACCGAGCATAGTTCAGGTCGGGATTTAGCGATTTGGGAGAATTGGACGCAGTGGCTTGTCGGTCAGTTCTATTCACCGATCTTGCGGACACAAAATCCGCGCTGGATCGTCGCCGGCGGGAGGGGTGATTGCTCGGAGCGGGCTGCGGTTCTTCAGGACCTCTTGGGGTACCATGGGATTGAGACCCGGTTCGTGGGTCTAGGAGGGCATGTGGTTCTTGAGGCCAAGACTGAAGCGGGGACTTGGGTCTTGGATCCCGATTATGGGATTTCGATGGATTTGGGCATTGAGCAACTGCAGCAACAGCCAACTGGCCAGGTAGCCGCGGAGCTTATTCGTCGTGGGATGAACGTCCCGAGCTCGGTGCAGTATGAGCAGTTGATTTTGACTGATTTCAACAACATTCCATCGGATTGGAACGCGCCGTTGAGTCCAAGGCTCAAGAAGCTCGAGGAATTCTGCGAGATCGCTTTTTGGCTCGTGCCAGCAGTCTCTTGGTTGTTTGTGGTTTGGATGGTTGTTCCGTTCCGGGACTAGGCCGTTGGGGGGCTTTGGAGGCCATTTGCAGGGGGCCTTTATCAGGGTGCATCCTGTCGGTACCATTCGGAGTACCTTGGGGGAAGTCGCCCGGGGTCCTGACCCGGGGGTAGTTGCCTGGTCGGGACGGTAGTTGCCTGGGACACTTCCTTGAGGATGGCCATGAGAAGAACAATCGGATCGAATCGCATCGAAAACAGGATAGGAAACAGGATCGCAAAGGTCCTGGCAAGTACCACGGCGTTGCTTGCTCTCGGAGGGCTTGATGTTTCGTCATCCCTTGGGTTGGCCCAGGACAGTGTGGCGTTAGGGGCTGGTAAAGCAGGGTTGGTATCGGGGGTTGAAAAGGATAATTTCAGCAAGACGCTCAAGCCCTCGGAGGATTTCTTTCGGTTCGTCAATGAGAACTGGTTGGAGACGACCGATATCCCCGCCGACCAATCCAATTACGGGGCATTTACGGCGCTGGATATTGAGACGAAGGCTGCGATCCGTGCCATCATCGAAGAGGCGAGTCGATCTGCTGACGCTTCGGCCGAAGCCAAACAGGTTGGGAATTTCTTTAAGTCGTACATCGACATCGAGGCGCGAAACAAGGCCGGGATTGTTCCGATCAAGCCTTGGCTCGAGAAGATCGCTGGGGTGGGAACCCGTGAGGATCTGATGCGTGTGGCCGGAGAGTTATCCGTCATGGGCATTCCTAGTTTCTTTGCAGCGGGTATCGATGTTGACGATCGCCGATCCGACCAGTATGCCGTCTACGTATACCAAGACGGAACAACGTTACCCGACCGAGATTACTACCTTGAGTCGGACCCAGAGTGGGTCGCGCGACGTGAAAAATACGAGAGCTTCATCAAGGAAATGCTTGGCAAAATCGGTTGGGAGAATGCCCAATCTCAAGCGGCGAAGATACTGCAACTAGAGACCGCATTTGCGAAAGTTCAGTGGGACAAGGTTTCGCTTAGGGATCCGATCAAACGTTACAATAAGACCAGCGTGGCGGATTTCGCTTCGAGAACGAAGGGGCTCGAGTGGAGCACTTATGCTCAAGCCGTCGGCTTAGGGAAGATCCAAGAGCTCATCGTCGGGCAACCGAGTTTCTTCGAGGAGGCTCAAGAAATCATTGCCCAAACGGATCTTGATGTCCTCAAGGCCTATTTGGCCTTCCAGACCATCGACACTTTCGCGCCGGTGATGACCCAAGAGCTCGAGAAGTTGCACTTCGATTTCCACAAGACCGTCCTGAGCGGTGTCGAGCAGCAAGAGCCACTATGGCGTCGGGGAGTCGATGCGTGCAATGCTTTGCTGGGGATGCCCGTGGGCAAGCTCTACGTCGAGAAGCATTTCTCGCCGAAGGCCAAGGAGAAGATGAATCAGCTCGTCGGAAACTTGCTCATCGCCTTCGAAAATCGCATCGACTCCTTGGAGTGGATGGGCAATGGCACCAAGGCGCAGGCCAAAGAAAAGCTCAAGCTCTTCACCCCCAAGATCGGGTACCCCGACAAGTGGAAGGACTATTCTTCGGTACGGATCGACGCGACGGATGTCGTTAGCAACATCGCACGATTGGCTGAGTTTGAGCATTTTTATGCACTCAACAAGCTCGGCAAGCCCATCGACAAGACCGAGTGGTTTATGCCTCCGCAGACCGTCAACGCTTACTACAACCCCTCGATGAACGAGATCGTCTTCCCGGCGGCGATCCTACAGCCCCCGTTCTTTAACCTCCAGGCCGACGATGCGATCAATTACGGGGGAATCGGTGCGGTCATCGGTCATGAGATCAGTCACGGCTTTGACGATTCGGGGAGCAAATACGATGGCAAAGGGAACCTTAGAAACTGGTGGACCGAGAACGATCAGAACGAGTTCGTCAAACGGTCCGATCAACTTGTCAAGCAATACGATCAGTACCAGCCATTGCCTGGAATCAATCTCAATGGGAAATTCACCCTCGGTGAAAACATCGGAGACCTTGGCGGTCTGAGCGTTGCTTATACGGCTTACAAGCTCTCGCTCGCAGGGCAAAAATCGCCTTCGATGGATGGCTTCACCGGGGAGCAGCGGTTCTTCATCGGATGGGGGCAGGTCTGGCGTCGCAAGTACCGCGAGGCGGAGATGCGAAAACGGATTAAGACCGATCCGCATTCGCCGAGCCAGTACCGATGCAACGGGATCGTTTCGAACCTCGATGCGTACTACGAGGCCTTTGGCGTCGAGCCTGGTAGCCCGATGTACATTGAGCCGACCAAGCGAGTTCGGATCTGGTAGAGATCTATCAGTTTCTCGGAGATGATTTAGTCAGCATGGTGCTCAAGCCGCATCGCTATTCGGTGACGAGCGGCTCTGAAAAGTGTCGCTCGATTGCTTGCTAGCTGAAAGATAGGCACTTGTGGGTGCGATCTCGAAAGACGGGCTGTACGGATCGATTCGACCGGCGAGTTTCGAACGGCTGGCGACTTGGGAACTGCGTTGCCACAGTTGGGCGATCTCACCGAGGAGGCTTAGTTTGGCCGTCTGGCGGAAGATGTTCTCCGGGGGGAGTTCGGCCATGAGACGACGGTGAGCGATTCCCAGATTGTGGTAGGGCAGGGAGGGGAACAGGTGGTGCGTCGCGTGGTATCGAGTTCCGGTCGGACCCCAAAGCTCGGTAATCCAGGGGCGGTGTGGGTAGTCGCATGAGTCGAGCAATTGCTCTTCGAAGCTCAGTTCCGAGCCCGGCCCGGTCCATCGATGCGCACCGAGGGTTCGGATGTTGTTCATGAAGATCATTCCGACGCTTACGCAATAAGCATGGATCCAAAGGGGGTCGAACCAAGTTTTCGCGACGAATGGGGCGTGGAGGATAAGGCCCAAGCAGATGAGGAAACAAGCGATTTCTTGAAGGATCATGATCTTATAGACCCGTCGACTCGCCTCGGGCCTTTCGTAGAAAACGTCCATAACCATCGTCGAGGCGTGCGTGAACGTCCATTTTCTTATCGACGGGAACATCCAGCAAATTGGCGAGAGGATACCGAAGCGAATGACCCCGGCCAAAGGGGTGACGAGCACTCCGAGCATGTACAGAACAATGGCGCTAGGGGGTTGGTGGCTAAGGCTCAGGTATTCGCCGTCGTGCTCGGTCCCGTAGGATTTCCGGCGATGGTGATCGATATGTGGATAGTAGGTAAACGAGGGGATCATAAACGGGATACCGCACAGGAGGTTCCAGGCCACGCGAAAAGCGCCCCATCCCTCGCGGGGCAAGTGGACCAATTCGTGGGTGAACATCACCGATCTTAAAAAAAGCAAAACGGTGGCTGCAAAGAACAGGGCTTTGAGTCCCCACCAGAGCGACGGCGAGTCGCCAGCAAGACGGCTCGGTGCGAACATCATGGCTGAGAAACATAGGTGTCCAGCCAGGACAGAGAGCAGAAAATCCGTCCAGTAGATCTTCGGGTTCGGAGCGTGCAGTTGGTCGCCGACGATCTGCCGGGCTTGCTTCATCGAAAAACGTTTGGATTCAATCGATAGTTCATCCATGGTAAGCGCTCGCACGGTGCGTCTAGGGGGCTTTGCTAAACCTTTGGAATCGAATTTCGGTCCTTCGAATGCGTTTCTTGATTACAGTCGTTCAACACGGAAGAACCCGAATCGAAACCGAAGGCAAAAACGTTACTTCTTACCTAGACTAACAACGAAATCGACCGTTTTCCATGATTTTTTCCTGGCGGACTTTTGGAGGGGTTTCCCTGAGCATTACGGGGAATTCGTTCGCCACGGAGCGATGTTTTTTCGCGAGAAGGGGGGGGTTCTACGGAGCCCAATCCAGTAGCGAGGGTCGAAAACAGATCGATTTCGGGGACTTCGACTAAGAAAAAACCGTGCCAAAGAGCCGATTAACCCTTGCAGGAACCCCGAGGTCTTCGCTAAACTTCTGGGCTCGAACGGTCCATCGGTGTGGATCGCACCGGCTGTTTTTACGCGACGCTAGCATTTTTGCTGCGTGCTGGAACCGGCGCGGGGATAGTTTTCGTTGAAAACCTTTCCAGGTAATGGTTTAGGAGTAGGCAAGTATGCCGCGTCTTCTTGGTGTTGACATTCCGAACGACAAGCAAATCGTTTACTCGCTTCAGTATCTTTATGGAGTTGGTCCATCGATAGCAAGAGAAGCGTGCGTTAAGACCAAGATCAGTCCGGTCAAAAGGGCGCGTGACTTGGACGAAGATGAGCTGAGCCGATTGGCGAGCTTGCTCGAACGCGACTACACCGTGGAAGGTCCTCTTCGAAGGCAGGTTGGTCAGTCGATTCATCGATTGCGGGAAATCAAGTGCTACCGTGGGATGAGGCACAAGGTTGGCTTGCCGGTAAGGGGTCAGCGCACGCGGACCAACGCACGGACTCGAAAGGGTCCTCGCAAGACGGTTGCAGGGAAGAAGGGGGTCAAGGACCTTCGCTAGTTTGGACACTTTGGGGTGGTCTTTGGTGCCGCCTGGGGTTCCCTTTCCGTGCATGGATTGTCAAGCGGCTGGCTGTTGGCTGAGTCCGTTTGCTTCTGAGAGTTCAAGATCGAGATTCTGGTTTAATTTTTTGAGATTATGGCAAAGCAACAAGCAAACAAAGACACAGCGAATAAGCGTCGCAAGGTTCGCCGCAACGTCACCTCGGCGATCGCTTTTATCAAGGCTACGTTTAACAACACCCACGTGACGATCACCGATGCGCGCGGTGATACGTTGTGCTGGGCAAGTGCCGGGACTTGCAATTTTAAGGGGTCTCGAAAGAGCACTCCTTTCGCCGGCCAGATGGCTGCTCAGCAGGCCGCTGAGAAGGCAGCGAAGTTTGGGGTCAAGGAGATTGAGGTTCGGGTCAAGGGGCCAGGATCGGGTCGGGAGTCGGCAATCACAGCCTTGCAGGCTGCTGGAATCACCGTCAAACAAATCGAAGATACCACACCAATTCCTCACAACGGATGCCGTCCTCGCAAGCGTAGGCGAGTGTAGTTCGTTGCGTTGGATAGGGTTCGAGCATTTCATTTTCGGAGAATAAACCATGCACGTTAGATGGCGAGGACTGGAGTTACCCAGCCAAGTCAATGTTGAGCGTTCGACGCTCAGCGCGACCTACGGCAAGTTCACCGCAGAACCCTTCGAAAGGGGTTTCGGCGCAACGATCGGTAACAGCTTGCGACGTGTTCTATTGTCGAGTCTCGAAGGCAGTGCGATCACGCAGATCAAGATCCGCGGGGCACAGCACGAATTTAGTTCGATTCCTAACATCCTCGAGGATGTCACCGAGATCGTCCTGAACGTCAAGTCGCTTGTGGTCAAGAATCACAGCGACAACACCCGCGTTTTGACGGTCGTTCGGTCCAAAGCCGGTCCGATCACCGGTGCGGACGTTCAAACCGATTCGGATGTCGAGATCATCAATCAAGATCACGTGATCGCAACCCTCACGGGCGACACGGAATTTATGATGGAGATGGTCGTCGAGAACGGGCGTGGTTACCTGCCGGCCTCGGAACAGAACACCGGCGAGCATGAGATCGGCATTATCCCGGTCGATGCGGCTTTCAGTCCTGTGGTTCGAGTACGCTACACGGTTGAAGAGACCCGAGTTGGTCAAAAAACCAACTACGATCGCTTAGTGATCGAGATTTGGACGGATGGTTCGCTCCAGCCAGAACTCGCGATGGTCGAAGGGGCTAAAATTCTCCGCAAGCACCTCAATCCGTTTGTCCAATCGGGTGAGCTCGGACGTCAAGTCCACGCGGTTGCCCGCGGAGGTCCCGGAAGTGCCGAAGCCCAGTTGGAGTCCAAGCTCAACACCTTGGTCTCGGACCTTAAGCTCTCGGTTCGAGCCAACAACTGTCTTGAAAGCGAAGGAATTCGTTACGTACGAGATCTCGTGCAGCGGACAGAAGATCAACTGCTCGAAGTGCGAAACTTCGGCGAAACGACCCTTACTGAAGTCCGCGAAAAGCTTTCGATCCTCGGTTTGCACCTAGGCATGAGAGTTCCCTCGTCGATGCGATAGTTCCGTTCCTATTGATTGCTTGCCCTTCGGGGAACAAGCTCCCGCTCAGTGGTACACGAAGTTCGCTGAGCAAAAATCGTCTGGTTAAATTCCAGACATTTCACACCAACCGCAACCACAGAGCAAGTTGAGATCCGATCATGAGGCACTTACGGAAAGGCCGAGTTTTAGGCCGTAGTCCTTCGCACCGAAAAGCGCTCTTTAGCAATCTAGCATCCGCTATCTTCTTGACCGAACGAGAGTACGGCGAACTTGAGCCCAATAAGCCCAAGGTTCCTGGTCGGATCATCACGACGATCGAAAAGGCCAAGGAAATCCGTCCCATCGTCGAAAAGTGCATCACAATCGCCAAGAAGGGTCTAGCAGCAGAGGCTGCCGCTGAGCAATTCGCAACGACCGCCGAGCGCGGCACGGATGCTTGGAAGGCTTGGCGGAAAAGCGACGCTTGGCAAAAATGGTGCGACGCAAGGTCCCCGGGGGTCACTGCCCGGCGACGAGTTTTGTCGATGATCAAAGACAAAACGGCCGTGCGAGTACTTTTCGAGAAGGTCGCCCCGAAGTTCACCGATCGGAATGGTGGGTATACCAGAATTCTTCGCCTCGCTAAGCCACGCGTTGGTGATGCCGGAACCCGAGCTATCCTCGAATTCGTAGGCAAGAATGATCGCGTCAAGGAGAAGGCACAAAAGCCTTCCTTTGGAGAATAGTCCAGAGTCTTTGCGGTTTTCTAAAATACTACGAACAAGTCACATGGCTGGCGGGGAGTAACCGTCAGCCTTTTTTCATAGGATCACCTGGCAATTGTCAATATGAGCAACGACCTTTTTCACCTTGTAAGAGAACGCATCCATATCCTCGACGGGGCGATGGGCACAATGATCCAGCGGCTGAAACTGGACGAAGCCGCAGTGCGAGGTGAGCGATTTGCAAACCACCACAAGGATTTGGTTCGCTTCAGCGACCTTCTTTGCATCACCCGCCCGGATGCGATCTCCGATATTCACTATGCCTATCTGGAGTCCGGGGCAGATATTGTCGAGACCAACTCCTTTGGTGCCTCCCCGATCGGGATGGCTGAAATGGAATTGCCTGAGGAGCTCACTCGGGATCTGAACTATGCGGCCGTCGATTGTGCACGCAAGGCTGTCGACCGGATGAGAAAAAAGGACCCGAGTCGACGCTGCTATGTGGCCGGTTCGATCGGTCCGACCACCAAGCAACTTGCGATCAGCACGAAGGTCGAGGATGCGGCCAATCGGGACGTCGATTTCCTAGAGATGGTCGCTAGCTACAAAGTACAAGTTGCCCAGTTGGTCGAAGCAGGAGCGGATCTGCTCTTGCCCGAAACGGCGATCGATACCCTCAACCTTAAGTCCTGTTTGGTCGCCATTGCCGAATATTTCAACGAGTCCAAGCGGCGCATTCCGGTGATGGTCAGCGCCACGTTCGGAACCGGTGGACGCACGTTCGTCAGCGCACAGACCGTGGAAGCTTTCTGGAATTCCGTTAGTCATTTTCCGATGCTCAGTGTCGGCATGAACTGTGCGATGGGACCAGACATCATGCGGCCCCATATCGAGGAGTTAGCCAAGGTCACCGATGTTCCGATTTCCTGCCACCCCAACGCTGGGCTTCCGAATTCGTTTGGAGAGTACGACCTTACCCCTTCGCGAATGGCCGACTACATCGAGGATTTCGCTCGAAACGGTTGGTTGAACATCGTCGGAGGTTGCTGTGGCTCGACACCGGATCACATTCGAGCCATCTCGGAGCGAATTCGGGATATCCCACCGCGAGTCCCCCCAGAGCCTATTGTCTGGACGCGACTGAGCGGTCAGGAAGCTACCACATTGAGGCCTGAAACCCGGTTTACGATGGTTGGGGAACGAACCAACGTGACGGGTTCGAAGGCCTTTGCGAATCTGATTCGCAACGACAAGTTTGAAGAGGCCGTGGAAGTCGCCCGTCAACAGGTCCAAAACGGCGCGACGATCATCGACATCAACATGGACGATGCTTTGCTCGACGGCGTCGAGGCGATGACCAGGTACTTGCGGCTCATCGCAGGCGATTCGATCGTCGCGGCCGTACCGGTGATGATCGATTCGTCCAAGTGGGATGTCTTGCTCGCTGGATTGCAGAACGTGCAGGGAAAAGCGATCGTCAACAGCATCAGCCTCAAGGATGGCCAAGAGGAGTTCTTGCGAAAAGCTTCCATCATCCGGCGTTACGGCGCTGCGGTCGTCGTCATGGCCTTCGATGAGAAGGGGCAAGCGACCGAGACGCTCGAAAAAGCGAGGATTTGCAAACGAGCCTACGACCTGTTGGTCAACGAAGTGGCGTTTCCTCCTCAAGACATCATCTTCGACCCGAACATCTTGACCGTGGCAACCGGCATCGAAGAGCATGACAACTACGCAGTCAACTTCATCGAAGCCTGTCGGCTGATCAAGCAGCAATGTCCTGGAGTGAAGATCTCCGGCGGTGTGAGCAACATCAGCTTTTCGTTCCGGGGCAACGAAGTGGTCCGAGAAGCGATGCATTCGGCTTTTCTTTATCATGCGATCCAGGCTGGGATGGATATGGGGATCGTCAATGCAGGACAATTGGCCGTCTACGAAGACATCCCCAAGGAGCTTCTCGAACATGTCGAGGATGTGCTGCTTAATCGCCGTTCGGACTCGACGGAGCGCATGTTGAACTTGGCTGAGACCTTCAAGGGTTCTGGGACCAAAAAAGCTTCTGGAGAGAATCTTGAATGGAGAGAAAAGCCTGTCTATGATCGCCTCAAGCACGCTTTGATCCATGGGATCGATAAATTCATCGAGTCGGATACCGAAGAGGCTCGCGTCGGTTGCACCCGATGCTTGGAGGTCATCGAAGGTCCATTGATGTCGGCCATGGGCGTGGTGGGTGATTTGTTTGCATGAAGAAAGCGGTCAATTACCTGCAGCCATTCATGGAGAAAGAAAAGCAGGACGCTGGGCTCGAGGGCCAATCGTTCCGAGGCAAGGTGCTTATGGCAACGGTCAAAGGGGACGTTCACGACATCGGCAAGAACATTGTCGGTGTGGTTTTGGGTTGCAACAACTACGAAGTGATCGATTTAGGGGTCATGTGCCCGTGCGAGAAAATCCTCGAGGCAGCCGTCAAGCACAGCGTCGATGTGATCGGACTCTCGGGGTTGATCACCCCGAGTTTGGACGAGATGACTTACGTAGCCAAAGAGATGCAGCGACTCGGGATGAAGACACCACTTTTGATCGGTGGTGCAACCACATCTGCCAAACACACGGCCGTCCGAATTGCGCCCCACTACCAAGAGCCAACGGTCCATGTGACGGATGCTTCTCGTTGCGTCGGGGTCGTCGAATCACTTTGTAGCAAAGAGCTCAAACCTAAATACGTTCAAGACAATGTCAAGCTTCAGGATGAACTCAGATCGAGCTATGAAGCTCGACAGGTTAAACTTGTTCCCTACCAAGAGGCGTGCGCTAAGTCCTTTGCGACCGACTGGTCAAGCATCCGCATCGACAAACCGAGCTTCCTGGGGACTAAAACCCTCAAGAACTACTCGATTGAAAAAATCGCAAAATACATCGATTGGTCTCCCTTCTTCATGGCTTGGGAGCTCAAGGGCAAGTACCCGAAGATTTTCCAAGATCCTTATGTGGGGGTCGAGGCCAAGAAGCTCTTTGACGACGCGAGCGCTATGCTCTTTGACTGCATCGCTTCGTCGACCCTGACGGCGCAAGCCGTCTACGGATTCTGGCCAGCGGCTTCTCTAGGAGACGATGTGGTGCTCTTTACCGATGAGAGCCGATCGAAGGAGCTCGTACGTTTCCACTTCCTTAGGCAACAGTGGGAGCGCAAAGGACAAAATGACTTCCGAAGTCTCGCCGATTACATCGCTCCGATCGATTCCGGACGCCAAGACTACCTCGGTGCGTTTGTTGTGACGGCAGGACATGGCGCCGATGAGATAGCCAAGGAGTTTGAAAGCAAACACGACGACTATTCGGCGATCATGGTCAAAGCGATTGCAGACCGGCTTGCAGAAGCGTTTGCGGAGTTGCTTCACGAGCAAGCTCGACTCGATTGGGGCTATGGAATCGAGGAGCAGTTGGGAAGTGAACAGTTGATCAACGAGGAGTACCGAGGAATCCGCCCTGCGCCTGGCTATCCGGCATGTCCGGACCATACCGAGAAGCGAATTCTATTCGAATTGCTTGATGCTCCTGGGCAAATTGGTGTATCCTTGACCGAGTCGTTTGCCATGTGGCCAGCGGCAAGCGTCAGCGGATTTTATTTTGCTCACCCGCACTCCCGCTATTTTGCTGTCGATCGCCTTACGTCCGACCAAGTCGAATCGTATGCGAAACGCAAAGGGATGCCGATTCGGGACATCGAAAGATGGCTATCCCCGAATTTGGGTTACGAGCCGAGCTGAGTGCCAACTACATAGTACGCGGAGCGATCCATGACATTCCTTGCAATCGCCTTGCTGCTGTTCCTTGTGGCTTTGGTGGTTTTGGCGATCGACCTGATGATCCCGACCGGAGGAATCCTCATTGCGGTGACCGCGATGCTTGCGGCCGCATCGATCTACTTCGCGTTTCGACATTCGCCCACCAGCGGCTGGTGGGTGCTTACAGCGGCATTGGGGATGATCCCGTTGATGCTCTTTGGCCTGCTGTACGTTTGGCCTAGGACCCCTTTTGGAAAGATGCTCATTTCCGCTCCGGATCGAGCCAGAGACTTCGCTTGGTCGGATACCTCGGACATCGACGACCCAAAAAGCTTGATTGGGAAGGTAGGAAGAGCCCTGACGGAGTTCATCCCGCATGGAAAGGTCTCGATCGATAATCGGGAATTCGAGGCCGTCAGCGAAGCAGGGCCGATCGATCCGGGTACCGAGGTGCGGGTGACGAAACTCGATGTTGGGAGACTTGTGGTGATTCCCTACAAGTCCCGATCGGGGGCGGGTAATCCCATGTCGAACGATTCATCCTTGGATCGTCCCAGCGACGAGCTTGGCCTCGACTCACTTTCCTGAGGTTCTCGTCGCGGATTAGGACTATTTTTCGCTGGCAAATCCGGCTTTGACCAATTCGTCGTATCCGGGTTTCAGAGCGCGGACCTCGTAGCCATACTTCTTGAGGATTTTCGCCGCTCGCAGCGATCGGTACCCGACGGCGCAGTGGGTGTAGATGATTTTGTCCTTAGGTAGTTTTTCCTTGACCTGAGCCTCAGTGAGTTTGTCCTGGAGATCTCGCCATGGGAGTAGTACGGCACCTTGGACATGCCCTGCGTTCCATTCGACCAAGTCTCGCACATCGACGAGGATCGCTTTCTTATCAGCGATCTTTTCCTTGACCGAGGCCAGTGAGTCTTTGGTGTGCTCTTTGGGTTCGAGATTCCGATCGTCGGCCAGGGCGTAGCTTGCGGATTGGGAGTTGAGAATACCTAGGCTAACGACACCGAGGCAGGAACTAAAAACTACGACGGAGAAAAAAACGCGTCTGGAGGTGGAGTTAGCAATGATCATCGAATCTCCTAGGAGTGTCTTGGGTTTGGGAGCTAGTGGTCGTGGGATGTGGTTGATTTTCATCGGTTTGGATTACCGTTTGGATCCCCGCGATGACCGGCAACCATCACCGAGTGGCCGCCAAAGTGGTTTCTAAAATTGAGCGCGGCCGACCGGCCACTTTGGTGCATGGTTTTGGTCTGGCTGTTTTTCGTGCTCGTGCTCGTGCTCGTGCTCGATCGTACGATTGTATCATTCCATCCCGGTCAACGCGCTGCTCGGGCGGAAATTTGATAATGGATAGGATCGTGGAGATAAGGAGCATTATGGCGAGTCGGGGAACGGCGGTTTGTGGGCCGTAACCGAAGTCGCGTTGATGCCATGGACGCGAAGAGTTCGATTACGATTACGAGCACCGTCCGCTACGGCGGACTGAGCACGAGCACGAAAGGAATCTGTGGTCGCGTAGTAGGCCAGACCAAAGATTAACCCTCTAGTTGCGGCTCGCCAAGTCCACTACCGCGTCGCGGTTCCGGATGCCGGATTTGCCCCAGAGGCTGGGGTGGCCAATTGCTCATCGGCTGCTTGGAGCAGGAATTCGACTCTCTGGTCCAGGCTCGACAAAGGCGGATGGAGGATGGGAGTTTCGGCCGTGGGGCGAACTTCCGAGGGGATCGCCCAATGGGCACCACAGCCATAGCACTTGACGCTCTTTGAGGTCGGATTGGCTGTGGGTTCTGAGGCGATTCGATTCGTCGAAAGACAGCCCGGAGCGATCGCGACGAACAGAGCCCGCGAGCAGTTTGGACAAGCCCCAGCGAATCGGATGGATTGCCCCATGGAATCAGGTCCTGTGGATGGTTCGCGGTGGAATTATGGCGGTGGGTAAAGCCATCGATTTGGGTGGATCCAAACCGGTCGAAAAGTGATTTTAGGGAAACAAGATCCCTTTGTCAATCGTTAAGGCGACTTTAAGCTCCTGTAAGGATTTTTTCATTTTGGTTTTCGGGTCGTGACCAAAGGTGTCACGCGGCCCTGCTCTATTGAGAAAAGACCGAGAGAAAACTCGAGAGAAAACTCGAGAGAAAATCATGGCCCCTGAGCGTTTTGAATGCTAGCATTCAGAACCACTAAGATTTCGGGGGCTTCGATAAAACCATGGTCCCGGACAAGAGCTTGACCGACAAGAACCGGGCCGACAAGAGCACACCGATGAGCGCACACCGATGAGCGAAACCGAATTGATGAGCCGAAGCGGGATTATCAGGGAGTTGGCCCAAGAGATCCGATCTCTGGAGACAGCCCAGCGCCCGCAGGGAATCTACGTATCGAGCGGATCGGAATCGATGGACCGCTGCTTGCCCAATTGCGGCTACGCGGCCGGAAGTCTCGTGGAGTTGACCTGCGAGCGTCCTTTGCACTTCTCCGGCTGGGGCGGTTTGAGCTTGGCCCTGAGAATCGCTCGGCCTTGGCTCGACGACGGCAAGTACTTGGTGATCGTCGATTCGCACCGTCGGCTCTGCGCACCGAGCCTAGCTGCCCTGAAAATCCCTCTCGAACGGATCATCGTGATCCGAACGGACAACGCTTCCGATTGGGTATGGGGGCTAGACCAAGCTTTGCGAAGCCGAGCCGTCGGGGCGCTGATCACTCCGGTCAAGGATCTCGAGGACCGTTCTGCTCGTCGGCTCCAATTGGCAGTCGAGCAGGGTGGGGGACTAGGTATACTGCTTAGGGATCGAGTATCGGCCAGCCGCTACCCGAGTTGGGCAGAGGTTCAATGGCAGGTCCGATCTGCGGCAAGCAAAGACCAGGCTAGAGGTCCTAGGGTGATGATGGAGAGATGGTTTGATCTCGAGTTGCTCCGAGCCCCAGGACGCCAATCCAACCGTCGTATTCGATTAGGAATCGATTCTCAGGGAGAGTGGATAGGATGCGATGAGCACAAGTACCCGAAGAGTGCTGAGCATTTGGCTGCCCAATTGGCCATGGCAACGCCTCGCCGCAGAGACATGGCGGCAGGTTGAGCCCGCAGTCTCCAAACCCGTCGCTCCGGCTGTCTTACTCTGCCAAGACGCTCGCAGGGGGCGTTTGGTCTCGGCCGCCAACGCCCAGGCTCGAGCCCTGGGCGTCTTGCCAGGAATGACGGCAACCCAAGCCAAATCGATCGCAGGAAGTCTCCAAAAATCCAGTAGCCATCCCGGCCTAGCCAATCCCGGAGATTGGTCCTGGATCGAGCATGACACCCAAGAAGACCTCGAAGAAATCTACTCGCTGGCCGAACGGCTCATGCAATTTAGCCCACTCGTCGGAGTCGAATCGATCGACAAGATCCTCTGGGCAGGACGCTCGATCCTTCAGCCCCAATCGATCTGCGTCGATATCACCGGACTCGAAAGCTGGTACGGTGGGGAGATGGCCATGGCCCAAGCACTCCAACGCTGGCTCACCTCAGAAGGTCGATTCGGCTGCATCGGGATCGCCGATAGCCTTGGCCAAGCTTGGGCGGTTTCCAATTACGCCTTCCGCAAACACGTCAGCACTTGGATGCTTCAGATCGAACGCAACGAGTCCAGCTTGTCCGAAAGCCTCCAACAGAATCCACGCATCGAACGGATCGCCTCGGGAGCGACTTGGGAAGCGTTCCGGAACTTGCCCATCGAATCGCTTCGACTCGATATCGAAACGGTGGCCAAGCTCCATCGTTTGGGGATTCGATCCATCGATTCGCTTGTTAGCTTGCCAAGACAGTCTCTGACCTCGCGTTTTGGAAGTCGATTGCTCGAGCGTATCGATCAATGCTTGAACGCTCACCCTGAGTCGATTTCGGTTCGCAACTCAGGTCAATCCCTAGAGGTTTGCATCGATTTCGAACATCCAGTCTTTCATACCGATGAACTTCACGAAGCGCTTCAAGACGGGATCCAGCAATTGTGCCAAAAGCTCGATTCGATCGGGCATGGAGCCTGGCGGTTGCTCGTGCGACTCGGACTCGAAGTCAGCACCATGCAGCTCGAGCAAAACGCCCCAAGAGCCGTCCCAAGCCACGTGATCCAATTGGGCTTGTTCCAAACCAGCAACGACCCAAAGCACTTGCTCTGGCTCATCGACGGCTGCTTGGAACGCAATCCGCCACACCTAGGCAAAAATCTCGGCATCAAACAAATCCTGATTCAAGCTCCCTGGACTGCCCCGATTCGATGGAAACAAAACCCTCTTTTTGATTGCCAAACGCTTCGCTACCGCGACGAAGCGGCCAAATTGATCGATGGGCTCGCAGCAAGACTCGGCCGAAATCAAGTCGTTGGCTTGTCGTTGGTGCAAGATCCGATACCGGAACGTCAAACCAAATCGAAACCCCTGACGGGTCTGCGCAACGACGGCACCGAGCAATCAACGCAGCGAAAATTGCGCAAAGCCCCGATCGAAGATTTCCAAAAGAATCGCTCGATGCTCCCAGGTACCGAGAGCCATTGGACGAGACCCTTGCAATTGCTCCCGACCCCGATTCGAATCGATATCCAACTCGATGCCAACGGGACTCCCCGGCGCGGACGCCTTTCGAGCGACCCGAACAAGAAATCATCGGCCTCGAAGGAATTCGACACGATCCTCGAGGCAATCGGTCCCGAGAGGATCGAGAGCAGTTGGTGGTCCGGCCCGACGGTCCGACGGAGCTACTACCGCGTTGCCTTGGACTCTGGACTTTGGTGGTGGATCTACCAAGACCTCGCAAGCCTCCAATGGTACTTGCACGGCATGTTCCACTGAAGAAATTGCTGCTCGGGTCGATCCTGCTCGCGTCGATCCTGCTCGGGTCGATCCCGCTCGGGGACTCCGATCAAGCGAAATCCAGCGGCGAGCGCCAAAGTTCCCGCAGGCGAGTCCATGGCAGATCGATGAGTGTTTGGCCATCGGACTCGATACAGACCATGGGTCCAGGATTCACCGTGCCGATACGTTCAACGGGCAACTCGCTCATGAGACTCTCAAAGGCCAGAGCCTGCCCGGCCGGGACTTCGACGAGCAAGCGGCTATTGGACTCCGAAAACAACGCAACGCTCGCATCGACGAAGTTCGATGCGCGGTAGGCCGTCAGCTCGACTTGCACTCCGAGTTCGCCAGCAAAAGCCATCTCGCTGAGTGCAACGGCAAGACCTCCTTCGCTCAGGTCATGGCAAGAGACAATGTGCCGTTTGAGGATCGCTTGGTGGACCCTCTGGTAGCAACGCATCGCAAGGGCCGCATCGACGGTGGGAACCGCTCCGCCTTCCTTGCCCAAGAGCATCGCAGCGTGGGAACCACCCAGTTCGTTGCGGGTCACTCCGATCAAATAAAGGGCGTTGCCAGCTTGCTTTAAGTCCATCGTCACGGCTTGGCTTGCATCGTCGATCTGGCCGATGGCGCTGATGAGCAACGAGCATGGGATCGCAATCGACTCTTTTTTGCCTTGGGGGTCGAACCATGTGAACTCATTGTTGAGGCTATCTTTTCCGCTGATGAATGGAGTTTTCCATTCGATCGCTAGGTCATAACAGGCGATCGCGGCACGGACCAAGGAGCCGAGAGTTTCGGGGCGATCGGTATTGCCCCAGCAAAAGTTATCGAGGATTGCAAGCCGATCGGGCTTGGCTCCTACGCAAATCGCATTGCGGACCGCTTCGTCAATCGCACTGGTGGCCATGTGATAAGGGTCCAGGTCGCCAAAGCGGGGATTCATCCCGCAGGCAAGTACGACGGCCCGTCGCGACTCGAGCTTCGGACGCACGACCGATGCGTCGCTTGGACCCATGCATGAAGGACCGACCAAAGGCTTGACGACCGAGCCACCTTGGACCTCGTGGTCGTACTGGCGGATGATCCAGTGCTTGCTGGCCACCGTCGGATGGGACAAGATTCTCTCGAGCAAACTTTCGCAAGCGGTTCGATTCATCGGCCCGAGCTCGCATGGCTTTTGCGCCTTGGGCTCATAGACGGCTTGCCGAACGACCGGCGGCCTGCCCGAATGCAAAAACTCCATCGACAACGAACCGACTTCGGTCTGCTCGTACATCAAACGAAGGTTTCCCGTCGGTACGAATTTGCCGATGACAGCAAGTTCGACGTCCTCGTTTTTACAGAGTTGCTCGAAGCGTTCGAGATGGACCGGGGGAACGGCCAAGACCATCCGTTCCTGGGCTTCGCTGATCCAAATTTCGGTGTAGCTGAGCCCTTGGTATTTCACCGGGGCACGATCGAGCCAAACTTCAGCTCCCAACTCCTCGCCCATTTCGCCGACGGCGCTGCTAAAGCCCCCTGCCCCGCAGTCGGTCACCGCGTTGTACAAGCCTTCATCGCGAGCCTGAAGGAGCACATCGAGGACCATCTTTCCGGTGATCGCATTTCCGATTTGGACCGATCCGCCCGATATCGATTCGCTCTCGCTGGTCAGCTCCACCGAACTGAACGTCGCACCGTGGATCCCGTCGCGACCGGTTCGCCCACCGATGGCCACGATCCAATCACCCGCCTTGGGTTGCTTGTCGACCTTGTCGACGGGCAATAAGCCGGCGTTGCCGCAATAAACCAATGGATTTCCTAGGTACCGGTCGTCAAAATACACCGCGCCGTTGACCGTCGGAATCCCCATGCGATTGCCGTAGTCGCGAACGCCCGCGACGACACCGTTGATCACGCGCCGAGGATGCAAGACCCCCGGTGGAAGTTGTTCGGGAGGAAAATTCGGCGATGCGAAACAGAATACATCGGTGCTGCAAATCGGCTTGGCCCCCAATCCTGTCCCTAAGGGGTCTCGGATCACTCCCCCTAGACCAGTGTTGGCCCCTCCATAAGGTTCTATTGCCGAGGGATGGTTATGCGTCTCGACCTTGAAAACCACGTGGTGCTGATCATCGAACGCGACGACCCCTGCATTGTCCTTAAAGACGCTGATGCACCAATCGTCGGCTCCAAGATCCTGTCGAATCTGCTTGGTCGCAGCGAAGATCGTCTCTTTGAGCATGCTGGTGAATTGCCGTGTTCCATGCTCGTCTCGGTATTGGATCCGACCCCCAAGGGTCTTGTGGCTGCAATGCTCGCTCCAAGTTTGTGCGATGGTCTCGAGCTCGATGTCCGTAGGCTCTTTGCCCAATTCCCGGTAGTAGCTCTGAATCGTCTGCATTTCAGGCAACGAAAAGTACAACTGCCCCGATTTGCTCAGCTCCATAAGCTCGGTGTCGCTCAAGCGATCGATCGGCACCTTGGTCACTTGCAACGCATAAGGAGATCCGATCGAGAGCTTGTCGAGCTTCAAGGGACCATGGATCACCTGCTCGATCGAATCGTTCGATAGAACTCGGTTGGCTAGACGCAGGATGACCTGTGGGTCGCTACCCCCCTGCTCTCTTATCCAGTACTTTCGAAATGTACGAACTTCGTCGACCGAAAAACCTAGACCTTTGAGCATCCCTAGAGTGCTCTGTGCGACCGGATCCATTACGCCGGGTTTGAGCAATACATGCACGCATTGGAATGGACCGCCGGAGCTGGATTCGCCGGCGGGCTCCGAAGCGAACCCAGAGGAGCCGACAAGTCCTGTTTCGACCCGTTGGGCAATCGGATCGGCCAAGTATTCTCGAGCCAGGCGCGATACGTTTGCAGCATCGAGCGAGCCTTGCAGCAAGAACCCATGGATACCATGGACCTCAAGCCGATCGGAGATGCCCAGCTCGCGCCCGGCCGATTCGGCCGCAACGCCCAAAGAGTCCGGCTGACCATCAGCCGGACGAATGTCGACTTGCCACAGATTCACGTGTCGTTTTTCCCGATTGCAGAAGTTCCTCGATCCGGTCGAAATCCGAACCCTCGAGCGCCTCGATCCAAGTTTCACAGATTGTGGCAAACTTCTTCATTGCGTGTAGGGCTGGTGCTCGGTTTTCCTCAAGGATCTGACGCCACAATTGAGGATTACTTCCGGCAATACGAGTCGAATCCAACCAGCCTTTACCGACAAAAGGCAGGATTTCATGGGGGGTAGCGCACGCCAAGGCCGACGCGACGACGTGGGGCAAATGGCTTGAGAGAGCCAGTGCTTGATCGTGCGATTCGGCATCGAGCAAAGTGATCTTCGAGCCCATCGCTTCCCAAAACCGGGACATGCGTGAGACAAGCTCTGGGCAGGTCGATTCCGTTGGGGTCAAAACCACCAATGCACTGTCCAATAGAGTACCGGTTGCATGCTCGACTCCGCTGTGATGTCCGCCCGCTATCGGATGACTTCCCAAGAATTGACGGTCCGAGAGCCTCCCTCGGGCAGCCTTGACGATCGTCTGCTTGGTGCTCCCAACATCCGTCAGCATCGCCTCAGGCTTGGCGACCTTGGACGCGATGTCCAACGATTCGACAATCGATTGGATCGGGACGCAGGCAATCACCAAATCGGCATCCTTGGCCCCCACCAAAATATCGTCCGTTGCCTCATCGATTGCTCCGCGACGGATCGCAACGTCCAAGCGGCTAGTCGTGCGTCCTACCCCGATGACCTGCTTGGCCAAGCGTTTGCGATGGAGTGCCAACCCGATCGAACCACCCAGGAGCCCTACTCCAATGATGCAAACACGTTGAAAAATCATGAAATTTGACGATCGCCGGGGTGAATCGTTGGGAGTTTGGAATCCAAAGGGCTCTGGATCGAACGCACAGTTTACTAAGAAGTTTCCGTTTTGCGTACCGGACCGGCCAATTCTCTCGATCGCCTCGTGGCAGCCAATACCGCTGCGATGAGCGTCCCGCGAAACGCGCCATCCTCGAGAGTCTTTATTGCCTCGATCGTCGTACCGGCCGGACTCGTGACCTGCTCGCGCAGAATCGCTGGGTGGACCTGCGTCTGCTGGACCATCGCCGCTGCCCCTAGGACCGTCTGGGTCGCTAACTGCAAGGCGACCTCGCGACTAAGCCCACTGGCCACCCCCCCATCGCTCATCGCTTCGATCATCATCAACACATAAGCCGGCCCGGATCCGGAGACCCCAGTAACCGCATGCAACTGATCGTCGGTTACCTGAACCACCGTTCCCACCGACCGAAAAACACGGTCCGTCCATTCACGGTCCTCCTGCCCGACCCCCGCCCCATGCGCAATCCCACTGGCACCCTGAAGGCACTGGCAAGGAGTGTTGGGCATGACTCGGGTGATCCGCTCGGTCCGAAACCACTGCGTGAGTTTTGCTAGTGGTATTCCGGCGGCTATCGAAATCAGGTGATGATGGGGAGTTGTATGAGGGGCTAACCCCATCGAGATGCCCTCGAGGACCTGCGGCTTGACGGCCAAGATCAATCGATGGCAACGATCGAACAGCTCGTTTGCCGAGGAAGCTAAAAACGCTCCGGGATACAAACGCTGGATCTTGGAAGCCTGATCGGCATTCGGCTCGTAGAACGCAATCGCTTGGGCCGCTGCGACTTCGGAGTGTACCACTCCCTTGGCGATGGCGGTGGCCATCTGACCACCACCCAAAAAACCGAATTCAAACTCGTTCACAGTTGGCTCGCCGCTGGGATTGACAATACCGCGCCAGACCCGTCGGGCGCATCGAAGCCCCCCTAGTATCGGTACTGAAGACCGTAGTTCAAGCTGTGCAGGGAAAAATTGCTCTCTTGCAACGTAAATCGTGGTCGGGTTGCGTTGGCACTATCCAGGTCCGCAACCGTGTCGATTTGCTCGCCGGCCCTGGCCACCTTGGGCAATCCCAGGTAAGTGTACCCAAGCGTAGCTTCAAGGTTTTGTGTCAGTCGGTAACCGAGCGTGACGTTGACTTCAGGAGAAAACACGAACGTATTGGACGAGTACACTCCGCTGGCCGGACTTCTGGCTAGGAGTCCATTGTTGGTCGCCGCGGCACTACCGACCTTTTGAAAGCCGGCGATGGTCACGTCGCGCTGCATGTCTCCGAGCCCAAGTTTGAACATGCTCCCAAGACTCCAGCGGGGTGAGTAAACCATCCTCGATAGGCCAAAGGCCGCACCCTGAAATCGATTGACGGTCCTGAATTGATCCCGCAATTCCAGAAGGGTCGTCGAACCGGTCGGAAGAGTCGTCGAATGCACATCGATCGAATCGGTAAGCCGCGCTGTTTGGTATCCCACTAGCCAATCGGTGGTCGAATCGCAGTTCTTGAGCCATTGCCTCTTGAAGAGAACATCGCCACCTTGGACCTCTGAAAACGCATGTGCCAAAACTGAGCCATTCGAGATCCCCGGCTCCCTAATCGACACGGAATCCTGGACGATCGGACTGACCGATCCGTCTTGATAGGGTCTTACGATCGACGTGGCCGAAGAGGTCGGACTGTCGAAGGTCAACGATTGAGCACCTGCATCGAAGAACCGGAACTGAAGTGTATTGCAGTGAGCCATTCCGAATAACCAACCGAACTCTCCACGGACCCCTTGGACGCTCTGATCGAGATTCTCCGTCCCACCAAACAGATCGGTCGAACCAGGGACGCCGATCTCTGCGGTGCGAACCAACGATGGAATGCTCTGGGAACTCGGGAAAAAAGTAGCTGCTTCAAGCCTCGCGGTGATGCGATCCCCGGGCCGCATTCGGAACAAGCCGGATCGCCGCAAGTGGAGTGGATGTTCGGCTCTCCCATCGGATCATCGACAACGTAGCCTTCGGAGTAGTCATCCGTGTAAGGCGGATCGATCACCGTACTGGTTTCCGAGGGGGCTAGGGATAGAGTCTGATCGGAAACCACACGAGCAGGTGTCACACGTTTGATCACATGCTCGGCGTTGACGGGCACTTGCTTGGTGGCTGCAGGATGCGACGCTAGAGCGATCGATGATGGGGGAGGCCCGGAGTCCGACCTGTCGTGGACTTGCGATTGTGTTTCAAGCTTTGCTTGGGCAACCTCGGTCACCACAGGTCGATTCACTGTGGCTCGACTGACTGCGGGTTGACTGCCTGGGGGTTGATTGGAAGTTGTTTTGTTGGCTAAAACCTTCGGAAGCGATTCGGCTTGGTCGCTACTCGATAGCCGTGGTAGATCTTGCGAGGGTGGGTCGTCAGAAATCGATTCGAGGCTGCGTTGGGATTTGGATGCCGACGCATAGACTTCCGCTTGCCTCGGATCTCGAAGCGGATGGCCCGATGGCTGATGGCTTGATGGCTGATGGCTTGATGAACGGGGGACGTTGGCCGAGGTGGCTTGGGGGTAATAATCCCGGTTGGCTTGGCGACCGGTGCGGATCTGTGCTTGGGCAGCCGAGTCCAGGTACATCGGGGCTACGCAAGCCACAGCCAGGAGAGCTTGGATCCCGCGTCGGAGGGTTTTGCGGACTTGTTTTTTGGGAGTGTTCTTCGAAAAAACGATCGAGCGACCCATCGCGATAATCCTTTGATAGCATTCCAATCGATCCAATAAGACCGAGATCTACGTACGGTCTAGGGATCGGAAGGGAGCGGTTGTAGGGATTAGGCAAACTTGGCGGATTTTTCCGGTTGGGTGGATTTTCAGCGACGAGGGGAGCCGATGGGTTGCAAATCGGTAAGAGGTTCCTGCGGAACGATCGATTCACAGCACCGTTTTTTCCGGGCCAAACAAGTCGCTCAAGGTAACCTGTTTGGTCACGAGTTGTTCGGAGTATCGGTTGGCTACGACTCCGTAGGGGGTGATCATGGTAAGAAAGAGCGTTTGGTGTCGGCCTGAACGTTCGCGGAAGACACGGATTTTTCGAGCTAGGGAATCGGCATAGCTTTTGGTGATCGTAAATGGTTTGTCCGAGAACTTGATCTCGCACAGATCGATGCAGTGATCTGCGCGATCCAAGAGCAGGTCGATTTGGGCTCCTTCTTCTTGAGAGCCTTTTTTCGCTGCATAGTGCCAAGATGCAACCTGGGCATCTACGTCCGCGATTCCAAGTCCCCTTCGGATTTGCTCAAGGTGCTTGAAGCAAATCGATTCAAACGCGTATCCGCACCAAGCTTCATAGCGTCTCGAGGTGACTTGTCGCATCCATGAATTGGCCGCTGTGTTCGAATGCATCCAGTCCCAATAAAAGACGGAGAACTCGTCCGTAAGCCTTAGCAGACTCGATTTGGCTTTTTTATCCAGCGCGTGAGTCTCGGTCAAAAAACCTGACAGCGCAAGTTCTTCGATGGCTTTGGTGACACCTCCCCCACTGGTCAAATGAGATTTCTCGATGAGTTGATCGCGGGTGAGACCTGAGTTGCTAGCCGCCAGAGTTTTGACGATCGTCTCGTGGGTCTGGTAGTTTTCGAACAAAGCAGCATAGAGGTTTTGGTATTCCAAGCGAAGCATTCCTTCGGGGCGGAAGCACTCCGCATCGATGCACTGCGAGGCGGATTGACCTGGGCGAATCAGATTCAAGTAGTGCGGTATTCCACCGAAAGCCATATACAGAGTTGCGATTTGACGCGGATCCCAGTGGATTTTCCGCGACTGCAAATAGAGTTCGACTTCGCTGAGGTTGAAGGGTTCAATTCGCATGCGGCGGGTTAGTCGATTGTGCAAACCTCCTCGCGAATTCACAACGTTTCGAATCATCCAGGCAGCGGCAGATCCACAGATAATGACTGCCAAATCGCGATGCCTTGCGGCATAGTCGTTCCAGAAATTTTCGAAGGCTGCAAGAAAGTTGCTTTTTCGCGTTGCAAGCCATGGGAACTCATCGAAGAAAACCACTCGTTTGTATTTTGATTTCGAGGTTTGATCGAGACAGGTTCTAAGAATTTCAAAGGCATCGAGCCATGTCCGTGGTTGAACCGATGCAACGTTTGGGAAGGCTCTTCGCAGGGCGGCGTGGAAGCCTGCGAGTTGCGCGCTTGTGCTTTGCTCGTGCATTCCGGCGACTTCGAAGACGATCCGGTCTTTAAGGTGTTCGCGTATCAAGAAGGTTTTTCCGACACGGCGTCTGCCGTAGACAGCGAGCAGTTCAGGATCTTTCGAGGCCAAAACGCGATCCAAGACGAGCTTTTCCGCTACACGGCCGATGATGGTCTGACTTTTGGGCAATTCAGGATCCCCCTGGCGCTTGAATGCTTAGGAAAACGAGCCGCACAGGCTACTTTTGGCCAAGTCTATTAAAGATACCTCGCCAAATCTAGCGTCCTGAAACCACTTTTGGCGATGTATTTTCAAAATACCTCGCCAAATCTATACATCCGCTGCCAAGCCGTAGCCATCCGCTGCGAGCCGTAGCCATCCGCTGCCAAGCGGTGGACAGCGGCGCGAGTAACGCCTCCACCGTCTGGCGACAGGTGGCTACGGCCGTCTGGCGACAGTTGGCTACGTGCGACTTGAGTTCGCCGAAGGCGTCATTTCGTTTAACCCGCAGCCAACGGCGAGGAACTTCCATAAGCCCGCCAGGATGCTGCGTATGGGGCCGAAAGGGAGGCGAGCCTATCGATCACTGGCAGCGATTTGGTCCCTTGGCTGTTTCCTTTGCGTCCTTCGCGTCTTTGCGGTGAGACCCACCGACCCTGTCACCAACCAGGACCGCCAAAAAGAGGTATCTCGCCAAGGCGTGACAACGCATCAAAAACTCCCCAGATGGATTGAGGCCCTGTGCCGCCCCACTCATTTCGCTTCGTGCGACAATCGCTATGGCAATAGGCGCTATGTTGAATATCCCCCGAGAAATTTGTAGACTTTAGAAAATCCCACCCGAACCCCGAGGCACCCCATGCAGTTGTTTCGCGTCGAACTTTTCGCCCACCAAACCCGGTCGCCCAAACTGCGTTTGTTCGGCCCGGACGGCAAACAAGTCGCAGAGCGAACACTGCCGGAGGATTCCGCAGAGTGGATCCAGCAAACGATGGCGGAGTATTCCAAGCCCTCGCCAAATCTAAACCAAATCGGACGCAGGCTTTACGAATGGCTCGATGACTCGGCGCACCGCTGGTTCAGCAAGATGGGTCCTGCAACTGCAGGTCTTTCGCTTCATCTCCAGTTCCAATCTGAACTTAAGGATCTTCCTTGGGAGCTATTGTCCGACCATGCAGCCCCTCTTTGTGGACAAGCCAATCGGAGTTTCGCTCTTGTTCGTCGAGTAGGTGACAGCTCAACCCAAATTTCCATAGCAAATCGCCCGTTGAGAGTTCTGTTCATGGCGTCGTCGCCGCAGAATACGGTACCGGTTCTTGCATTCGAAGACGAAGAGCGAATCATTCTCGCCGCCGCCGGAAAGCAGCCCCTAGAACTGGTCGTTGAAGAGAGTGGTAGCCTAAACGGTTTGCGAGAGCGATTGGAATGGGCCGGACCAGGTTTCTTTGACGTGATCCATCTCACAGGGCATGCTGACCTGCTCGATGTCGGTCCGAGAATGCTGATGGAAGATGATGTTGGCGAGAGAAAGGATGCCTCCGCGAACGATATCGCGAACGCTTTGAAGGGTTACTGGCCGCGGCTCCTTTTTCTTTCGGGTTGCAAAACGGGGATGGCGGGGGCGAACCAAGCTTTCCCGTCATTGGCAGATGCTCTGGTAACGGCCGGAGCACCAGCGGTTTTGGCATGGGGCCAACCGGTAGGAGACAACGCTGCCAGTTTACTGGCCGGTCATCTGTATCATCGCCTGGCCATCGGTTCGCCGATCGACGAGGCCGTCGCTCTGGCAAGGTTTGAAGTTTTCCATGCCAAGTTAAACGCATGGCATCAACTCAGAATGTACGCGGACGCGACGCCTGTTGCGCCCATCGTCAGCGTGCCCAGTTCGCCGGGCCGGTTACCGCTGAGAGTCCGGTCCGCAACCGATGAGTTTCTGGACGCCGGTGCACAAACCAAAATCTGTTCTCGCGACCAGTTTGTTGGTCGACGTCGCCTGATTCAGCGAAGTCTGAAGACGCTGCGCAGCGTTCAGGGCGATGCAGACTACAGCGAAGGTCTGATCCTTCATGGTATGGGAGGTCTGGGAAAAAGTAGCACTGCAGCCCGTCTTTGTGAACGCATGAGCGGCTTTGATCGGTTCGTTTGGGTCGGTAGGCTCGACGAAGCCCAATTGCTGCGCGTGTTTGGCGATCGCATCGAAGATGCAGCGGCGATAGCAGAACTGAACGAAACTCGGCTGCCGTTATCCACGCGACTGAAAAAGCTACTGCTGGGATATCTGCTGACACGTCCTGCATTGTTCGTTTTTGATGATTTCGAGCAGAATGCCGAGCTCGACGAAGAGCAGCATCCCCGTTTTGATCATCAGCAATGCATGATGGTTAACCCAGGTGCATCTTCCATCATGGAAGCCCTTCGAAAGGCGATCCGCGAGTCCAACACACAGAGTCGATTGGTGGTGACCTGTCGGTACGACCTACCCGGATTTCCACAACTCCATCGAGAACCCCTCGACGGCCTAAAGCAGGCCGAATTGGACAAGAAACTGAAACGGCTCGGGTCGTTCGCTGCACGTGTAGATGATGATCCGATACGGAAGCGAGCAGTGGAATTGTCGGGAGGTAACCCCAGACTCCTTGAGCAACTCAATTGCATACTCGCCGACGAACAAACCGACCGCGAGAAGATTTTTCACGCCATGGAACAAACCACCGAGGAGTTCCGCGAAGGCGTTCTCCTGCGGGCTTTGCTAGATCAACAGCACCCGGACGCTCGGAGACTACTGGCGCGGCTTTCGGTCTTTCGACTCCCGGTGCGCGAGGGGGTTACCGCACAGCTCGCGGGTGACACAGAACTTCAACCGCATTTCGATCGATTGGTTCGCGTTGGACTGCTGGAAAAGATCCCTGGGCATTCCCAGTACGAGTATCTCGTCCCCTCGCTGATTGAGCCGCTGCTCTCAGCGGAGCTAACCGAGGACCAGTGGCAAGAGGCCTATTGGACCGGGACGGCCGCCTTGAATGCAGACTGGCAAATAGGTGAGCAGTCCCTGTTGAAAGGATTTGAACTGCATCGACTCAGCCTTTTGGCGAAGAACGCGGAAATCGCATCAACAGTAGGCGATCAGATAGCGACGCACCTGCTCAGTACATCGCGCTTTCGTGAAGCGCTTCTGCTTTGCGAAGTCACGCGGTCGCTCACAGAGAATTTTCGGATTGTTCACAGCCAGGCGAGGGCTGAACACGCCCTTGGGCAGACCGACGTTGCCAGGGATCACTATGAACACGCACTTGCGACTTGTCCCGCAATCGATTTGTCTGACAACGATGTGCAGGGATTGCGCGCCGCGATCGTTCACAATCTTGCCAGTCTATGCAACCAGCAGGGTGACGTGGATCGCGCGATGAAACTGTGGCAGGAATCGCTCGAGATTTTGGACAAGATCGGCGACGTTCGGGGGAAGGCCGCCACGCTTCACAGTATGGCGGGAGTGATCGCGCAGCAGGGTGACGTGGATCGCGCGATGAAACTGTGGCAGGAATCGCTCGAACTTATGGACAAGATCGGCGACGTTCGGGGGAAGGCCGCCACGCTTAACAATATGGCGGGAGTGATCGCGCAGCAGGGTGACGTGGATCGCGCGATGACACTGTGGCAGGAATCGCTCGAAATTGACGAAAGCATCGGGAACGTTCAGGGGAAGGCCGCCACGCTGGCCAATATGGCCTGGGCAGCAGGGCAGAATGGAGACCGCGTGCAGGAACTCGAACTCAATTTTCAAGCCGCAAGAGCACTTGCCGACATCCGAGCATGGCCAGATCTCATTATTGTTCTTGGAAACCTCGGCTCCGGTGAGTCTCCACAAGCCATTTGCTTTCTCGCTCAGGCGTTATGGCTGTTGCTGAGAACAACGGCACCAATTGACAAATCGGTTTTTACCGCTGCTAGACTTCTCCAGAAGATCGGACCGGATTCCGAACACGGCCCATCCGTTGCTGCGGCTGCCGTTTATTTCGCCGCGACCAGAGGTGAGGCGCACCCGAAGAAAGACGAACTGCAAGACCTAGCTTTCCGGATGCTGAGCGCTTGTGCTCAAGCTCGAAACTTGACGCAGGAGCAATTGGAGACGTGGGTCGCATCGGAAGGACTCCTCGACTCAAGCCGATGGCTCCCGAGGCTGGAGGGATCGCTTGCCCACCTTGTCGGAGATGAGAAAAACTGGTTGTTTGATCGCAGTGTATTCCGGTAGTGCCTCGATTGAAATTCGATCAGTATGTTTATGTTAAGGAGAGTTGCGACCATTATCGGAATAGAGCCAATTGAATCCCACCATTGGTTTTCTTCATGCCATAAACTCAGGATTCCCGCTTATTGCGGTTAAGGAAAACACCCATCCATGGCAACACGTGCGGCCGTTTTGATCGGAATTGGAAACATCGCCGGTATGACTCCCCTGCCCGGAGCTGTGTCGGGGGCTCTCGATATGGCCAAATGGGCAACCAATCAGGGTTGGGATAGCGTTCGGGTTTTCAGCGATGCGGGGGGCCAGCCGGTTTCTTACCAAACGGTGTTCCAGCATATCGATTCTTTGCTCAGGCCGCGTTCACTTCAGCAGTTGCTCCTGTACTTTGCTGGTCACGGTCAGTGCTGGGCCGTCGACGCCGACTTCTGGATCCTAACCGGAACTCGGGTTCCTGGTGACGTGGTCAATGTCGCCAACACAATCACCCTCGCTCGTCAGTCCGGCGTGCCCAATATCACAATCATTGCCGACGCATGTCGCAGCATTGGGACCGCAAACGATGCGGCCATCAGCCAGATCGCTGTCCCGTTGTTTCCTGGAGAAATCAACCCAGCCTCCCGAAGTAGGGTCGACCAGTTTTATGCCACCCAACCCACACAGGCGGCCCTCGAGATCAGGCGCAGAGTCGACCAAGAAGGAGCCATCGCAGGGGATGCGACAAAGGAAATGGAGATCGCTGCCCGTCAATCTCATGGGGTTTTCACGCAATGCCTGCTCGCGGCGCTGAACGGTCTGGAAGATGCCGCCAAATCGCGGATGAATGACGATCGAATTGTGATCCAGCCTCAACGTCTTGCGGATTTTCTCAAGCAGAAGGTGCCTCGGGAGTCAGGGATTCTGGGCGGTTTTGCTCAGCGTCCGGACTGCCGCCTGGAGTCAGACCAGGTTCTCTCGACAGTGCAAGCGGCTGCTCAATTTCAGTTGCAGGTCGAGGTACGGTTGCAGGACGAAAGTCCCGCGGAAGGAAGCTCGCTGGAACTGTTGCGTTACGATCCCACAAACCCTGATATTTTTGTACTGCAACGTCGCATTCGCTCGTGGAGTCTGACGCAGTATCTGCCACGGGGTAACATATACGGAATTCGTGCAACACTGCCCGAACATCGTCAGTCGCCCAAGAGTCCGAACCCGATGATAAACCTGATGGAGAACGAACAAGTCATCGTTCGGATGGTACCCAGTGCTGTCGCCGAGGTTCGAACCCGAGGTGACCTTGAGTCGCTGATGCTTGAGAGTGGCTTGACCATGAAGTCAATCGAAATTGACAAAGTGTTTGTGGTGTCAGAGGACGGAGGTCGTCTGTCAGAAGCACCCGCCGATGGCGTGTTTCCGGTGATCGAGATTGATGGGCTGACGGGTCAAGAATCTCGTTCGATACGATTTCTGCGCAAGGGCGACCGTCCGCAACGCCTGCGTCCATCCGACCCCGAATCGATGCGTCGTATCCAACAGGCAAGTGAGTTGAAGTTTCGAGAGTCTTATGGAACGCAAAACGGATTGACGATTCTAGGGATCAACGAGGTAGGAGTTTTTGATACTTATGATGCGACTTATGCCTTCCACGAAAATGGACAACTGCATGTACGTGGGGCAGAGAATACCTCATCGTCCCTGGTGCTGGATCTCGGGCAGGATCGATACGCTGCACTGGCGAGATTCGACGGCTTCGTGGGCAACGTCCGCGTGAGCGCTCTGGGAGTCGAAAACCTGACTTATCTGCCTGCTCTGGGGGGAAGGTTTGAAGATGGATTGATAGGCGTTTTTCGTCAGCATGCGCAGGCTACATTAGCGATTGCAGAAGCGGCGGCTGGTTACGGGCAGTTTGATCTGGCCATCGACGAATCGCAGCCGATTGCCGAAATTCTGCGGATGTACAAGCACTACAACCCGGTGCTGGGAATCTTTGCGGCTTACGCCTACCAGCAAGCGGGAGCCACTGACCAGATTCGGAACATAATCGAGTATTTCGTAAAGCATAAGCAAACGGTTCCTTTTGATGTGTACCTCTTGTCTGGGTTGAAACGCGAAGAGATTTACTCCGAGATTGCTCCGGGATATCCTATGCTAACCCAGGGCTGGTGTTACCTTGGCGGTGAGCTTCACCCGGCCATCGCTGGGGCAAGACAGAGCCTTGCCCCAACACTTTGGTCGACTATTGTTGGCGACGCTGGAAGGAAATTGGCAGAAGCGGTAAAGAAGGGAGAAGTTCGATGAAAATTGTATTGATTCATGGCCGTGCACAGGGTGGTCGCAGTTCACAGCAAATTCTTGAACAGTGGGTTCCTGGCTTGAAAGCGGGGATGCATGCTGCCGGGCTGATGTTGGATCCGAGTATTCCAATCGTGGCCCCATTCTATGGTGACGTGCTCGATTCGATGTCGGAGCAAGCGATCCGATTTCGCCCGGAAGTTGTAACTCGGGGTACCCCGCCGTCCGGCGATGTTGATGAAGTCACCGCTGCGATGATCGAGCAGATGGCCATCCGAGCTGGGTTGGATATCGATCAAGTGCTCGATGGAGAGAACGTATCCGTCGTCGAGCGCGGGCCAGAGCGTTGGGGTTGGGTCCAGGCGCTCGCTCGGCGTCTCGAGGCAAAGTACCCGTGGCTGGCACGTACGGTGATTGGTAAAGTGACCTCCGATGTAAAAAGCTATATTGACTTTCCACATATTCAGGACGCCGTCCATGATATTGTCGTCCCTGCCCTAAGGGACGGTCCCACCGTGATCGTCTCCCACTCATTGGGAACGGTCATTGCTTACTGGTCACTTGTGGAACACGTGCCAAACGCCGATGTGCCACTTTTGATCACGGCGGGTTCTCCTTTGGGCCTGAACACGATCAAAAAGCGCTTGCCTCAACCACTCAGGATGCCCCACGGAGTTCAGCGTTGGCTCAATGTGACGGACCAAGAAGATATCGTGGCCTTGCACGCTCGGCTTGATCAAGACACGTTTATTCCTGGCATAGAAAACGTTGATGACGTCGAGAATGGGGACGATCCCCATGCCATCGAGCGCTATCTAAGCGATCCGAGAGTCGCCCGTGCAATCCACGCTGCGCTATGATAGCACGTTGATGCCGGTGGTTCATGCATCGCCGACGCTTCGTGGGATCTCGGCGAAGCACTAATCATCGTCGTCGAAAGCGAGGAACTCCGTACCGTTCGGGGTTAGCGTATACGGGTTCAGCGAATAGTTGTTGGAGCTAAAGGTTTGCGGGCGTTTTTGGGTGTGTTAGAACGCCGAGTGGCTCTTCCCCGACAAAACCCTGGGGAAGAATGGGAGCAGCCGAACCGTTAAAGGGCTTCTCGCCGAAGGATCGGAACCAGAGCCTATCGATCACTGGCAGCGATGGAGTCTCTTGAGTGTTTCCTTTGCGTCCTTAGCGTCTTTGCGGTGAGACCCACCGGCTCTGAAAAGAACGCGGGGGCTGTCCCCGGGTTGTTTAGTCGCCAGAGTCGTCCCCCGAACCTTCGCTTTTCGAGTTGCGCTAGTTTACGGGCTTTGACATGCCTTTCGCTGCTGAGATTCCGAAAAAGAAAAGAGTCTAGATATTTTGACGATTAATCGGGTTTTGCCGGTTCCCAGGCATCGTCCGTGCCGCGCGGGGGTAAAACTACGTGCCTAATCAAGGATGATTGGATTTTCCGCCAGGAGGGCACCGTTCTGTGTAAGTTTTCAAAAAAGGGATTGGGGATGAGACATTTTCATTTGTTTCATGGGCTTTGGACTCGCTTTTGTGTTTTGCGTGTTGCTACCGGTGCGTTGGCAGCGGTGGCCAGCATGGCCGCCCCGAGCTTGGCGGCGGTGGTATCGTTCGGTTCTGGTGCTAATGCTTTCGACATGCATTTCGTGACGATCGGCAATCCAGACAATGCAGCTGATACCACCGGTGAACCGAATTCTGCGGGTAGCGTGGGTTACATCTACAGCATTGGCAAGTTCGAGGTCAGCGAGGACATGATCAATAAGTTCAACGCTTCGCAATCCTTGCAAATTACCAAAGATACGCGTGGTACAAACAAGCCCGCGACAAATGTTAGTTGGAATGAAGCGGCCCGGTTCGTCAATTGGCTCAATACGAGCACTGGGAACCAACCGGCCTATAAATTCACCACCAGCGGCGTCAACGACGATATCGCGTTGTGGGATGCGACCGCTGATCCCCTTGATTACGACTCAGCGAATAGACTTCGCAGTAAGCGAGCGAAATACGTCTTGCCGAGCTTGAACGAGTGGTACAAGGCAGCTTATTACGATTCCAGCAGCAGTACCTACTACGACTTCGCAAATGGAAGCAATACACGACCAATAGCTGTAACAAGCGGCACAGTTTCTAATACGGCGGTATATGCGCAATCTGGCGAAGCTTCTCCAACTGTTCCAGCGGATATCACGGAGGCCGGTGGCCTAAGTCCTTATGGTGTGATGGGCCTTGGTGGCAACGTCTGGGAATGGGAAGAGAGTTTGTTTGACCCGACCAATAGTGCTGGTTCCTCTGGTCGCTGGCTACGCGGCGGCGGCTGGGGCGACAGCTCCTACTCCCTGTCGTCGTTGTCTCGCTTTCCCAACGGTGCTAGCGACGGCATCAACAACTTCGGTTTTCGTGTCGCTAGTCTGTCTTCATCCGCCCCACCTGCAGTGCCTGAGCCGAGCATGATGGTGATAGGGACGCTGTTTGGTTTAGGTGGGTTCATGGCTAAGAGGGGTCGGAAGAAGTAACCCTTTTTCCTTTGGCTCTTTTACTGTAGCCATCCACTGCCAAGCGGTGGACAAGCGGCGCGAGTAACGTTTCCACCGTCTGGCGACAGGTGGCTACTCCCACCGTCTGGCGACAGGTGGCTACCCGCCAGGGGAGTTCGCCGAAGGCGTCATTTCGTTTAACCCGCAGCCAACGGCGAGGAACTTCCATAAGCCCGCCAGGATGCTGCGTATGGGGTCGAAAGGGAGGCGAGCCTATCGATCACTGGCAGCGATTTGCTCCCTTGGCTGTTTCCTTTGCGACCTTTGTGCCTTTGCGGTGAGACCCACCGGCCCGCCCCCTCCCCCCCAGCCAAAGCCCTAGAGGCTAGGGGGGGGGCCAAGCGGTTTTAGGGGAGTTCGCTTGCCATCCAAACGAAAAAACGGCCGGTGAAGGATCACCGGCCGTTTTAGAGGTTTTTAAATTATCGCGTCCGAGTCGGACTAGCAACCGCAGCTAGGAGCTGCATCGCATCCGCCAGCGGCACAGCCACCAGCAGCACCGTTGCCAGCACCGCAGCCGTTGCCAAACAGGTGGCAACCACCATGGCATCGCAAGCCTCGGAGCCAGTTGATCAGTCGGCCGTTGAACAGACCACGACCACCCATGTTGCCGTTGCCAGCGTTACCGGCTCCAGCACCTGCATTTGCACATGGATCGCAGCTTACGGTCACTGGAACTTCTTCACAGACAACCTTGGCTACACATCGGGTGTAGGTGTAAGGAACGCAGCTCTTGACACACTTGGCCACTTTGATGGTATCGCAGTAAGTAACCGGCTTGCAAACCGTGTACGGAACGGTCTTGGTGCGGCACTCTTTGACGATCTTGCAGGTGGTGTAGGTGTAAGGAACGCTCTTCTGTTCGCAAACCCAGTTGCATACGGTGTAGCAAACGTCTTTGACGCGTTGCTCGCAAACCGTGCGGCAAGTGGTGTAGTTGACCGTCTTTTGGCGGCACTCAGGAACCAATCGGCAGGTGGTGTAGGTGCAAACCTTGCTTCGTGGCTCGCATACCCAATTGCAGACGGTGTAAGTAACATCCTTGGATCGGCACTCTGGGACCATCTTGCAGGTGGTGTAAGTCACCGTCTTTTGACGGCACTCAGGAACCAGCTTGCAGACGTTGTAAGTGACGGTCTTTTGACGGCACTCAGGAACACACTTGGTCACGGTGTAAGGTACAACCTTGGTCAAGCATTCCTTTTCGTAGCGCACGCAATCGATGGTCTTTTCTTCGCAGGTTGGGACCCAAACCTTCTTGCATACGGTCTTCGGTGGGCATTGAACGCATTCAACGCGGCACTCACCTGGGCAGTATACGTTTTTGCAGGTCGCAGGATCGAAGGTCCAGGTGCCTGGTTCGCGAACGGTTCGGCGAATGACAGGACCGGCGACTTCTTCTTCAACCGTTTGCCAGCTTCCACCGCGGACCGTGATGGTCTTGGTGTAGTTGACAGGTTTGGTAACCGAGTAGTTGACCGTTCGCTCGCGGGTTTCGGTAACCGGAACCATGACCGTGTAATTGATCACTTGCTCGCGTGTTTCCATGACCTTGTTCATCACGGTGTAGTTGACAACCTTTTCGTGGGTTTCACGAACTGGGTTCATCACCGTGTAGTTGATGGTCTTGGTTCGGGTCTCTTGTACAGGTCGGCGAACCGTGTAGTTGATCACCTTCTCGTGGGTTTCACGATGAGGAACCATAACGGTGTAGTTGACAACCTTGCTGTGAGTCTCGTACACAGGGCGAGAGACGTTGTACGTCACTTGCTTGGTGCGGGTCTCATAGACAGGGCGTCGGACCGTGTAGTTACGAACCCCGGTGTGGGTTTCCCGAACCGGTACATTGACCGTGTAGGAAACTTCTCGTTGGTGCGTTTCGCGCTCGTATCGAACGCGTTGGACTTGTTGGTCCTCGTAAACGATCTGATTGACCACCTTGGTTCCGGTGACTGTTTCAGGCTCGTAAACGACTTTTCTGACAGTCTTCATTACGGTATGAGTCGATGGACCACAAGGATCCACAACATTACATCCGCAATTTTCGTAGCTGATCGCGCCGCCAAACGCAGCTTGAGCAGCTCCAGCGCTCAATGCGGTCACAAGACCCATCAGTGCTGGAAGAGCAAATAGCTTCTTCATTGTTCCATTCTCCCTAAGAACGTTTTGCAGTACCACGCAGGACACTAGTATCAACCGAGGCGACGCTCTGCTATTTCGTCACTCCGTTGTGCGGTTTTAAGGTTCTTAACGACCGAGCCTCGAGGCACTCCTGTTCAATGCCAACAAATTTGCTCAGGCAGGGTCTCGTCCCTGAACGATCTCGTCTTCCCGGAAAGAAAAATCAGTTGCGGCTGATGTCTTCTCGCTTGGAGAAAAGAGCATTCTTGACGAGACCGGAGCAAACACCGCATGGGGTTGTCTCTGGCACTCGGCGCGTCTGGGAACCTAATCCCAACAGGCGATTTAGATCGACTGGTCAAGAAGGATGGGCCACAAAAACTAGGCAGGTCAGGTAATTTGAGACGTTTCGGTAGATTAGTTGCAAAGGCTTTGCCGTGCGTGACGGTTGTAACGTCTAGCCGATTGCCAAAAACGCAAGCTCTAGCGGGCCGACGACCAACGCGCCGCCTGCAAAAAGAAAGGGTGAAACATCCAAAACGGGGCTCTAAATCGCCCCTTGGACGCCTTTAGACCTCAGATGGTCCAATCCAAAGACAATCTCCGGCTCACCGACGCTTTGCTCGATGGTCCGAACCCGCCCGAGCATCGTAAAGGCGTACACGTCGGTCACCTCGACGGGCAATATTTCGCCGATTTGACGCATATGGCCATCCCACACGACGATCCGATCGCAGGGGGTCCGGCCGGTCATCTGACGCAAATCCCCCGACTGGCCCTTGCGCACCGACCATTTGCTCGGTCCCTCGACGAGGATCGGTACCTCCTTGCCCAAAAACGTCAGATTGTCCTCGAGCGAGATCTGATTCTGCACGGCAAGCAGATCCAAATTCCGCCGATGCTTGACCTCCTCCGTGATGTCGTCGGTCAGCAACTCGGCCCCCTTGGTCCCCGGTCTTACGCTGTACTGATAAATGAAACTGTTCTTGAAGCGACAACGCTTGACCATCTCGACGGTCTCTTGAAAGTCCTCTTCGGTCTCCCCGCAAAAACCGACGATGAAGTCGCTCGAGACGGCCGCCCCCGGCAAGACGTCTCGGATGCGATCCATCATCGTGTAGTAATCGCTCGTTGTGTAACCCCGCTTCATCCGCTTGAGAACCACATCGCTGCCGCTCTGGGCCGGCACGTGCAAATAAGGCATGCACTTGGGCAAGTCCCTGACCGTCTCGAGCAACTCCCGCGTCATGTCCTTGGGATAACTGGTCACAAATTTGATCCGTTCGATCCCTTCGATAGGATGGAGCATCTGCAACAAATCTGCCAGCCGCGTCGTTCGCTGTCCATCGACCCAACGGTAGGAATTTACCGTCTGGCCGAGCAACGTAATCTCCTTGGCCCCCTGCTCTGCCAAGATTTTCGCTTCCCGCACAATCTCCTCGGGTGACCTGCCCTGCTCGGGACCACGGGTCATCGGAACGATGCAGTAGGTACAGAACTTGTCACATCCGATCTGAATACGCAAATAAGCTTGAAACGGAGTCGGCCGCATCTGAGGATCACGCAGGGGATCAAACGTCTCGTGCGAACGCTTGATCTCCTCGGCACTCCCCTCCCGACGCGATAGACTCACAGCCAACTGATGCCGCTCCCCGAGCCTTGCTCCCTCGATCAACTCGGGGATCCGATGCAATTGCCCAGGACCGACCACCAAATCCACAAATGGGACCCGATCGAAAACCTTCTGCTGATCCTTTTGCGCCATGCAGCCCATGACCCCAATGACCATATCGGGATTTGCTAGCTTTAGCTGCTTGAGCCGAAAGACGTTGTTGTAAGCTTTCTCCTCTGCGTGCTCGCGAACCGAACAGGTATTGAACAAGACCGCATCGGCCTGTGCCGGATCTTGGGTCAGTACGTATCCGTCCTTGCGCAGCGCGGCGACGACCATCTCGCTATCGAGGACGTTCATCTGGCAACCGACGGTCTCGATGTAGAGTCGCTTGGGTTCTGGGCTTATCGGCTGGCTCATCGAGACTCTCTATTTGCCTTCGTTGGCTGTGACGGTAACGTTGTCGACGTAGAATTCCGCGTCGGTCGAGTTGCCGAACAGTCCGGGGCTACCTTGTAAGTTCGGAGTCAGATCCTCACCTTGGATGGTCCAAGCCTCCGGTTCGGCTTCCCCTTTTTTCCATACCTTGCCCTTCAAGATCGCTTTGCCTTCGGCCGTCTCGGCACGGAGCTTGATGACGTACCAAGTCTTGGGTTGCCATTCGTAGGGGATGGTCACGGCGAAGCGTTGTTCGAGGAGTGAAACCCAGGATCGCAGTTGCAAGCGTTGGGAACCCTCAAGGGCCAACGTGTATCGTTGAGCCACCACCCCCATGTCGGGCAACTTGGTCGTCGGTACTTTGTTCTTCGTGTCCATGGCATAGAACTCGCCTTGGACGGTGTAGTCGTGGAATTTGGGCAACCCCAGGAACCCTTGGCTGCGTGTCCCTTTAGGAATCGTGCTGATCTTGACTAGACCATTGCCGGCTCCGTCGGGCAGTTCGGCGGGTTGATGCCGATAGGCCATACCGATCCAATGCATGGGGACTTTCTTGTCTTCGAAGTCAAACACCCAAGGCAACGGAGGGATCACTCGAGCCCTGGCGGTGCTTTTGAGTTCTCCGAAACTCGCTTCGAGCTTGACACCCGAACCGGTCGGGGTTTCCCCAGCAAGGTAGACTTGGTCCTCGGCCACTGAGCCTGTTCCATCGACGGCGATGGTCGCTTCTGGGACCAATCGGATGTACTGTCCGAGTGCATTGTAGCCTCGGACTTGGAGCTTCGCCTTGGATCCGGGTTGGACGAGCATTTCGACTGGGCACAACTGGATATGAGCGATTTGAGTGTCGGTTACGGCCGGCTCGGCAGGGGCCTCGGGCAACTTCAAATCCGCTGCGACCTGGGGTTTGGGGACTCCGATGCACAGCAAAGCCTTGTTGGTTGGCAAGTACATCCGCCCGTTGGAAATGGCGAAAGAGCCGAAGATTTCGCTCCCATCGTTGAGCCTGGTTTGTCCGACGACTTTGATTTCGGTTTCGGTGGGTTCGAGGCACCAAATGCGACCGGTATTCTCGGCGATGTAGAGCTTACCCTCGCTGACGACCGGCGAGCCGAACATGATGCGTCCGAGTTTCTTTTCCACCTCGATCGCGCCGGTCTTTGCATTGACTCCAAAAAGGGCCGCACCGTCTTCGATGAAGTAGATCCTCTCGCCGACACGCACCGGAGACGACCTGCTGACAGTCTTCTTGGGGACCTTCCACAAAAGTTTCTCCTCAGGGATATCCCCGGAGGTGTTTCCATCGATGGCAAAGACGGCCCCGAGCACGGTCCGGTCCGACTCGTTCTGTTCTCCGTGCCCCATGTAGACGATGCCGTTTTCGACAAGGGGTGCGACGTTCATTCCGCGGGGCGAAGCTTGGTACTTCCAGATCACCTTGCCGGTCCTGGGTTGCAGCGCGTAGATGGCTCAGTCGGCTGCTCCTAGAACCATCGCCGCTTGACCGTTGAGAACTGTAAAAATCGGGGTGCTGTAGGTTGTGTCCTCAGGGCGAGGACGGGTCGACATGGTCCAGATGGCCGCTCCGGTGTTCTTGTCCAAGGCGAGGAAACGATGGGTCGGGACGGCCGTTTGGTCCCAGCCGGTATTGACGCCACTGATGATGACCATGTCTTCATAGACCACCGGAAAATTCGTTCGCCCCCCATAGGTCGAGAGCATCCCGTACTCTTCGAGCATCGAATGCTCCCAGATCAACTTGCCGGTTTTGCCGTCGAGGCACTGAAATGTGCAACCCAACCCTAGGACATACACGCGATCGGTCTCGGGGTCTGCGATGACACTGGCCCATCCGACACGCTCCGAAGGAGCATCTGAGAGGTAGATATTGTGGATGCTCTCCCATATCTTCTCGCCTGTCTCGGCGTTGATGCAAACGGTCTTCTCGGCTTCTTTGTTCGTTTCGGCCTCGTGCCGGCAGACGACATACACCCGCCCATTCATGACCACAGGAGTCGAACGTGTCGCAAACTCCTCTTTGCGCCAAAGCAGATTCTCCCCCTCGATCGAGAAGCTTGTCGGTAGTCCCGTCTCGAGCGATTGACCGTTTTGCTGGGGACCTCGCCAGTGGTACCAATCGGTCGCCTTGAGCTTCGAGGCCCCCTCTTGGGCGACGGCCAAGCCGTCTGCTGCTAGAGTCATGGCTACGGCTGAGGCCAAGCTTGCGCCTGCCAGGAATCGAATGGATTTGTTCATTTAGAAATCTGTGGCTGGTGGATAGAGGCTGGGATCTAGGGCTGGGAACGAGGACAGGGATCGGGGGCCGGGAAACTGGCGTTTGCCCCGCGTGCCATTGTAGCAAAGCCCCTGAACTTCAGTAGTCTCAAGCAGAAAGGATAAATTTTCCAAAATATTTTGCGTGATACGTGGAACTGGTATTCCCTTCGATCTACCGAGGTCTGTAAGGTCCAGAGCTTTGCGCCTCGAGGATCTCTCGTAGATGGCTCCAAGAGACCTTGGCGCGGAATGCCAGGATCTGAGTTGCCCTGAATCTATGCCCGGAATCTATGCCCTGAATCTATGCCTAGAATCTTCTGCGTTGCAAACCAAAAAGGGGGAGTCGGCAAGACGACCACGGCCGTCAACCTGGCATGGGGACTGGCCCTGGCAAACCAAAAAACGCTGCTGATCGATCTGGACCCCCAGTGCAACGCAACGACCGGCCTGGGACTCCAGCCCGTCGATCGACACCCGCTGCTTGGCGAAATGCCCTTGCGGGACTCGATCCTGTCCTCCGCTCTTGAAACCCTGCATATTCTCCCCGGCTGCCGAAGTTTCCAGGATGTCGATCTTCTTGAAAAAGGAACCCAAAGCAGACGCCAGTGGCTCCAAGAACACCTCGATGCCGAAACCGGCGTTTTCGATGCGGTCATCATCGATTCGCCCCCGTCGCTCGGGGAACTGACCCAAGCGGCTCTGGCCTCGAGCACCGAGGTGATCATGCCGATCCAATGCGAATACTACGCGATGGAAGGACTGACCCAAATGATCCATGTCATTCGGGATATCATGAAGAATCAACCCGGCCGACTGACCTTCGGGGGGATCCTCCTGACGATGTTCGACCCAAATTTTCAGTTGACCCATGAGGTAGATCGCGAAGTTCGGGATTTCTTTGGCGACATCGTTTTTGATACAAGGATTCCCAGGGACATCGTTTTCAGCGAATCCCCAAGCCACGGACAGAGCGTTTTGAGCTACGCTCCGAGATCCCGCGGCGCTAGGGCTTACATCGAACTTTGCATGGAGGTACTCGATCGTGACTAAAGACAGACGACTCGGACGCGGATTGGCCGCCCTCCTGGGCACCCCACTCGACGATGTCAGCGCACCGCAGAGCGATGCTGCCGATTCCCAATCACCGAACCTCCATCAAACAAACCTCCATTCCACGGGGCACACTCCGAGCGTTCAGTCCGTCCCGCTGGCCAATGGGCCCCATGAGCCCGAATCCCAAGGACTAAAGTCCCTGGAGATCGATGTTCATGCGATCGATCCTAACCCGTTCCAGCCCAGACGCCAATTCAGCGACCAAGAGCTCGATTCCCTAGCCGAGAGCATCAAGGAACACCAACAACTCCAACCCATCCTGGTTCGACGCTCCGGGGACCGCTACGAGCTCATCAGCGGCGAACGCCGCCTCCGCGCTACGGTCCGCGCGGGTCTCAAAACCATCCGCGCCGAACTCCGCGATGCCGACGATCGTCTTGTCGCCGAACTTGCGATCATCGAAAACCTCCAACGCAAGGATCTCAACGCGATTGAAAAAGCGATGTCCTTTAAACGCTACTTGACGGAACATCGCTGCACCCAAGAAGATCTCGCCAAAAGACTCAAAATCGACCGCAGCACCATCGCGAATATGATGCGATTGCTCGAACTGCCCGACGTCATCACCGACTCGATCCAACGCGAAGAAATCAGCGCCGGGCACGCAAAGGCGCTCCTGAGCCTCGGTAGCCAACGCGAACAATTGGCCTTCGTCCAACGCATCCGTCAAGAAGGCTGGAGCGTCCGCGAAACCGAAGCTCGCGTGGCACAAGCCGTCGCCGAAGCCGCCCAGGACGAAGAGTCAATCCTCAAGGCAATCCCCAGACGCAAGTCCTCCAAAACCGATCAAATCGCTTCGCTCGAACGGGACCTCAAACTCGCTCTAGGAACCCTCGTCGATATCACCCAATCGAGCCGAGGACGCGGCCGTATCTCGATCCACTTTACCAGCATCGAGGAATTCGAACGACTCCGCCGGGTCCTCTCCGATGCGACCGCCATGCCCTCCCAAAACCGCAAAGCCGCTTAAAGCGACCCACCGGCCCAATCCGCATTCGCCTACCGTCGGGGTTGTCCCGGCGGAGGCGTAACCCGCCGGCGTAAAGCCGACGGAGGCCCAAGTGAGTAGCCCCATGCGTTACTTCTCTGGCAAGCGAATTGTGCCATTCCAATCCGGGGGCGCCACCCTGCCGTTCTGCGCGATAAATACGGTCAAGAAATCCTTGACGCGGTCCTCGGCCGGAACCTGATGCAAAAGACGAAACGCTTCGTTCCAATTCCCGTCCTGGAAACTATCCAATGCCTTCTCATAGAGCGCCACGTCTAGGTCAGACAAATCGTTCCCGACAGCCGTCTCAGGGGGTAAGAGCTCGCTGACCATCAACGGAGTACTCATCCCGATCGGCAAGACCTTGGCCACCCGTCGAACCCTAGCGACGCTCGGAGAGACCTCCCTGCGGATCCGATCGGCTGTCACCTCGTCGACCAAAATGGTCGCATGCAACTGCTTGGTCATGCTCTCCAAACGGGCCGCTAGGTTGACGACCGGACCAAAGACGGTGACTTTGACCTGATCGACGGTGCCGATGCGACCTGCGACGGCTTTGCCTGTCGCGATTCCGAGCCCGGCACGGAACCCTGCCAAGGGGTGATGGGGAATCGCTGCCGACTGTTCAAACTCGGCGCGAATCGCCAAAGCGGCCGCAGCAGCTTGTTGGACCGAATCGGACTGCTCGAGGGGCCATCCCCAAAAACCCATCGCCGCGTCGCCGTGAAAATCCCCCACCACTCCATTGCGTTGAAGTATCTGATGGGTCATGACCCCGAGCGCATCGCTGACTCGCCGAAGCAGCTCAAGGAGCTTATCGGCAGATTCCTCGCTCTGGCGAGAGAATCCCCGTAAGTCGCAAAACAGCACCGATACCTTGGCCTCGCGGGGTGCGAGGATCTCTTCGGGATCTCTTGCCAACAACGCTTTTCGCACGATCGGTGCAAAGAATGGTCGAAGCGAATCCTGTCGACGCTGGAGCAATCGGGTTTGCCTCAACGTTCCGACGGTCGTTGCCGTAAGCTCCGCAAACTTGATGTCGTCTTGAAGATCGTCCGAGATCATCAACGTAGCATGGCGCGAGGCCGATGCGTCCATGCTCGAAAAATCACCCGCCACGTAGATCGCCCAACCCGGGGTCGCTTCACTGGCTATCGGGGTGCAAAAAGCCCAATCGATGTTCTCCGACTGCGTGTACTGCAAGGGCGTATTGCGATCCAAGCTCCGGCTCCAAACGTGCAGCACACTTTCACTCGATCCTACCGCCTGATGGATCAATTGCGCGCTTGGAGAGAACGGGCGAAGTGCCAATCCTCGGGAATCCCAGTGCAGAACCCGGATACCGGTCTCGCTGCCAACAGGCCATTGGCTTGTCCACGGGGTCATCTCGATCGAGGGAAGCTTCTCGGGCTCGGGTTCGGGCTCTTGGGCATGTTTCGAGACGATCGCAACAAACGTCGCTTGTGGGATCCCTTGCATGAGCAAATTCACGACCCGCACATAGAGTTCCTCATCCCCGGAACTGCTCGAAATGATTTCCGGCAATCGGCTCAGTACCTCGATCCGGCGGTCTGCATCGCGGTACTGGACGCTCCGCAATCGCCCTGGTGCATAGGTCTGTTCGGTCAGCGCGGGGGGAATCTCCGATTTGGCAACCACGCGGACACGCTGATCGACCAAACTAAAGGTCGTCTGTCCGATGACGAAGTGATCCCCCATCCCGAGCTCAAACTCGTCCTTGCGCAGACCACGATGAAAAATAGGGTTCCGGGAATGCTCAAGCCGCAGGATCATCAGGCGGCCAGAGTACCACTTCAACTCGGCATGCTGACGGGAGATTCGGTCATCCCAGGGGACCGCCCAAGGCTGAGCGGTCCTGCCCAAGACAAAAACCGACGGCTCCCCGTCGGCCGGCAACGGGCGTCGCCAGCGGTCGTTGGGCGTCGGGCCTTGGGCAATCAAATCCGGCATATCCTGCTCAGCAATCCCTTGAGAAACGTATGGTCGCGCTCGACTTTACTCCGTGCATCCAACGATCCACCGCATTGACCCAGTGCGAGGAGAAGTCTTTACGCACGTCAGAAAAGCTCGGTCGAGCATTTCGATCTAATGCCCGGTTCGTGCTTCTTCTCGTACTCGTACTCAGCATCGCGGTACTCGTACTCGTACTCGAAGCGAACCAGTATAGCAATCCGGCCTGTTGGTCCGCAAGTTACCGCAAACCGCCTCGATCAACGATCGGCAACGCCGCAGATGAAGCAGCCATCGAGTACG
>JAJTEK010000059.1 GCA_021299695.1 Pirellula sp. | reverse complement strand
GAGACATAAGCAGGATCTCCTTGAGAACTGGGATAGAAACAAGGGCGCACCTTGAATCTACCCGCAAGCAGGCCCTGCGCTGAGAAAAACCCGATCAGGCGCGTGTACGCTTACACAAAGCAGATTACCGCGTAGCCGAAATTCTCCATCCAAGCACTAAAATGCAGTTGTTGTCGGATACCCGCCACGATCCAGAACACCAATGCGGCAAGCGAAAATGCGTAATGTGCCCAAGTAACCCAAGATCGCTGGTGCCAATAAAACTTAGCGCAAAAAGGGGCGAGGTCTTTATGGCCAAGCTCGTCGAGAAGCTGGTAGTGCGTATCGGCCTCGATGTCTGCAACGGATAGATTTGTCATTAGCCTTAGCCTGTGCGTTGTTGACGCCCCACCGCTTTTCCAGGTTCCCTAAGCACCCGGTCGCGGGGGTAGGTGCAACGGTTGGTTTCCGCTGTTTTTCTCAACTGGGCGATTCGGTTTGAAGGATGAAGCAGGATATTGGTGGACCTAGTTTCGAGTCTATTCCAAATGACAGCCCAGCACAGTTTCCCAGAACAATCTAGCATCTTTATGGATGCTGCGGTTTGTAGACCCGCGTGGCTGGCATTGTAGTCGCAAGCGAGATGTCCCACAGATACACGTCGCTCATGTAGTAGGCTCTGTCCGCAGAGCCCAAGAGACCCATGGGTACACACCCCTACGAACCCGGCCCTTCTAACGTACTATTTGAGTGCTGAAAACCTGGGGACTGTCCCCAGGTTTTTGTCATATTGGCTCCCATGGTAGAGCGATTGTCCCCAATCGCTCTTGGTCGTCGGTAACGACGGGTCTTTTGGGCTTTTGTTTGAAGATGCCGCAAGCCCTCCGGTGAAGGGTCAAGTGTCGTGTTCCACGCTCGAACACTCGGGAAACCACTGGATATTTAGACTCACCGGGCAGATTGCGCCGTTCCGCTATCATTTGCCGATTACTAGGAAATACAACTTCATCAATGTCCCGATTTGACGGTAATGGGCTTGCGCCGTTCCGCTGAGAACGCGGGGACTGTCCCCAGGTTTTTGTCACGTCTCCTAATGCATGAGACTAGAATTCTTCTTCAAACCACCTCAAAAACTCCTCGATTTCGTTCCGACTCTTTGCCGTGAAAAGACGTGCTTCAACCCCTGGAGGAAGGATGAACCATTCCAAGTGGCTATTGAACCTGCGTAATCGGTGGTGCAGTGTCTGTTCCAACTCATAACCAAAGTGTGTGTAAACGACATTAGCGATCTCGCAAGGAAATGCCGCGGATGTCTTTATCTGTGCAAACCTTAAGTCAAGCGAATTCGTGATACCTATCTTGGTCGCCGGCCCCTGTTTGATGAAGTAGAGGCAAGAGTCCGTCGTCTGATCGAAATCGTACTTCTTTAGTACTGAGTTCCACAGAAAGTCCTCGTTCCCGCCAGCTTCAACTTCTATGCAGTAATTTGAAATATCAGATGGGTTGATCGCGCCCAGAACACTTTCTCCGTACTTTTTTGTTGTTCGGGAAATGAATTCTGTTCTAATCTCAGCTCTAACTTGGCTTGAACGATCTTCAGAGCCCGCCTCCCACAGTGCAAGTCTCTTACCATCCTCGCGTATATGTGCGGAGAGTACAATCTTGATATTAGATCTCAAAAGCTCTTTGCGTACGCCCGATTTCCCGTGCTTGTATTCAATTTCAGTTCTTCTTGTCTGCCAATCTTTCCCGGTCTCCTGAGCCACGATCTTGTCCATGTGGTACTCACAGTGGCGATTGTCTTCCTTGATCTTACGCGCTTCCTCCTTTGTATAACCTGGGATCGCGTGATCGCACCATATGAAGTATCCACCGGGAAGCCGAAGACTGTCTCCCCATGCAGGCGGCGCAGGCCTCTTAACTGGCGCCCAATTAATCCGATTTGTCCGTATTTCTTCGTATAAAACCCAAGCAAATGTTAATTGCTCAAGCCAAACCTCTTCGCAATGCGAACACATCTTGTTAGCAACTGAACTATGGGCCCCAGTCTCGCGATCGTCATCTTCGTTTGGTTGATGGCCCCCGCGTGAAGGGAAATTACTACTAGCATCACGGGTCGCGGCGTATATGCAGTCTTCACACATGTATTCGAAATTATGGCTGGCCCAGGCCTCAAAAGAGTCAAGGCACTCATCTATTTGCGTGAAGTCTACCGCATCTCGTTTCCGCTTCACACAGAGGGAATGATGTGCAACCAGACGGTCTCTGGCTTCATACACCTTCGCCATGACATTGCGATCTGAAATAAAAAACTTCCGATTTCTACCACTCATAGATGCAACTCCCAATAAATCTCATAGATGATTTGTTTAGCGATACACCGGGCTTTTAAGGACGGCTCCTACGCGCGAAGATCTGGAAAAAAAGGTGCATTCCTGACCCGAATCACTCAATTATTTTTTTATCAAATCGCTAACCCTTGGCTTGGTTCATAATTTCGATTAACGCCCAATTGGCTTCCTCGGCTCAATTAGCCTCCTCGCTTGTCGCGATCGATATTTTTGGCCAATATCTTGGAATAAGATTCTCAAAAACTTCAGTGACCGACCAACATGGGATCGCAGAGCTGTAACTTCCAGACGAATTATTCCGCGTCAGTGTCCACTCGCCTACACGATATTGGCTATTACTAAACGTCACTGGGAACATTATTGACATGTCCAGTGTTGCAATGTTGTCAGATTTGTGTGGTGCTGTAATCGCGAAGTGAGCCCCAACTTTGTTTCGCCAGACTACAACATCGTACAACTCGGGTATTGCGTTAATGTATCCATCAACTGATTCTTTAACAGTTTTGAACTTCGTTGGATCGCTCAAATCGGTTCGAGTGAAATCATTCATCGACAACCCGCGGACAAAGCCAACCAATCGTGCATAATTGCAAAGCGACACGCCGAACCAGTGAAAGAGGCAAGCAACCTGATCAAGATTGTCTTTTGTGCCATCAACGTCCAAACCATAAAGCTGAATTTTAAGCTTTGCACTGAATTTCGCTTGCCAAACTAACTCTCGCTGCTTGATATGCCTAGCGATACCAACAAGTCCTGTCGATAACATTTGTAGCGTCCGCTGTTCGTTGACGAAATTGTTGTGACCTATAGAGACGCCTGCGATGGCATCGAGTGTCACATTTGGCATAGCTAGGTCCTTTGGGTGGTGCAGTGTGAACTCGACTAGTTGTTCGTTTACCTAAGAATGGGATCATGCTTTCCACGCTCGTCCATATTGTCTCTGAGCGTTTCTCCCTACTTGGGGCATACTTCAAGTGCGATAGGCCAGTGCTTGCGTGCACCGGCGCAAGGAATTCAGCAACGAGTGGCATCAGTTGTTTCTGTGCGTGTTTGTCTGGTAACGGAAAACAGAAGGTGAACAAACTTCGGAGCATTCTAGCCTCGATCGCGCCGGCCATAACCCCAGGGTCATCTGTCTTTGATGCGTTTCGCGGGTTATGAAGTCGAGAAAAAGCGGCTATCGCGCCCCGTAGCCACGCGAAACCTCAATGAATTCGCCGCCTTAGGGAAACCTTACGCCCAAAAGCTCGCAGTCGTGACCGGCCGGTTATGAAAAAGAGGTTCCAAAACTCGCGCTTTTATCGCGCGGGGCATAACCGGGAGGTCATTTTGGTTTTCCAGTTTTCGTCCGGGTTATGAAGTTCGAGACTTTTCTATAACCCCCCAACTGACATAACAGGTCGCGCGACTTTGAGACTCCCGAGAGTCGGGGTGCCAAAGGCAGAAAAAGCACCTAAGACGATTCGCGCGCGGGTTGGTAGAGACATCGCACGATAGAGAGTTTGAGACTGGGCCGGCGCGTGGAAACCTTGGAAAATACTGCGTAGAAACGCGAACAGGCCGACGTTTTGAGGCGTCGGCCTGTTGCTATAACCGGAGGGTCGAACTGAGTTCGATTTCCCTTATTCAGTTGCGGGAGCCAAACTCTCTTCGAAAACCATCCGAGACATCTCACCTGACACCATCATCGATGCCCAGGGTTGGCTTCGCCAAGGGGAGACCAAACCAAGTAGTTGGTTCTCCCTTGAGGCAACGGCTGGTGCAATGCAGCAAACTGAATCCAGAGAGAGTCCCAGTCCGCGACATTTCGCCCTTCAAGGCGTTTCGTGATAAAAGCGACCGCTCCTTTATTTACTCAAGAGGCTCCTGTGTTTCGTCGTCTGGTTGGGAATCATGGAGGATTTCTTCCTTGACGTATTTTCGAAATGCACGAATTGACGAAAAGGTTCTGAAGCCTGCTAGGCTTGCTGCGTCTTCGACTGTTTTGTCTTCATCGATCAGGACGCAGACAGGATCTGACAACCCTGGTTGTAAACCGTCGGGCCAAGCCAAATCCAAAAACGCAAGTTGCTCGCCGGTTTCGGCTTCAATCAACTCGTATGCCATCGCACCTTGCGGAAGCCCATTCCTTAGACACCAACGATTGCATCGGAGTAATCTCTCTTCTTCTTCGTCGGAATCGATACCTCCAGGGACGTATTCTGCGGCGCGTCGGACGAAATCGGTTGTGTCTAGATCGACCGGATCCGGTACATCTCCATGATAAAGCTTTTTGAGAAATTCGTTTGCTGCCTCTGCGAGCAGTTGTCTTCTAGCGTCGAGGAAATCTGCATAATTCTTTGCCTCGAACAGCTTTTTCTTTCCAACTGGAATCCAGTGAGACTCAATCGAGCCAGGAGTCCGTTTTTGGTACTCCGGAACGTACTCGATAGGATCTCGATCGGTTACCTCAAGATTGGTCTCCTGAGTGAGAAACGTAAAGTTCGCAATTGCGTTGACTTCTCGCTTTCCCAAACCGGCTTTGTAGAGTAATGCTTTTGGGAAAAAGTGATGGATTTGCAAACTGGAAAGGTGGCCGAGAAGGTGGTTAGAAAGCTCGTCTCCAGTTCCCCAATCGCGAGCATGACAAACGCGGGTCATCATATACAGCAACGGGTAGAAACGATTGCCCTTGCTAGAGCCAGAGAAGTCTTGTTCATTGAGTTTAAGATCGCCCCTATTGTCACGAAGATTTCCTATTAAACTGTCTAGCGCACCATTTTCGGATTCAGAATTAGCCGCTTCGATGGCCTCAAGATCCTTATTCAAAACGCTCTCAGTTGAGCCGGAATATCGCCCCCACAGCAGGGTGTGAACATACCAATAGAGCAAGCGATCACGTTCGGCCTGGCTTTTTAATTTGCCACCTCTTTGGTGCAGGTAGCGAGCCATCAGGGGAATAGCAAACCTGCTACCCAAAACACGGTCGTGATCGAGCCCCAGCCGGCTTGCGATCAAGTTGAGAACTCTATCGATGATAGACTCTGTCAATGCGAGGCCGTCCTTGAATTCGGACGTAGAGACATCTTTCATCGCCGTAAAGAGCGCCTCTCCTGTCACTACTGCATTGATGCATCGAAGTAGCCAATCCAGCGAAAACTCATACCCAGCCTTGCGCCACTTTGCCAGTCGCTTTTTCATTTCATCGCGAGCATCTGGCCATTGGGCGCAAATACGTGCGAGCGTCAAATCACCTTTGGAAAGCTTTGTGCCACCGCTATTGACCCGATTGAAGATATCAACAACGACATCGACCGTTTTATCCGCACCGGAAACCTCCTCTATGTGAAGATCGATTGTTTTGATGTTCTCGATGGCGTTGATTCGATTGAGATACTGCGGAATGTTAGCCTGCAGATCAGGAATCTGAAGGAGCTTCTGCATCGTTTTCCCCGCTCCTTCTTTCAAAACCTCCGTGACGTCTAACCAACACGGGTCACCCTTCATTTTTGTGGGCAGGTAAAACTCAAAGACCTCATCCTTGATATTGAAATGGAGTCCTGTGAATGCTTTTGCGTCGCCATCGAAGAACTTTGGTGGCCTTCCTCGAATCAGACCGTACAAAGAGCTGATTCGCTGCTGACCATCCAATAGCAACTTTACCGATCCAAGCTGGAGCGGCTGATCTCCTCGTGCTTCGGCGTTCTCTGTCTGCGTTACCCAAACAAGCAGACTACCAACCGGATGTTTTCGATAGAGCGAGTACATCAGCCCGCGGACTTGCTCGCGATTCCAGACGTAGCCTCTCTGAAATTCAGGTAATGCCATTGCGCCGAGGTCGATTTGATCAAGGATGGTTTGGATCTGCATGTTCGTTTTAGTAGGACGGGTTTGGTTGATTCGATTTACTTCAATTTTGCACGGTACTGAATTGGCTGGATATCAAATCCGGAAATAAGTTGACTACCTGAGTACCTGTGGGCTGTGGGTTTGATCAATGCGTTTGTGATGACGTAGAGCACGAACCGATTATCCGTTTGAGCTTTGCCGAGTTCATTGGCGGTTAACACGATCTGCTGTTCGTTGCCGGTCGCTCCCTTGACCTCGACGCATTCAACCAATGAGCCTTTCGTACAATGAAGGTCATAGCCGACGTTCTCACGTTCGACGGATCTAACACTCCATTTTTCTTTTCTGTATTTTGCTTTGACGAATCGAATTGCGGCGCGTTCTACCTTCTTTCGAATTTCGGGATCTGGTTGGAAGAAACTAAACGAACCTGGCTTGGGCTTAGGAAGTGGCTTTTTTGGCAGTGTTTCCGTGGAACCAAATCTAAATTCCAAATAGTCCTGTGCCGCCTTGTTCAAAATACGACCCATCACCTGGCGGTATGGAATCTGGTATCCGGAATTCTCTTTGATACTGGCTACAGTAATTGGCATCGATTCAGGGAGAACCTGGAGCGAATCCACCGGACGACAGTACTCACCGGCTTCGTTAAAAATTGACCTGCTCGGAGCCGCATAGACATCAGTTGCTTGAGCTCTTGCGATGATTCCATAACCTGCACGGAAGAAGTAAATCCAGTCCCCTTGCTCGGGCCGATTCAAGGTCACCTCGGCTCCGAGACCTTTGCAAGAGCCCCAAGCAGCAACTACGCGTTGCCTAATCAGTTTTTTATACTTGCCCTCACCTTCAGGCTCAGTTTCGTCGGTGTTGAAAAGCCAATGTTCCATGACGCGTTTCCTCTGTACGGATACTCAAATTGAGTGTGGCATTGTTTTCATGGCTAAGTTTCGGCCTGTTTTACTTTTGACCTACTCCCAAGACTTAGACTTGAATTCAAGTGCGTTGGCATTCTCTGAGACAGCACGTTTGATTTGGTCTGACGCTCCAGATGGGAACTCGGCGTTGATTTCGAGCGTAATTTCGAGGTTTGCGTTTGGATCACCTGCGAGAATGCTGATGATTTCCTCGGCGACTTGCACCAGTTTCATTTTGGCTGCTGATGGCTTTATTTGAATCGAGCCATGAAAGGATTTAGGCTTAGCTGGTGGAGTCGGACCGGGAGCAGGTTTCTCAGTGCCACCGGTCGGTCCTGTTCCTCCAGAGGTCGAGCCATTTCCAGTGGTTCCTGGTGTCGAGTCGCCGCCTTTATTGCCGCCACCGCCAGCGGCAGCGTCGCGGGCTCTCTTTGCTGCTTCCTCGGCGTCTTTCGCTCGTTGAAGAGCAGCGGCGTATTCACTAGCAGCGGTTGGTTCGATCAGAAGCAACGTGTCGTCAAACTGGACGTTGGATTCGCCGACTTGGAATCCGGTGTACTTTTCGCCATCAACCCCGTAAGCCGTACCAAAGAAATCTGCAGAGCCAGCACCTGTGCGGATCGCTTGGCTGAGCGAATCGCGGTTCTTGAGTCGAGGCAAATAAAGATACCGGAGAGTGTCCTCCCAGAACGCCATCGCTCCAGCCGATGTTTTCCCATCCTTCCAGTAAAGTTCTTTGAGCTTCGTGCGAAGGTGGATTGGTGACCAATTGGTGATCACCAGTTCGTTTTCAAGACAAACTCTCTCGATTTCATTGCCAACGGAATTTCCGGTTGTGTTTAGTGGAAATGCTTCGACCGATGGCTTTGGATCTGTTGCCGAGTTTTGCACTGGGCAGAGCAACCATTTGTAGCATTCCCTTGCAGCTCGCGGCACAACTTCCTCGGCGCTCTGCAGCTCCTTTTCGGCTTGCTTCTTTTGAAGAAGATCGATATTGAGCCGGCCTTCCTTGACGTCCTCGACGATCGAGCTCCATGCGAGTGCAACTCGTGCGGTGTCTCGCAATCGAGCAAGAACCGCCATGTCAGGTGCTAAAAAGATGAGTCGGTTTCCACGGTAACGTGGCTTGGTCCCATTGCTACGAACGTAGTCCAGTACTGCCTGTTCGGCAGGTTGTTTGAGGTCGCGTGAGTGACTGAACTGTGGATCCAGGACTACCAAGCGAAGCGAACTGTCGTCCGGTACATCGCCATGAGGCGTAAAGATGTGAACGCCGTCAAAGAAAGAGGTACTGCCAACCATCTTCTTGAGGGCTTCACCGATCTTGCTTCGAACATCGGTGTCATCTTCAAATCGTCGCTTGCGGTCCTCCATCTCTCGGCGCAGGTTAGCGCGAGTATCGAACCAAAAGCGAGTGGCTTCCTGCGCTTTGTCACCGGAGCTGTTGAGGTAGTGGAGGCGATCCGCCAAGCGGTTCAGGGCGTCGATGTAGGTAGCTGAGGTCTGGCCCGGTTGCAAACAACCGAGCAGGACGCGGGCTCGATCGAGGCCTCGGATTCCGGCCTTGCCGGCGACGGACGAAGGAGCACTACCCAGGAACAGCGTCCGAGCCACGCGGCGAGCGGCGTTCACTTGGCCGAAGCGGGGCTCCTTATTCTCCAGTTCGGTTGTCTCGGCACGGTCGCCATCGATGTCCTTTTCGACAACGGCGTCCCAACCAGCAGGCAAATAGTAGGTCAGTTCGTTCCGGGAACTGCCATCGTGCAGTGGGAGACTGCCGGGCAGAATCATCAGGTCTTTGTTGTCATCTTTCCAGAGTCGGTAGATGACCTTGGCCATCAACTTCAGCACGCCGCGTGTCCGCTGAAATCCATCAATGGTGGTCCAGTCTTCGTACAGCCGATCGAACACCTCGGGATGGATCGGGTAGGCTTGCACCAGTCGATCGTAGTAGCGGCCTTCCTGCGTTGCGGCGGATAATTTGGAACCTTCCGCCACATAGGCATCCGCAAAGGCTCGGCATACTGCGTCGCGGGTCTTGCCGTCGCGTACCGGCTCAAACAATCGCCTACGCACGATCTCGAACGCTTCTTCGGTGGCCACGGGTTTCCACAAAGCCTGAATGCGGCCGAAGGTCTTTTCCAGTGCTCGGAGTGCTGCGACGCCACGCTGGCTGCCAGCTTCGACTTCGGACTCCGGCAACGATGCCAGGACGATGGCATTTAGAACGAGCTTCACGGCTTCCGTGAGCGCCTGGATAAACGACAAGTTGGTGTCGTAGCTGCCGCCGCTCAGGGTTTGGCCTTCTGAAAACTGTCGGACGTAGGCAACGAGTTCATCGATCAGTACGACGCACGGCGCGTACTGGGCCAGCAAATCACGCAACAGGTCTTTCCCCGGTGACGTTCCCGTTGCGTCGGCTTCCTTCACCATCGCATACCCCTCACTCCCGCCAAGCTGCCACGCCAGCTCGCCCCACAACGTCTTGATTGTTTGCTTGCCGTGTTTCCAGGCTTGGCCGGGCGCGTGAGCCGTCCCGTCCAAAACGGCAACGCGGGCCTGGGGGACGTCCATCATTCCGGCTTGCTCGACGAGCGAAGGAATACCAGCCAGTTCCGAAAGAGCGCACTTGCGCGTGGCCAGGTGGTATACGGCCAGCATGGTGTGCGTCTTGCCGCCACCGAAGGCGGTTTGAAGCTGGATGACCGGCTCTCCACCGTTGCCAACCAGCCGCTGGGCCACCTGCGTCAACAGCAATCGCATCCCCTCGGTAATGAAGGTTCGATCGTAGAAGGCAGAGGCATCCTGGTATTCTTTGGTCGCTTTGCCCGAATGCACTGCCGTAATGTCGGCCGCGAACTCGGATTGCTGAAAGGTCCCTTCCAGCACGTCGCGATGCGGTACAGCAATTTCTCGCCAAGGTTTCATTGTCATTGGTTACTACCTGAAACGTGATTTCATTTATCCAATTCGTCGCCAGCGCGACGCCACGTTGAGCGTGGTCGAGTTTTACTGATCAAAATCGGATCGCCACAAATGCACTGCGCGGCGCGCCAATTCTTCCTGTCTGGAGTTAATTTGCGCAACGGTCCATTCGTTAGGTGGATCCGTCGCTATGGCAAGCGTCAAGTGATAACGACTCTTGACAAATTCGCCGATCTTTTCGGGAAACAGGCCGTTGCCAACTTGTCGATTGAGCTTGTTTTCGAGTAGCGTGAGATTACCAATTCGATAGACCTGTTTTGGCCACTCTGGCTCAGGAATCGCGGTTGCCCATGCATCCGATGGATTCTCAGGCAGAATGTGCTCAATGGTTCCCGTGTCTGTTTCGAAATCCAAGTCTCGACCCGACAAATCCTTTTCAAGTCGGCAAAGGATGTACTTGGCCAAATGCTTCGACTGACCGGAGGTGGAGACCTCAAATAGTTCGAAGTTCCTCCGAAACTGTTCATCCTCGACGTAACTGGGTTGAAGTTGTTCGAATACTTTGGATACAGAGTTCGCCCGTCCATCGAGCACCGCTTTGGCGGCTCGATGGTAGAGAGGCTCGAGGTCATTCGTATTCAGTCCACTCACCGTGGTAAAACGAAAGGTGAAGACATTCACCAATTTGAGTACTCGCGCAAAATCCTCTTTTGAAAGCTTTTCCCAAGCGGCAAAGAGTAACGGAACCGACTGCTGACCCCGAAGCAATACGCGTTCGCGAATGTAAGGTCGACAACCGGGATGGTCGATCCAGTATTCGTGTGCCGGGTCGCTGAGTGCCGCGAATAGCTCAGCGCGGCTTTCCAAATCCTCCATCAGGTCGAACACATCTTGCGTCTTGCGAACCCTTTCGCGAACGATCTTGAAGAGTCGATTAGATCGTATTTTTGGCTGCTCGCATAAAAGATGGTATCGCAGAAACTCAGGAAATCTTTCCTGGCGAATTGTGCCGAGCATGGACTGCCATCGTCGATGCAGCGCCTTGAGATCGGTTTTAGTCTTTACACATGAAAACAGATAATTCTTGAGCAAATCAGTCGATGATAGCTCCAGGCCACGCGCGTTGAGTGTTTCAAAAACAGTGTAGGCATTCAACTCATCATCGACGGTAATCAAAATGAACAGTAACTGTCTTGCAATTGTCTCGTTCAGTAACTCAGCTAGTTCTTTTCCATTCGGACTTTCGCCGAAAATAGCGCCGACTTTGTTGTCGAACCACTTGAAGCACTCCCAAAGCAGGCGATTGGATCTGCTGAGCCCGCGCGGGTTCAATGGTTTCCGAAGTTGAACGAGATAGTCCTGGTAAAACGGATCATCAGTGTCATTGAGAGCCAACTTGCTCTTTTCGATTAGTGATGCCGGGTCCTTTTCGCCGATGAATCTGGCCCGCAAACTGGAAGTTCGTTCTCGATTCGCATCCGCATCATGGTTATTTTCGGCTAACTGTTTCAAACGGCCAATTACCACAAGTGCCAGAATGCTCAAAGTCGCAAGTCGCTGCTGCCCATCAATCACCAAAAAATCGCGATCAGTCTTACCCTGCACGACCAGAGCGCCCATGTAGTGCCGATCCTTGGGGTTGGCTCGCAAGGCCAGAATGTCGTTCCACAAATCGTCCCATTGTTCTTCAACCCACGAATAGTCGCGCTGATAGGGCGGAATCGCGTACTGTCGGCCATTGCCTAACAATTCGAGAAAATTGATCGTTCGCGTATCCAGCATGATTGATTTCGACATGACAACATCTCTCACTAATCAAACAGTGTGCGTTGGGTGGCGGTCGGTTCTTTCGCGGCGGCGGATTCGATGCCGGACCAGGAGGTGACGACTTCGTTGTAAGCGCGGGCGTCTTCGGCCCAGTTCTTGCGCTCGCAGAGCGTGTAGAGCCGGTAGGCGAGTTGCCGGGCGGCTTCGGCTTTGGACTCGACAGCGGCAAAGACCGCCGCCGCTCCCGTCTCGCCGTCGGTGTTGAAGACGCGGATCAGTTGGTGCAGGACTTCCCAGATCGGAAGACGTTGATCAGACTGCGGGTCCCATACGGCTGGGTAGTCGGCCCATTTCAAAAGTCGCACGTTACCACTGGCAGAATGAAGCACACCCGCGTTCTTGACGCCGTCGACGCTGGTTCCTTTAGACCGGGCAAGAACATCTGCTTCCCCAAACTTACGGGTCTCCCAACCATACTGCTCGAACCAGTGCAAGCAAAACTGGGTGTCGGCATCGAAGTCGTCTTCAGCTAAAAAGCGGTTAATCAGTTGAAGTGCTGTCCGAATTGTCATTGGCGTTCCATCGGCTTCGAGCACAGCTTCATAGCGGCTAAAGATGGCCATCCCGGGGCCAATGATCGCTTGCGACAGGTCCACGGGGGCGACCGGTGAGTGAAGCCCCTCACTCTCGCGAGTCATCGCATCTAGCGCTAGTGGTAGTGCCTCATTGAGCACTCGTACGAACTGCCGCCGCGAGATCGTTCCCGCGTTTACTGCCCGAAGCCGACACACCAGCACGATCGACGACGCGAGCGCGTTCTTATCCATGTTGCGAAACCCGCCGCTTTTCTCAGTTCTAACTGGCCAAGTGCCCGTGACCGCGAGACCAGACTTCAAGACCGCATCAAGAAAAGTTTCCCATCCTGTAGAAGTGACTCCCTCTGTCGTTTCGGATTCCAATTGTTTGAAGGCGTAATAGATGGTAATTGGGGCTGCTGGGTGAGCCTGCACAGCGAGATTGCGCAATGCATTTGTCATGCCGTCGAGGAAGAATTTCTCAGCTTTTTCTTTTGTGCCGTGGCGGTGCGGCGTGGCTACTAATTCGTCCGCTTTCGGTACTGCAATTGTTGCAAGCAGGTTTGGAAACACAGACCTCAGAGACTGTCGAAGCCAGACGTAGAAGAAGTCCGAAAGGTCAGCATAGCCAATATTGTCATAGTACGGTGGATCAGTGGAGACGAATCTGTTTTTGGAAATGGTTTGTTCGGTCGCACTAGCTTGGCTAACGTGACCCTGCAACGGATTCACGACAACTGTTTTTTCAATCGCATTCGCTGAAAGACCACACATACGTTCGAAGTTGCCTGAAGATTCGCCGAAGACATTGGCCTCTGCATAATCCCACGTCATGGACAGCGCTTGCCTACCGAAAGTGCTGACGACGTGCAACTTGGTCGGCAATGGACTCCAGGTGCAGATAACTGTGCTTCCTTCCGATGTCTTATCTACTGCGAAGCCTAAATACACGCTAACTGCTTCCGCATAGGCTTTAGCTCCTGTTCCACCTGCATCGAGGGACGTATCATTGTCGGACAATCCAGCGGTAATCGCATCTCGTTGAATCCTCTCACGCGCCTCGCTGATTAGATCGCCAAACGTTGTCAATGCCACTAACTGACGCGCAGTGAACAGGTCTCCGTAGGTCGTCATCCCATATCCAACAACTCTCTCTGACATCCCTGGAACGATACACAACTCTGGTCTCCACGTAGCCTGAGCAGCGCCTGCCAAAGTTTCTTGTTCAACGGATGGCGATAGGTAGACACGTCCGCGAGGTACTTCGGCGACGATTGCCATGAGCTTTTGCCCCATCCTTCCGGCCAGCGACTCCCCGCGAATGTACTCGTAGTCAATCGGTGTATTTGACATCAGGCAAAAGAATGCTGAGCGTTTGCCGGCCTTTGTACCAGTCTTTGCGTCGGCAGTTGGCTTACCGACCCTCACAGTAAACATGTAGCCGCTCTTGGAGATCACTGGCTGAACATAGGCTTCACTACCCTCCTTGCTGCTTAGAATAAAGCTGCTCGCGAGCGGCACGTCGATGTGCGAGAAGGCAGGATTCGGGCTCTTCACCGTTCTCGCCCAAATCCAAGCGATGACCGTTAGCTTTTCGCCGAGTATCGGTTTCAAATCCGCGCGTTCCGCAACTATTTCCTTCGTGACTTCGATCTTCGGATACAGGTGGCCAATTCGCCTGAACGCTTCATCTCGTATCCACTTCCCGTAGTAGCGAATATCGTTAGCGAGACCGATTGCACCAGAACCTATCGCTTCGAGATTCAAGCTCCCGTTTTCCGACCTTGGATGGACTGGCGGTCGTCCGGCAAATTTTGGTGGAATCTCTATCATTGCCTTATTGATAAGGACAGCGACAGGATTCAGGTCACTGGCATACGCATCCAGCCCCAACCGTTGCGCTTCTAGCGGAATCGTTCCACCACCGGAAAATGGGTCGTGCAATCCCGGCATTTTTTCGTGATTAAACAACTCGGACGCTTGCGGATGGCCTTCATTTAACTCGCAGGTTTCTCGCCAGCTGCGGTAGATTTCTTCCCTCGCCTTTTTCAACACAGTCTCGTTGGTCGTGTTCTCCCATTTGACCAGTTCTTCGATGATCAAGAACAACCGCGCGCGAGCCTTAGTCCAATGGCCTTTGACTTGGGAGTTAGGTTCAATCCCGGGGTTCTGACATCGCCAGAGATCCTCAGGATCGTGAACGAGTTGCGAAAAGATCATAGCCCTCGCGGCCGCCAATGGTCGCCGGGCCCACCACAAGTGCAACGTGCTGGGATGCCCATGCCGAATCGACTTCTCGCGCGCCGCGGCCGCATTGATCGCGTCAAGCGGAAGAGCGACTTCAATGAGTTTCTTGGGGGAGATGATAGATGCTTCTTGCATAACTTACCGATTCGATCTACTTGTAGGCTGGTATCTGGGACGGCAATCCGACTCGCATGAAAAAGCGAGCGAAGGATTGAGAGAAATGCTCCACATACGGAGACAGTAGTCGAGGACGGTTCTCTAAGGCTTCCGCATGACGCGTGACGTATCCAATCGGGAGAGAAACGATTAGCCGAAAATCGACGACCAGAGCGTCTCGATTGTTTTGGGGGGCATCGACTCCCGGCAACAGATGAAGCCCTTCGACTTTGTTTTTGCGAACTTCCTCCCAGCGACCTTTGGATTTGAATCGTTCATCACTCATCTCAAATTCTGAAAGCGTATAGACCGGACAGAGCGCTGCGTGGGGTGCTTTACCATTCTCGAGGTCGCAAGATTGAGTCACTACAATTAGTCTTGCCATGTCTACGTTAACGAAATCTTCGGAAGCGTCCGGTTCAAATGTGTCAGAGATTGATGCGACTGCGCAGTGATCCAATATGTCTCCCTGCCGAAGATCTGTTCCATTGTGACGAGTCCATATCGCATCCATGACTATTCGATTTCTCCCTGAAAGGGCACTGGCTGCAATTGGCCACGTTTCACAATTCGAACTTTCTTTTGGGCGACCGGGTGCAATCCAGGAGCGACGTAACCATCAATCCCAAAATAGTCCGCGATCGAGCTGCGAGGACTTGATACTAGGAACCGCAATGCGCTCGCTGCGAACTCGTCTATTTGATCGCTATCGGAGCTCGCGCCTCTCGGCCTAAGTTGCTTTTCTTCGATGTCCATCATTTGATAGTATGCTGGTGGAGTAGCAGTGATCATTTCGAAGTCTCCCGTATTAGGTCGCGAGCTTGCGTTTTCATGCAAGCTTCAAATAATTCATTCTTCCGCGAACGTAGCATGTTCATTTTACTTTCCAGATCGAGCTTTTCCGTTGGTGATTGTAGGGCCATTGAGACCGTGATATCGAGCAAGACTGAGATAACGGAATCGTCTGGAGGTGGAACTCTGGCTTGCGTGATTATGGCTTGCCCTTGAATATCAGGCATCGGAATGTACAGTTGATTAAGAAACCCAGAGAGGTCGTACTTAATGTCTTTTGAAACCTCAGGGTAGGTCCGGAAATAGTCACTCAGCTCCACTCGGTTGCCAGGCAAATCAAATCGATTTACATAGCGAACCGCAAGCTTCATAACTTGATCCGGCTTTATGATTTCAACGTAGCGGTCCCATTGACGTGCATACTCAGCATAGACATCGTTCCAGCTTGTATATGGAGCGAGCCGACTGAGAGCCAGGCCATCTATTTTGCAATGAACGATAAGTTTCTTGTCAGCACTGATGAACTGATAGCCGAGCTTTTGAGTTGTTGCCGAGGCGGAAACAGTTGGTCCAACGGTCATCTGGCCGGACGCCGTCATCAATTCGACCCGTTGAGGATACTTCTCCTTACCGGTGACGACTTCGGCGAGTTCATCCATTTGAATCGGCGATGCTCGTTGAATCGAAGCGTCGAGGATGGCCTCAACGATTGGCGCGTTGTCGTAGTGATTATATGTATCCACCGCGTATTCCTTAGGCATGCCTGGCCTCCGCTTTCGTCAGCAAGTCGCTTAGCTTGTAATTGATCGACGACACGCCCCAGCCGGGCTCGCGGTCGAAAGGGCGTCGGATGTAGTGCGGCCCTTCGTAGCTATTGTCTTCATTAACCAGCACGATGGCCAGCACAAACTTGTCCCCCTGATTGAAGGCGTAAAGTATCTCGTTGCGGGTGACGGTGATGGTGGCCGCCCCTTTGACGCGTCCCTTAACCTCGATGTGACGCGGGTCCGGCTGCTTGTGATCGATTGCTGGCGGATGCGAGGTCAGATCCCAGCCGCATTTGTCGGCGGAAACATCAACCACGTGGCAGCCTTGGGATTCTTCAGTATGTCGCACGGCATCCATTGCGATGCGTTCGATCCGGCTGCGAGCAATCGGATCTGCTGAGAAGCTGGACGAGGTGTCTTCGTCGCCACGAACTCGACGCATCAAGCCAGCCGGAACGACCAGAGCTCCACCGAGAACAATCGGCGTGCCGTTGACGACATGCCGCATTGATTGGAGTTCCTTCTTGCGGTTCTCCAACCGTCCTTCAAGATCGTTGACGGTGCGGCGGGCGTTTTCTACGTTCAATCGCACGTCCTTGCCCGCTTCCTGGTCTTCCTTCAACTTGAGCCAACGGTCCGACCAGAATTCGATCTCGCGACTCAATCGCTCATGAACTGCCGCCAAAGTCTTGTCGACATGGGCTACGCGACGGTCGTTTACTTCGCGAAAGTGCTCCGGAACGATCGATGTGGCAGCCAATGCCACGGCACGTTGTTCCTGGTCGGCCCGAATCCATGGTGCATCGAGAACGTCTTTGATGAGCGATCGCTCGGAATCGGCAAGTGGTTCCAAGTCGAGATGAGGTGCCCAGCCGGCGAAGGAAGTAGATCCATCGGGATTGACTCGCACGAATTGCAGTCGCTTGGACAGAACTTGCCCATCGCCTGATTTTACTTCGTGAGTGACGAGGAACATCAGCCAAGGCTCCAGGCCATCATCGGCGGGATCAACGAGCACCGCTCCTTGACGTAGGAGATTAGCATTCTGCTCCAGAAGCAAGTCACTGACGGCAAGCATCAGCGGATGACCTGGATGCATAAGGACCGCGCGGGAGATTCCCGGTTTGTCGGACGGTTGCAATGCATCCTTTTCAAAGCAGATGCGATCGTAGCGTTTGAGCACTGGCTCTTGTTCGCGGCGGTTGCGGCCGGTGATCCGTCGATCACGCTCGCGAATCGATGTTGGAACGTGCGTGACCTCGAACCGACTAAGTTCGCGTGGATAGATCGAACCGCCGATCTGCTCAAAGGCCTTCATGAAGAACGATCGCACGAAGTAGGGTTGCAGGCGACGTGCTTCGGCCTTCTCCATTTCTCCCTTGACAGCATACAGCCGGTCGGCACTCATCGTCTCTTGCGCGAGTGCGTTTCGGTTGAGAAGTGATTTCAAATGGTCGTGTTCGAGAGCATGGTCAATCGTGCGCGTGAGCCGCGAGCGGACCTCCGGTTGATCGCCGTAGCGAATGGCTTGTATGAGCAAATCCTTCAAGCTGGTTTCCTCGAAGACTTCGCCCAAGATGTCGAACACACGACCTTTCAATGCCTCACTTTCGATTTCCAGTTTTTCTAGCAACCGATGGTAAACGTCCCCTTCGCGTGTCTCTTTTGCCACAAGGTTCCAAAGATGGCAAACCTCGACTTGACCGATACGGTGGATCCGTCCGAATCGTTGTTCGAGCCGGTTGGGGTTCCACGGGAGATCGTAGTTGACCATCAGGTTGGCACATTGCAGGTTCACGCCTTCGCCTGCTGCATCGGTGGCGACCAGCACACGGACATCGGGCTCGGAACGGAACAACGCCTGAATCTTGCGTCGTTCCTCGCGCTTGGTACCGCCATGAATGGTGACGACCGCTTCATGGTTGCCGAAAACGCCCGCGATCTTTTCATGGAGGTAATTGAGCGTATCGCGATGCTCGGAAAAGATGATCAACTTGCGCTGTCGACCGGAGCCATCACGCATCTCAGGTGCGTTTTGCAAGATCTTGGATAGTTCGTCCCATTTGCGATCCTGGCCCGATGCGACCACCGTCTTGGCTTTGGATTCGAGTCCTTTGAGAATGACGATCTCAGCCTCTAGTTCGTTGATGCTGCGGGCGGCCGTGGCATCATCGACGAGGGTCTCTTCGAGGTTTTCTTGTTCTTCGGCATTGAGGTCGTCGTCGTCTTCGGGAACGTCCGCCAAGGTATCGGCGAGGACTTGGCGACCACGAATGCCGATCTTCTCGTCTCGCAGGCGGCTTTCTAGACGTTCTTTACGTCGTCGCAGCGATTGGTAGATGGCTTCTGGGCTGGAGGCGAGTCGTCGCTGAAGGGCGGTGAGCGCGAAGCCTACCGAGCCCTTGCGCGAGCCGGTCAACTCGTCGGCTTTTCCCATTTCCGTTTTGACGTAGTCCGTAACCGATTCGTACAAGCCAGCTTCGATGTCGGAAAGCTTGTAATTGACCGTGTAGGCTTTGCGTTCGGGGAATAGCGGTGTGTTGTCGAACTTGATGAGTTCCTCCTTGACCATCCGCCGCATCAGGTCGGAGGAATCGACTTGGTGTGCAGCATCGCCACGGAACTTGCCGTAGAAACGGTCGGAATCCAGGAGTGACAGAAATAGTTGGAAGTCTTCTTCTTTGCCGTTGTGCGGGGTTGCTGTCATCAACAGCAAGTGCCGGGTTCGTTCACCAATACGCTCGGCAAGTCGAAAGCGAGCAGTTTTTTCTAGTTTGGTTCCGAAGTAGTGTGCCGACAACTTGTGGGCTTCGTCGAACACAACCAGATCCCAGCCCGCTTCTAGCAATTTCACTTGTAAAGTACCAGGAGCTCGTCCTGTTGGCGTTTGCTCCTCGGCTCGCGATATCTGATCTAAGCGAATTATGAGTTGGTTATGTTCTTCAAAGGGGTTGCCACTGGCAGAGGCTTGCTCAAGTTCCGAGGAAAAAATCCGGAACTCCAAGCCGAACTTTTCGTACAGTTCGTCTCGCCATTGTTCCACCAAGCTACCAGGTGCCACGATCAGAATGCGATGCGCATCGGCTCGCATCACGAGTTCGCGAATGTAGAGGCCAGCCATGATCGTCTTGCCAGCGCCAGGATCGTCAGCCAGGACAAATCGGAGCGGTTGCCGGGGAAGCATCGATTCGTAGACGGCAGTGATTTGGTGGGGCAGTGGATCGACGTTCGATGTGTGGACTGCCATCATCGGATCAAAGAGGAATGCCAAGTCGATGCGTTTGGCTTCGCAGGTTAGCTGGAAGGCTGCGCCATCGCCATCAAACGACCACGGACGCTCTACCGTGGCGATGCTGAGATTGGCTTCGTCGGCACGGCCAAGAAGCCGCTCTTTCGTGGTTCCATCGGGTGTGCGATAAAAGACCTGTACCGCTCCGTCACCGATAGGCACGACGGCAGCGACGGTTGCCACTACCGACGGTTCGAGTCCGACGAGAGGCAATCCAGGTTTGAGGTCTTCGAGTTTGATCATTGCTGGGCGATTTGCTTAGTCTTTTCTGTTTTTGGTCGGTGCAACTGGTTTGGCGATATTCTTTAGGAACTTCTCAAGTTCCTCCCTTTTGAACAGCCGGACCCGTTGGCCGGACTCCGGTGCATCGGAATCTTGCCGTCCGCAGCCCAGGTCCTGACGGTCCCCAAGGAAACTCCCAGGATCTCGACCTCTTCTGCAACTTTCAAGTATTCACTCAGTTTGGGCACGATTCCCCCTCTAATCGATCAGGAATCGACATGGGGCTAGAGTTTAGCAAACTTTATGGTGCAATGACAGCAATGGAGATGCCGTAAATCCTTGGGTTCTGGACATTTACCGTCCGATTTCCACCGGTTGGTGGGGAAATCAGGCGTAAGCCATTTGGCCAGTATCGTGCTAGTTCGTGATACCTTTGGTCACTCGCTAGATTTTTTTCGGAAATACCTTCTGGTGCGCCTCGCCGCAGATAGCGGCATGAGAGACGCTGATGCGATTATTCGCCAGCTTATTTGAGGATCCGATGCGCCACAAACATCCCCACCGAGTGAGGATAGTTCGGATCGATGTTGAAGACGTGCGTTTGGCTCAGAAGATTGGCCAGCAGCAGATTGTCCTTGCGGCTGTGCCACTCTCCACGGATCCAGCCGATGCGGTCCATTAGACCTAAAGCCGATAGCTCGGAAACGATCAAGTACTCGGCCCCTTCGCAATCGAGCTTGATCAAGTCGACCTCGTCGATCCCGAAGTCCGTTACCTGCGTCCAGAACTGTTCGACGGTTAGTGACGGAACCTCGATGCCGAAGTCTCGGTACTGCGGCTCGAGCGATTCCCAGACATCAGGAACATAGTCAGCGACGCGACTGTTCGACACAGGGAACGATAGCAGACACTTTCCTGGCTTGGATGAGATCGCTGCATTGATCCGAAGAATCTGCGATTCAGGGATATGACCCTGGAAACGCGGGGACTGTCCCCGCGTTTTTGTCCTGCGCGTGATCCACACCGAGTCCTAGGAACTCTAGACAAAAACAGAGAGTAGTCCATGGAACCGATAAGTGATCCATCCATGATCCCTCCACCTCTGCGTTCTCCAAGAGCGATCTCCAAAGAGGTAGTCCTAAATGCAAACGTTCCCAGAGACATCGATACAGGTATCGGACGTGAAGGGCCTGAGATCTCTGGAATGATCGCTGCGGGGGCTGCGGCTGTTGCTTTGATCTTGTTGTTGATATTGGGTTGGATCGGGGTGGGGGGCAGTTCCGAGGATGCCAGTCCCATAGGTGGTCAGACCGGTGAGCCAATTACCGAAGCGGTGCTCGCAGGCGAGGATACGAAAGGGAGTTCTCTCGTGAATGGGCAAGAGGAGCAAACAAAAGATGCAGTAAAACCTGAAACATCTGTTCATGGAAAGGAGTTTATCGCAGCAGAGTCCGAGGTAGAACCCGAAAAAGAATCCGAAAACAGCTCCAATGGCAATAGGAACACCAAGCAAAACGAGGCCACGTTATCGCTGGTACCGAACCGACAGAGTTCGGTTGCTGGTAGTTCTCAAGGAAATCCGTCGATTGGAGGGCCGGGCAATGCGGGGGGGCTGGATCTAGCCTCGACCAAAGGGATGAATCCGTTCGTTGGCGAGGGTAAGCCGGCGGCGTCGACGGTGTTTGTAATAGATGTCAGTGGTAGCATGTCGGTTTCGGATAAGCTACCGCGAGTGATCAATGCTTTAACGCGAGCGATTGACCAACTGAGTCAGGAGCAGAAGTTTTGTGTTTTGTTGTTTGACCAGGAGTACTACTCGGCACCTTTTGCAATAGGCATGATTCCGGGAGTAAATCGCAACAAGCAGATGATAAAACAATGGTTATCGCAACCACCAGGTGGGGGGGGAACCAACCCGATGGCCGCGATGTCAGTGGCGATTGCTTATAGGCCAGAACGCATCGTGTTGCTCTCAGACGGGGAATTTGATCCTACGTGCAGCACGACCATAACCATGATGAACAAACAGTACGGTAAATCCGCGAGGATTGATTGTGTCGGTCTCATGGAGAACGTACTCGTGTTGCGAGACATTGCCGCCCAAAACAACGGAACCTACTACCAAGCGTGGTAAAGCTGCTTCTCCTGCACCGCGCCAGAACGACCGTCGAGGCCTTCGACTTCCGGCTGCGATCGAGTGCCGAAAACGCGAGGACTGTCCCCAGGGATCTTTGTCTAGCCCTCCGGGCTGGATGAATGCAAATCTGTGTGGATCGATCCGTCTGTATTGCATGAGTGGCCATGTGTGGCCGTTACAGCCAAGCAGCCTTACGCGCGGTCGGCCCGCTCAACCCCCCCGCCCCTTACTCCCCCGGCCAAAGCCCAGGTGGAGAAGGGGCGCCAAGCGG
>JAJTEK010000190.1 GCA_021299695.1 Pirellula sp. | reverse complement strand
AAGCTATTCCAAGATCATATACCAAAAAAGTAACCGAACGTATCAATGATTTGCAACTGCAAGAAAATTGGGAACCATTGAGCAGTCATATCTTAATGATTGCCCATCGATCCTCGCGCCTTGCGATCAGCAAAGTCCTCTCAATCGATCTATTTTATCACCGGACAGCTACTGACTACTTATGATAACTTCCTTTTATCGTGCAGCTACTTCGTCACCGGTGGCTCTTCCTTGGGCGCTGGAAATGGACCGTGCTCGGCGGCCATATGGCAAGCCAAAAAGTAAAGCTTCGCAGCCGATGCAATCTTTGCGTAATTGATCTTCGAAGGGGTATCGCTCGTGCGGTGGTAGTCGGGATGAAAACCGCCAAAGAGAAACGCAACCGAGGTCCCCTTCTTGAAGAAGTTGATCTGGTCACTGCGGCCAAAGACCCCTTCCTCGTCGAACTCAAACTCGAAATTGATCGACTTGTTGGCCTCAAGAATCATCGCGTGCAACGATTGATCTCCCTTTTGGCTTCCGACCAAGTGCAATGATCGCTCGTTTTCGCTCGCGAGCTCGTTCTGCTTCTCCTCGTTGCGCCCGACCATGTCCACATTGAGCATGCAGATCATTTTTTCCAATGGCAAAATCGGGTTGTTCACGTAGTGAGCCGAACCGACAAGACCAATCTCTTCTGCCGCAAACCACATAAACAAAATGCTCCGCTTGGGCTTCGTCGGATTGGCTGCCACCGCCTTGGCAATGCTCAAGATGGCCGTCGAGCCAGACCCGTTGTCGTCGGCTCCAGGAAAGTACTCGGCACCTCGGACCCCAAGGTGATCCAAGTGAGCACCGATGACGATATACTCGTCGCGCAGGGCAGGGTCCGATCCTTCTTGCCATGCAAGCACATTCGGAACGGCGATAGGCTCCTTGCGAATCCGCAACTCCACTTTGAGCTCCACCTCGGTCGAGTGGACATCGGTCGCATTCTCCTCCGGGACGGTCAACCACTCCTCGGAGCCGCCGACGGCTGCCAGGATTGCCTTGGCCGCATCCTTGCGAATGCTCCCGCCAATCCCATTACCTCGCTGTCGCCCATCGGGTCGCTGCTGCTGCGACGTCGAGGTCGGTTCCGACTCGACCACGCGCAAAACGACCGCGGCCCGCTTTCGACTCAGTCGAGGCGCAATGGCTCCTGCGGCTTTGTCATCGGCTACTAGAATCACAAAACGATCCTCAAGAATCACATCGTCTGCCAACTTGGCCCCTTCCCCCGACATCTGGAGAAAAACGACTTTTCCAGCAAACTCAGGTTGCTCGATAAAGCGATCCAACCCAACGCTCTTTTCAAACCCCAATGTAAAGCCATCCGGACCTGTGATTTTCGATTGCACCGCATCGACATGCATGCGACTCATCGGCAACATCTGAAAATAAGTCCCCGCGTCACCCATGGGCTTGAGACCGAACTCGGCCAACTTACCCGATACCCATGAAGCGGCTTTGACATAACCCTCCTGCCCGGTCCCTCGTCCCTCAAAGCCAGGACCTGCCAAGATGTTCAACCATTCCTCGCATTGCTGCGAGGAAATCGACTCAAAACCCGCTCGCAACGCCTCGGGCGGTGCAGTGGCTCCCTCATACTGCGCTCGGACGGTTATCGAAAACAAGGACGATAGACCAAGCGCCAACGTGGCACCTAGCGAAATAGATCGCTTGGGATTCATAGAAACGGATGACCTTGAGTAGTGAATTCACGAAGTGAGATGGTATCGAAAGTGCGCCTGCTAGAGCGATCAGTCTAGCAACTTCACCTCGATCAACCACTCCCTTAATTCTTTCCCAGGTCGACAAAGAGAACATGCGAGGGATTTCCTACCGGCAGATACTGACCCGTAAATTGCAGTCGGCCCATCGCTCGCTCGACGCGAAACACCGCAACATGGTCGGCCCGCTGATTGCAACAGAACAAAAATTCGCCCGTCGGATCGAACGTGAAACTCCTTGGGTAATTCCCCCGCGTCCACTCCTCGGTCTCGTAGCGCAAGGCACCATCCAAACCTACCGAAAATATCGCGATGCTATCGTGCAACCGATTTCCTGCAAAAACATACCGACCATCTGGTGAAACCAAAATCTCCGAACAAAAATTGCTTCCCGAGTACCCCGCCGGAAGCGTCGATATCGTCTGCTTGATTGAGAGTCGCCCCACCTGAGAATCCCAATCATAAACAGCGACCGTCGAGCCCTCTTCCTGAATCGAATAAAACCACTTGCCATTAGGATGAAAATGAAAATGCCTAGGACCATCCCCCGGTGGCAAGGCGACAAAGGGCTGCTCTGCGGCACTTAGCTTTCCGGTCGAGGGGTCAAACTTCCAAACAAAAATTTTATCCAAACCCAAATCGACATGAAGCACATACTGTCCCGACGGATCGGCACTGATCATGTGCGCATGGGTGCGATCATGCCCACTGAACGCAAAACTCCCAGGCGCCGCATGCACCGCTCGCGTCGGACCTATCTCCCCGGAATCTACCTTCACATCGCTCGCACTCCCAAGCGTCCCGTCCGATGCGATCGGCAAGACCGCGATCGAGCCACCAAAATAGTTGGCCACCAGCAAGTGCTTCTGGCTCGGATGTACCGACACGTACGTCGGCCCGGCTCCACCCGAATCGACCGTGTTCAAATGCTTAAGCTCCCCAGTGCTCCGATCGATCGCATACGAACTGACCGTCCCATGCTTTTGCTTATCCCCCGCAACACTCGCTGTAGCACTCCCTTGAGGCTCAACCCGATCCGTCTCGTTGGCACTGTAAAGAATCGTCTGGGCTGCATTGGTCGCCAGACAACTAGGACTCGTCCCCAATACCAATTCCCCCCTGAGACTGGCTTGCCCGGTCTTGCGATCCACCTGAAAAATATGAATCCCTCGGCCATTGCCCGGAGGCAAATCGACTTGGGTCGGTAGTGGTTCCTTCAGTGGGGAACTGAACGTCCCGACATAGGCCATCAGCGGGCCTTGTTCTGGGAGTGTCGCTTGTGCGTAAATGGCTCCCGAACACAGGACCGAGCCAAGGCCGATGAGCAGCATGCGGATCGATCCTGACCTACGAAGAAATGATCGCTCTCGAAAGAGTAAGCTCAACACGATGCGCTCCGAATGGATCCAAGGGGGATTGCAAAAACTCGACGATCGAGCACTTCGGTGCAATACGTGGTTCGTGCTTCTTATCGTGCTCCGTGCTCCGTGCTCCGTGCTCGGCCTCTTGCTCGACGTGATTTAGTATAGCAATCCGACCCATGGGTTCGCAAGTTACCGCGAACCGCCTCGGTCAACGATTGGCACCATGGCAGGTCAAATAGCCATCGAGTACGAGTACGAGCACGATGAAATCCGATGTGAGGCACGAGCGATCGTTTAACCCGTAGCCAACGGCGAGGAAGCCGCGCTATTAGCATGTTTCGGAGTTTCAATCGATGTTTTCCCTGGCTTTTCGTACTCGTACTCCGCGCTAGCAGTACTCGTACTCGTACTCGAAGATACGGCATCGAGCACGAGCACGAGCACGACGAAATCCGATGTGAGGCACGAGCAATCGTTTAACCCGTAGCCAACGGCGAGGAAGCCGCGCTATTCGCATGTTTCGGAGTTTCAATCTATGTTTCCGCCGGCTTTTCGTACTCGTACTCCGCGCTAGCAGTACTCGTACTCGTACTCGAAGATACAGCATCGAGTACGAGTACGAGTACCATTTCATTGAGTACGAGTACGAGCACCGTTTCACTGAGCACGAGCACGAGTAGGAGCACGACGAAAACGATGCATCTACCTGCTAAAAGCGGTAGATCGCTTCTTTGTTGTTCATCAGCATGTGAGCCAACGATCGGTAAGCTTCCTGTGGGCTGGCGAAGTCTTGAGAATGGACAAAACGATCCATCAACTCCAGCTCCTGACTCGTCGGCTCGCGCGAAAAAGCGACCATCCACATCGTGCGAATCCGCTCGGCATCGCTCTGGCCATCCTGCACGAGTCTCTGTGCCCAACGGTCGGCCAACTGATGCACCAGCGGATCGTTCAGTAGGATCAAGGACTGCGCCGGTACATTCGAAACGTTGCGCCGCCCCATGCTGCTAAACGGACTCGGTGTATCAAACGTCGACATCATCGGATTGAGGAAGTTCCTTCGTATCTCCAAATACAAACTGCGTTTGCCCCCACCGTCCAGCGGTCCGTTGCGCCCCGGACGCCCCCGTCCCTCGAGAAACTCCGTCAAGTGGACCGGAACACTCGGTGCATCCAGACTCGTCGCGCGATAGTCGAGCTGACCGCTAATCGCCAATAACGTATCGCGAATCGACTCGGACTCCAGTCGCCTTACCCGTGCATGCGAAAGCCACTGATTGTCCGGGTCCTTCTCCCGAGACTCAATCGTGGACTTGGAATCCTGCTGGTACACACTCGATAGACACACCCTCTTGATCATCGACTTGACCGACCAACCGCTGGCGATGAGCTCCGAGGCCAGATCGTCGAGCAGCTCCGGATGGCTCGGACGCATACCCAGAACACCAAAATCATCGGTCGTCGGTACGATCCCCCGTCCCATCAAATGATGCCATAGACGATTGACGAGCACCCTGGCGACCAAGGGGTTGTCCTTGTCAACGAGTTGCTCGGCCAACTCCAAGCGCCCACTGCCAGGTCCCTGGTAAATCGCCTGCTTACCCCCGAGGGCCGTCAGGTTGCGTCTGGGAACCTCTGCACCAGGCTTCGATGGATTTCCACGGATCAAAAGCGAATCGTTGATGCCCTCTCCATCTCGCATCGCTAGAGCCAAATGGGAATGCCAAACGATGCTCTGAGCAAACTGAGCATCCAATCCGCTAGCCTGCTTGGACAAATCGGTAAAGACAGTACCCTCCGATCGATCGAGTACTCCTTGGGTCCAAGCCGCAATCTCTGCACGCTGCTTGGTACTTAGCTCTAGCGTTGGATTTTGCAACGATCGCAACGCCAGATCCCTCGTCGCATTCCAAAGTGCAAACGCCTCGGGCGGCTCGTTAACTCGCACAGGTCCTAACGCGGGGGCAGGTCCTTCGATGACCTGGACCAACCCAAAGGGCTTGTCCTGCAATGGGGATAATTCGATGTGGATGGTTTTGCCTTGATGCCGATCCAACGATTGGGTGACCCAGCGGTACTCGTTGTCATCCCCGCCATTCTCGAAAACGGTCTCGCCATGCAAAGGACCAGCGATCAACCGATGCGAATCGACACTCGCAAAGGCTCGGAACGATCCTCGTACCAAGTAGGAGACTTTGCCCGTCTTCAATGCAAACTTCGACGTCGGCATGATTTTGCCCGCCTCGTTGATCTGCGGATGGCGATTCTGTCGATTGACCCCATGCGAAGTCTGCGTCATCGGATTCCAAAACGGATCCCTCCACGCCTCGGGCAAAAGATGGACTTTCCAAGTCGAAGCACCCGGTCCAGTGACCAAACTGACCGACCCTGGCAACTTAGATCCAGACCCATAGATCACGCTATCGGATTGCCAGAGCATCGCATCGGGAC
>JAJTEK010000189.1 GCA_021299695.1 Pirellula sp. | reverse complement strand
AGGGATGTACATCCAGGAGCAAGACGGTGTAACGATCGATCGGATCTCGACAACGATCCAGCGAGTGAACTTCAACTCGACTTCGGTGGGCCTGCCGCAGACCATCGAGGATCTAACGACGACAAACAACGGCCCTGTGAAGCTTCAGAGTCTTGCAGGTAGCATCACGGTCAACGCGGGGACGACGGGTACTAACGGGATTACCGCCAACGGAAGCGGAGATGTTCTTCTGGAAACGGTCAATGGTGGGAACATTGCAACCCACTCGGGTATTTCAAGTGGTACAGGAAGTATCACGCTTGATGCGGCTGGTGCACTGGACCTCAAGGGCATGGTGCAAACCCTTGGTACAGGTTCGATTCAGCTTGCCTCGGGGACGAACACCTCGATCGAATCGATCCGGACTCTTGGGAATGTGCAGATTCTTTCCGGAGGAGATATGACCCTTGGTAGTATCGATGCGGGCGATGGTCGAGTCTACATGCAGGCGGCTGGAAGTATATTGGATAGGGATACCACTTCTAATTCGACTTCGGTGATCGCAGGTTTCCTGGCGATGAGAGCTGGCGGCAAGATTGGGGATAGCGATACGGGAGCCCCCGAGGCTAGTAATCGCAACGCGATCGGAACACAGGTTTTGACGCTTGCTGCGGAGGCTGCCACAGGGATTTATATCCAGGAACGCGATGGGCTTACAGTCGATTCGGTCATCGTACCGAGCCAGCGAGTGAATTTTAATTCGACGCGAACCGCGCAGGTTCGTGTATTGGAGGATTTGACGACCACGAGCGATGGTCCAATCAAATTGCAGAGCCTTGCTGGAGATCTTGTGGTCAATGCTGGGACGACAGGGACCAGAGGGATCAAGGCCGATGGAAGCGGCGATGTTTTGTTGGAGACCGTTCAGGTTGGATCCATCATCACGAATGCCGTAGTCATGAGTGATCAGGGCAACATTACGATGAACTCTGCGGATTCATTGAAAGTTATCGACCCTTTGAGGACAGGAGTATCGGGTACGATTTATTTGAAGTCGCGGTCGGATGTGGCTGTAGGTAACCTTGAAGCAAACAACGACATTGCCGTCAAAGCAGGCGGAAACATTACGCTTGGCCTTTTGAATGCCGGGAACGGAGTTGTTTACCTGGAGGCTGCTGGTGACATTGTGGATTCCGATCCGAATGCTCAATCGGTTCATATCGGGGCTTCGGCATTGGCGATGAGGGCGGGAGGGAAAATTGGTGATTCGGACTTAACCTATCCTCAGGATTCGAATCGCAACGCGATAGTGACCAAAGTCGGATTGATTGCGGCTGAGTCGGCAAACGGAATGTATGTATTGCAGCAAGACGGTGGAATTGTTGTCGATACGGTTTCGGTAGGGGTCAAGCAAGTCCATTTCAATTCGACCTTGGCCGATCGTTCGGAGACACTTGAAGATCTGGTGACGAGAGCCAACGGGCCGATCAAGCTTCAGAGCATCTCGGGGGATATTTTGGTCAAGGGTGGCACTGCAGGGACTTTGGGAATCCGAGCCGATGGGACAGGCGATGTTCTATTGCAGACCGTGCTGAACGGTTCGGTGATCACCCAAGCTCAAGTGCAATCAAGCACCGGGGATATTACGATCGATTCGGTAGATGCATTGCAAGTGAGGGATCATCTCAAAACGAGCAATCCTGGTAGGATCTATTTGACCTCCCGAGGTGACGTGACGGTCGAGTCTCTCAATACAGGAAATGTAAATCTAGCGATCGTATCGGATCAGTCGATTCGCTTGGGTGATGTTCAGGCTGGAACAGCAAGGGTTTACCTGCAAGCGACGAGAGACATTCTCGACGCCGACCCGAATTCCGAATCGATCAATTTATCGGCCAGTGCTTTGGCGATGAGTGCAGGGGGACGGATCGGGGGCTCGGATTTGGCTGCGCCATTGGAGACCAACCGCAATGCGATTGGGACCAAAGTCGACCTCTTGGCGGCTCGATCTGCCGACGGCATTTACATCCGAGAGGCAGATGGACTGACGGTAGATACGGTGTTTGTATCGAGTTCACAAGTGAGTTTCAACTCTTCGCAGAGCGACCGATCGGAGGTTCTCGAGGACCTGACGACCACCGGTAGTGGCCCTATCAAACTGCAGAGTGTTGCGGGAAACATTCAAATCAATAGCGGGAGCACAGGTCCCTTCGGCATTCTATCGGCGGTCGCTGGCGATGTGCTGCTACAGACGATCGACAGTGGAACGGTAATCCTCAATGGTGTCGTCCAAAGCGAGTACGGGGACATCACGATCCAATCGAAGGATCATCTTGTTCTTGGGGATCGTATTCGATTGGGTGGACCGCCTCGATTAGGAACGATTTATCTTGGATCCCAACAGGATGTGAGGATTGAGTCTTTGATCACAAACGACTCGAATCTTTGGGTACAAGCAGGCCGCGATATTGTTTTGGGGAGCATTCAAGCCGGTGCAGCGGGCGTTTATCTCGATGCGCAGCAGGATATCGTCAATGGAGCAATCGTACCGGTGGTCAACGTTTCGACCCGTGGCGTCTTAGCGATGCGAGCCGGTTCGCAAATCGGGGAGATTTTCACCCAGGTCGACACCTTGGCAGCGGTGGCAGCCGATCGGATCACCATCACCGAAATCGATGGAGTAACGATTGGGGCTGTGCAAGTTGCCGTTGAACAGGTTCATTTTAATTCTTCAAAGACCGATCGCGTTTCGGTCTTGGAGGATTTGACGACGAGCAACGCCGGTACGATCGCTTTGCGAAATCTTACCGGCGATATCATCGTTGAATCAGGACGATTACCCGGTGCTGGGATTTCTGCCGATGGTGCGGGGGACATCGTCCTAGTGACAATCGATTCTGGCCATATCATCCTTCGAGGAGACTTGGTTTCAGGAACGGGAGATATCTCCTTAGAAGCCAAGGATAGCGTACTGATCGGTGCGATGATCAGTACCTCTGGTGACGTTGTTCTAGAGAGCGTTCGGGGGGCGATTGCCGAGTTGGATTCGTCTGCAAGAGTCGAGGCGGACGAACTGACGCTTCGGTCAGCGAGCTTTGCTCACCTGCACGATACGACCATCAATCGATTGGCAGCCAGGACCTTGAGCAACGCCCTGCTGAGCCCATGGCAGGAGTTGGATGTGCAAGCCAATGCGCAAGGAGACGATTTTGTCGATGCGCTCGGGACGGTTTCTGAGAACATGAAGGATGCACTGCGAGAGCAATACCGCTACATCGATCGCTATGAGAACATCGGCTATTCGCTGTATATCGTCAACAGCAAAGCGCTCACGGTCGATTCGGCAGTTGCTGGAATCCTCCCAAGTGGGCAAGGGCAGTCCGACAAGCCGGGAATTTATATCCAAACAAGGTCGGGGGATCTCATCGTCGAGGATGCGATCGTATCGAGCAGCACAAGCGCCGAGGCTGGCGGAGTCGTTTTGGTCAGTGGTTCGAAGGTTGTGCTTGGTAGTATGGCGACGCTTCAAAGCAACTCCATTCAAAACGGTACGATCCATGGACAACTTATCAACGACGTCGATTTGAAAGCGAGGATCTTCGACGCTCTGGAAAAACCTAATCCGGCAGGTGGGCTTTTCACTACGCGCATCGTTTCGCGGAATTCGTTCTCGGAATCGAATCTGCCCGAGGTCCCAACCTCACCAGGACCCACCAAACGGAGCCTACAAGGAGTAGCGACCCATTTTGGTTCCGCCAACGAAGTGGGATTCGATCTTTACATCGGATACGCCGATGGGAAGCTCGAATCGTTCGGAAAACAAGGGGACATCTATGTCCGCGATGCGGCAAGTGATCAGCCCGTTGGATCCAAGCCTCAGTCGCTCGGACGCGTCGGCTATCTTGAGCGTTCCAATCCCTTCGAGGTCGAGTTCCTCAACAGCGTTCAAGAGCTTCCGACCGACGTGGTGATCCGAAGATCCGAAGATTTCTTCATTTTTCAGAAGGAACCGCCAGCAGGTTTTGACAATTTCAATCCGCCTAACGGTGCTCCATCCACGTCGACTGGTTACTATGACTTGACCGTACAGACCCATCGGGTTGCCGATGTGATTTCCGAAGGTGCCGACAGTGGCTTGCCGATGCCACCGGCGCGAGAAACACCGATTCCGACGTTCAGCCAACCCGAACCTTATACAGTCCGCGAGACACCTACGGTTGCGACCGAATCCCCCGAGTACGAGGACCAGCCCTACCAAGAGCGAAGCACTCGAATTGTCGTCAAACGACTCGTGGTGAGCATTGTCGAGGAAGTCAGAGGGGAGTTTAAGGAGCAAGGAGAGACGAAAGAAACACGAACGGAGCCAACCGAGGAGATTTTGCTCCCTGAGGGGCTCTTGAGCGGCTCTGATCAATTGACCCAATCGGACTTGCGCAAAATTCGGGAGTATCTCAGACTCCAACCGGGCACTCGCCAGGGTATCTACGAGATCACGATCGAGACCTCGGATGGGACCCCACAGGTCGTCGATCGTTTCCCCATCGGTACAGAGCCCAGTGGGCCAAATCCACCCATTCCGCTAGAAAATCCCCCCAACGAACCATCCGAGGGGGATCAGGAAGCCAAAGCGAAGGAAAATGATGAAAAACCATCGAATTCAAACGACCAGTCACTATACTTGGAACCAGGAATTCCCTCGTCGATAGTCGCTTCGGAACTTCGACACGGGCAGGCGAACGACCAAGCTTGGAGTCTCGTCTTGGGATCACTGTGGCTAGCTCGCAAGCCCAACAGCTCGGACGTCCCGCCGCCGACGGATTACTCGGTACTTGCTAGGCGTCTGCGAAGATTTCGGTCTCCAAATCAAAAATAAATAATGAGTAAAGCCAACGATCATTCGCAGAGGGACTCCCAAGAGAATATTTCGGACAAAGATCAACCGTTGGACATGACGGTTGACCTCGATGCGATTGCATCCCGAGAGCTCGAATCCGAACCCTCGACCTCGCGATCTGAAGGGGTAACGAGCATAGATATTTCGAACATCTCTGATTTCGATCAGACGATGGATTTATCTCCTTCGATGCCGTCGATCGAATCCAGAACCATGGACCTTGAGGATCCCAACGACCAAACAATGGATCTTTCAGATCTGTCAAACCAATACGCAGATGGCACGAGAATGGTCGGCCAGTCGATGGCTCCATTTCAGGGTAAGGTCTTTGGAGGAACGAGTGGTACGGGGTCCGATGGACTACCATCCGATGCTGATGTTCCAGAGGATGGAACAAAAATCATCGGTGCGGGTCAGGGCGGGCAAGACTACACGATGGACATCGATTCGGCTCCCTCGATGGGTTCCTCAAGTTCTCTTACCGGTGGATCCCTGGCCGATGACGGTACGATGCTTTTGAGCGATAGCCAAGCCGCTTCTAAAATGGGGTCTCAACCTGGATCCCAACCTGGATCATCAAGTGCTATCGAAAAATCTTCCTACGATCAAACGATGGATCTGAGCGAGTCGGCTTCAGACTCCAGAAATGGAAGCGAAGTCAAAAATTTAGTGACCGGTAATCGGACAGGTCAATCGATCCGAACCGGTGGG
>JAJTEK010000058.1 GCA_021299695.1 Pirellula sp. | reverse complement strand
GATGCATCAACACAAACGTTCCGCCTAGGGACCGAGCATGCATTGTGCAGAAACAGGGGGGGCAGGTGGTGGATTTGGTACAAAAAACCTTTCGTGAATGCACGATCGCCGACGAGGAATCTGACTCTCAAGGCATTCGCGCGAGCTTGACTTGCGACTTGTTGCTCGCGGCATTCAGCAAGCAAATCCATTGCGAAACACGCATACATACCCAGGGACTGTTCCATGGTTTTCTGCAGGGACTGTCCCCGGAAAACTCACTAGTAAAGTACGCATACACACTCGGGGACTGTCCCCGAGATTAGGGGCTAATTTTCTATTTGGATTCGACGCCAAACTGGCGGATAAATCGAAATGCACTCAAATCGCTCAGCCTTGTGGATGCACGCAGGTTTCTTTAGTCGAAATTGCTTCGGTTAGCCCAAGGGGACAATTTGGGAGTGCGTGAGTCGCAAATTTAGTTGGCGGTTCAAACAACCGAAGGGTGCGATCGCCCAGGACCGGCGGACACCGGCGGCGAACCCTAAACTCAAGCCGGAGGAAGTCTAATGTCAACCAATGAGAAGAAACCCCGTCAGACCTTGGATCATGATTTCATCGATGGTGCAGGCAAGCTCGTCACCCAGGAGAGAACCATTTTGGCAGTTGCGGCTAAGGCCGTTTATGCTACCTATTCGACTTTTCGTCAATGACGCCAAAAACAATCTGCCTAGGGCTCCCTGACGAGCGACATGGCTCGAGGAGAACCGAGTTTTATTATGACAATAGGGCTACAGAAAGATTCCTCTGGTCGTTGAGGCATGAATGCGCCAAACTCGAGATCTATGAAAGTCTCGATGTCGCCAAAAGGTGTTCAAATACATCGCTCTGGGCTATCGCCCAGGCTACTTTATCTCTGAAAGCGACGACGTTACGCTGCGACGATGTCACGCATTTTTGGCTCGAGGTAGGTCACTGTCAAATGCATGCTAGCCAAGTTCCCGTAGTCTTCCTCGGGGATTTGGACGCGGTGGCGTTTGCGGAGTTCCATAACGATGTCCAAAAAGTCCATGCTATCGAGTTCCATCTGTTCGCGAAACGACTTGCTGTCGTCAAGACCTGAGAGATCCTCGTCCGGAGCTATATCGCTCAAAATATCTAGAATCTCGTTCCGGATTTCTGCGGCTGTCATGGATCAAATCACTCCCAATGAAAATCGATGCGGTGCGATATGGATGGAAACTCGACGATGCCCGAAGTGACCTCTGAGGGCTCAAGCCCACAGGGTTTGGATCAAAACCGTCTGACGACCAGAACGGAGTTGATTCCGAGCATCCCGAAGGAATTGTTGAGGATGTAGTCGATACGGCCTAGCTCTTGGGGTTGGTTGATGACCAAGCCGTCAAGGGCACAGGCAGGGTCCAAATTGTCCACATTTATCGTAGCATGGCAAACCCCGTCCTGAAAACTGGGCAAATTCCCGGCCAATTCCAAAGCTCCAGCGGCACCCATGGTGTGCCCGATGAAGCTTTTGGTGTTGTTGAACCGAACCCCGGGAACCCCGGAAAAAACTTGACGCAAGGCTTCGCACTCCTGGTTGTCACCGCTGGTCGTCCCGGTCGCATGGGTGCTGACGATTTGGATTTGTTCGGGGTTCAACCCGCCTCGGGCAAGGGCCAAGCGAACGCACTGGGCTTGGCGTTCGGGGTTGGGGAGCACAAAGTCTGTCGCATCGGTGTTGATCGCGTAGGACACGATCTCGGCGATGATGTTGGCCGATCGTTTTTTTGCGTCTGAAAGTCGCTCCAGAATGTACAGGCAGCCACCTTCGGCTACGACGATACCGCTACGATCCTTGTCGAAGGGCCTGGAAGCTTTCGTCGGGTCGCCGTGGCTTGCTAAAGCTCCTTGGGACTTGAAGGATGCGAAGATTCCGAAGGTGTGGATGCTCTCGGAAACCCCACCTGCGATCGCCAAGTCGCATTCACCGAGCCGAAGCATCTGGACCCCTTGGATGATCCCGGCATTGCCTGCCGCACAGGCGGCTCCGATGGTGTAGTGCGGTCCGGTAATCCCAAGATTCAGTGCGATTTCCCCTGCTGGGTTGTTCGCCACGGTTCTGGGGTTGTGGTGGTGGGACCAAACCGTCGTGTCGTAATTGAACTGGGAGATCGAGTAGATCTCATTTTCCGTTTCGACATTGCCATGTTCGGTGATGCCAATGTAAATCCCCACCCGAGATTTATCGACGTTGGCCCAATCCAGACCGCTCCGCGCGATCGCTTCGCTGGCTGACCATATTCCAACGGTACCGGCTCGCGTCCCCCGCCGAGCATCGCGACGGTTTTGGTACTTGGTCCCCTCGAACTCGCAAACTCCCGCATGCGTGTCGCCGACGTAGCGAATGTTGTAGTTCCGCACCCCGCTGCGGCCCGCCAAGAGCGCCTCGCGGTAACTCTCAAGATTTGGGCCATTGGGGCTTGCAAGCCCCACGGCGGTCATAACAATCCGCTGATCGTCCGGGAGTGTCGAGGTGCGATCTGGGTAAATCGACATAAGGGTCCTTTGAGGAGAGTTCGATCCAGCTACTACTGTCCCGGAATTTTACGGAAAAACTATCCTAAAAAATCGCGTGTTGTACGAAATACACCGCAATTCCGGCGAAATAGCCCGCCAATGCTAGCGGCGCAATTTTTCGGAAATACCAGAAGAAATCGATCTTCTCGAGCCCCATGGCCGCAACCCCCGCGGCCGACCCGATGATCAGGCAACTGCCTCCGGTCCCACCGCAGTAGGCCAGCAGCATCCAAAAAGGATCGTTTAGGGGGTTGGTTGACGAATACATCTCGATACCGGCTGCGACCAAAGGCACATTGTCGACGACCGCCGAGACCAGTCCGATGATCACCGCGATGAGCGACTGATTCTTCAAGGTCGCTTGGAGGTACTCGGCAAGCTGGGTCAGAACGTTCATCGAACCCAAGGCTCCGACAGCCAAGAGTATTCCAAGGAAGAACAAGACGCTCGACATATCGATCCGCCGCAGGGCCGAGAGGACCCCGGTACTGCTCTTAGTCTTCTCGTCCATCGTGTGCGAGACGAGCTCCGATGCGAGCCAAAGAACTCCGAGACTGAGCATCATCCCCATAAACGGCGGCAGATGCGTGTAGGTCTTGAAGATCGGTACTGCGAGCAATCCGGCAACCCCCAAAGCCAAAAACAATGCCTTGTGCCAAGTCTCAATCGACTTTTCCTCAAGATCGTCCTGGGTCTCCTTGGGCATTTCGAGCTCCCCTTTGAGCTGCGTCGACAAGATTCCCAAAGGGACGAGCAAACAAGCCATGCTCGGCAAGAACAAATCGCGCATCACCTCCCACTCGCTAATCTTATGCTTCATCCAGATCATCGTGGTCGTGACGTCACCGATGACCGTCCAAGCCCCCCCGGCATTGGCTGCGACAACAACAATGCCGATATACAAAAGCCTTAGTTCTCGATCCGCGACGAGTTTGCGCAGTACCGAGATCATCACAATGGTGGTCGTCAAATTATCCAAGACCGACGACAGAAAGAACGTGCATATTCCGATGACCCACAGCAGTGACACCTTGCTCTTGGACCTTACATAGCGCGTGATGAGCGAGAAGCCTTCGTGCGCATCGACCAGTTCGACGATCGTCATTGCCCCGATGAGGAAAAACAAAATCCCTGCCGTCTCGGAAAAAAGATGGCTAAGCTGACCGTCGACGAGAAAATGGAGTTTCGGATCCAACCCCCCCTCGGCCTCCGGCCCCCCATGCATCGCATGCCAATGTTCGAAGGCCTTGGTCGGCACCAAGGTCGCATAATGGATTGCATAGAGCGTCCAGCACAGAACTCCGGTCAGAATCGCCGAGGCCGCTTTGTTGATATGGATCTGGTGCTCCAGAGCGATGGCCAAATACCCCAGCACGAATAAAACGATGATGACAGTGAGCATTGCGGAAAAGCTTTGAGAAAAGACGAATTCGGCAGACCTACGTTGCGGCCCGGGGAGCCGAAATGATACACCAAAAAACGGATGGGTCGACTAAACAATCTGGTCGCGGTTCTCCTTGCGGACGATCTGCACCGAGTCGTACCAACCCAGCAGGCAGACCTCCGGAATGTCGGCCCAATGGCTATTGGTTTCCCAGAGCGACTGGCCACAGTCCGGACAGCAGGGGGTACCCTCGACCTTGCCCCGCAGAAACTTCTGCTTGAGCGTCGGGTCGGTCCAGACGGTTTCACATTCGTCGCATAAAATGCAGCCGGTCAGTCGCCCCCGCTGGAGATCATGGCAAACTCGAACACGGCAAAGCCCATCGCCACAGACTGGGCATTGCTTGACGAAAATCAGAAAAGGCTTGGCCATATCGATAGATCCCCCCAAGAGATCACTGGATAGGGAATGCGGTGATTAAGTTTCGATCGCGGAGGACCAACCGCAATTTCTTGAGTTTCGGGTTCTTTTTGCGGGCTCCCTCGGTCCCTCCTAAATACCCGATCGTTTGGTCAAACGGCGCTTCATAGATCGTCATGCCATCTTCAAGCCTGGACTTAGTCCCCTTGGCATGCCCGCGGGCTCGTTTATAAGCGTCATCGATAGCGACCAGAAAGGCTGCCATATCGCCATCGAACACGCCATGACTACCGGGCCGATCGGGCTGGTCCTCCAAATGCCTTGCGATGTGCGAGAGCCGATGTCCCTCCTCGCTCCCGGGTGCGTAGATCAAGCCAGCGGGCGACTCGTAGCGATCTCGCCCGAGGGGCTTGAGGATCCTGTATTTCAAATCGTCCTGTTGCTGTGTCTTGGACGATGCGGTTGACTTAGTCGGCTCGCCTGAAGGCTTCGTCGAGGCGGCTTTGGGCTGTGCGGGCTTGGGCTCAGTAGCTTTGGTCGATGCGAGCTCGGGCTGTGCAGGTTTGGTGGATGCAGGTTTGGCAGGCGTCTCATTGCCGGCCATCGCCGCGATGCTAGGCAAGTTCCAGCCGAACCAAGCGTTGAGTTTCGGCTGAAGGAAAAAGTACAGGACCGCCGCCACGAGCATTCCAACGAGCCATTTGGCTGGAATCAGGCGCAGGACATTGGCGATCGCTTGGGGGTCGTTGCTGGTGCGGCGGGCCATCGTCGGTCGGATCGTTGAATTGGGGTTGCGGACCGGAAGCAGGGACGGTGGAATGATAAACCAAGTCGTTGTACTTCGGAATGGAGTTTTTCCAAAGCTTTTGGGAGTGCATAGCCAAGTTGGAGACCGGATCGCTCGAGCCTGTGTTGGCAATTTTGAGGGACCCCGATCGTTTGCGACGGGCTTGGATGTCCCTCGAACCCTCGACGGCTAGGCCTTGGCGGGGGAATCCTTTCGCTCCTCAGATTTCTTATGGACGCCATCGTGGACCGGCCCCGCCGAGGACCCATTCGGCTGCGGTCCTGATGGCTTTGCTCCAGAGCCCGACCAACCAGTTCCAAAGCCAATGGACGATCCCTCTGACGCTCAGGCCCGTGACGATGGCTGAGCATGCAGGTCAGGTCTCTTTTCCTGGAGGCCGTTGTCAAGCGGGAGAGTCGCACGAGCAAGCCGCATGCCGCGAGTACACCGAGGAGCTCGGGTGCCCGAACGAACATATTGAGCTGATCGGTTCGCTGCCTGCGATGTATGTCTATGCCAGTGGCCATCAGGTCGTACCGCTTCTGGGGCTCGGGGGCGACTTGCCTGCGATGTGTCCGAATCCCGACGAGGTATCCGAGGTCCTCTTTTTGCCGCTCGAGCACCTTTTGGGTTTGCGACCTTTGGTCCGCAAGATCCAGCGAGGGGCGATGCTTATCGAGACACCTGGGTTTTGGCTCGAAGGCCACTGGGTATGGGGTGCTACGGCGATGATGCTTGAGGATTTGAAAATTCGCTTGATGCGAATCGCACGTGCTTGGGGCTCATGGGAGGAGTGATCACCATCCAGTTTACCTCGATCATTGGGGCTTGAGCATGGATTGGCCAAGTGCATCGAGGAGTTGCTGGCAGTCTTGGTGGGTGTGGTCGGAGTTGAGGCTGATGCGAAGCAGGCATCCATTGGGGGGAACGGTTGGTGGGCGGATGGCGGGAACGAAAATCCCTGCATCGAGGAGTTTTTCAGAGAGTTCGAGAGCTTCGTGGGGGTCATGAACGTAGAGCGGGATGATCGGGGTAGTGTCGCTGGTGGTGCGGAATCCTCGCAGGGTGAGTTCTTTTCGGAGATAGGAGCTCTGTTCGAGCAGTTTGAGCCTTTGTTCGTCCATGTTTTGGATCAGTTCGATCGACTTGGCTGCAGCTCCGAGGATCGCCGGTGGGAGGGCCGTAGAGAAGATCAGGGTTCGGGCCTGATGCAGTAGGGTATCGCACAGCAGACGGGGGCCAGCGACGTAGCCCCCGGTGCATCCGATGGCTTTGCTCAGGGTACCGGTTTTGATCCAGACAGATCCATCGGCTCGGTAGGCATCGAGTAGCCCTCGGCCACGGTTGCCGAAGACACCCGAGGCGTGGGCTTCGTCGGCGATCGCAAGAGCGTTGAATTCGCGGCAGAGAGACTCGATCTGGGGAATTGGGGCAACATGTCCATCCATGCTAAAGAGGGTGTCGGTCAGGATGTAGGCCATACGAAAGCGGCCACGGAGGTTTGCCAGCAGATCGCCTAAGGTATCGGTATCTCGGTGCGGGAAAACCTTGATGGTGGCTTTGGACAGTCGGCAGCCGTCGATCAGGCAGGCGTGGTTGAGGGCGTCGGAGAGGACCAGATCCTCGGGAGAAACCAGGGATTGGAGAGTTCCGAGGTTGGCCGCGTATCCTGATGGAAAAACGACAGCCGATTCGCTTTGGTGCCAATGAGCGATCGATTCGACGAGTTTTGCGTAGGGTTCCGAGGCTCCGAGGATCAGGGGGCTGGCCGTTGCCCCGAGGCTGTATTGGTCGGCGATGCGTGTGAATTCCTCGCGGACTTGGGGATTCCAGGCCATGGCCAGGTAATCATTGGAGGCAAAATGCAGGACAGAGCGACCTTGGCGAAGCGTCCGAGTGGGGCTTATGGGTCGGCAGGGGACCAGGGAGCGTCGGAGTCCTTGGTTCCCGCGGCGTTTCAAATCTTCTGAAAGCGTGCTCCAGAGGTCCATTGGGGTGATCATTACTGGTAAACTCTTCGGAAGCGGAATTGATTCACGGTCCTGAAATAGTGATAATAGATCATGTTCAGTGGCAAGGTATGAGGGTCGCCGCGAATAGAAAATTATGGAACATCGGGTTCTGATTACTGACGACGACGAAGCATTTCGAATGACGCTCGATGAGATACTCCAGCGTCGAGGCTACAGCACGTGCCAAGCTTGCGATGGTCTCGAAGCGATCGAAGCGATCGAGTCTGGCAATATCCATTTGGTGTTGTTTGATATCCACATGCCGAGGTTAGACGGACTCGGAGCACTTGAGAGGGTTCGCAGGGCCTTGCCGAGTCTTCCGTGCATCCTGATGTCGGCCAAGCTTGATGAAGGAATTTTGGCCAGGGCTCGTCAATTGCAGGCCCAGGCGGTATTGCCCAAGCCATTTTCGATTCCCGAGTTGGTACAGACGATCAAGAACGCCTTGCTTCGCTGAGGAAGCCAAGGATTGCGCCGGCGACGAGTCCGCCTAAATGCGCAAAGTTGGCCATCTGAAGGCCCCCTTCTTTTCCGAAGATATCCCCTGCAAAGCCCATGACCAGCAGGATTCCAACCATGAAGTAGGATTGTCCCGAGAGGCCAAATCCAAGATCCGGTCTCATTCTTGATTTGACGGCGATATATCCGAAGAGTCCCATGACCACTCCGGAGATACCGACGAAGTTCGGTGAGCCCGAGAGGCCTTGAATACCGAGCACATTTTCCCCGAGGAGGCCTTGGGTCAGGTGGGAACCGGCTGCAATCAGGAGCAACAGAACTGCGTATCGACGGATACCGACCAATCGTTCGACGAGTCTGCCCAGCGAGGCCAGAGCCAGCATGTTCATCAGTAGGTGGAGGGGAGATCCGTGGAGAAAGGCTGGAGTGAAGATTCGCCAGAGTTCGCCTCGCTGGAGCGATGCGGTCGGATCGTTAGTTTTTGCAAAGAGTTCCATATCGACAAACTTGAGTTGTTTGACGATCGAGAGGCCCAAGCGATTCTCATTGGCTGGGGTCGAGAAGGCCGTCAGGAGGCTAAAGACGCAGCAGAGGATCAGCAGCGTGAGGGTCAGGGGTGGGAGTTTCCCACTGAACATCGAGGTCCGTTGGTCACCTAGGTTTGGGGATTGGAGATTGCGTTGGCGGAGCTTCGCCTCTTGGCGTTGTTCTCGGAGGATCAGGTTGGCTTGTTTGAGGGCAGCGGCGTATTTCGGGTCTTTTGGATTGGCTAAAAAGGTTTTGAGTTCCTCTTTCGCTTGGGGCAAGCGATCCTCGTTTTTGATCCAGACTTCCCAAGCATCGTTGGGGCGGCTGGTGGAATTGCCCGAGGTGTTTTCTGTGAAACTACCGATGGAGCTTTCCGTAGAGCTTTTTGATAAGGGATCGCTGGCCGGTTCGACGTGGGTGGAGATACCCACGGTCAGGAGGTAGGCGACAAAGGCCTCGGCGTCGGGCTTGCCATCGATCGTGGTGAGACTTCTCATGGAGGAGTGCTTGGGGTTGTGTGTGGGTTCAGGATCCCTCGAATTTTACTGGATGAAGTCGATTTTCAGTAGTGGCGCATTGAGTTTAGGATTTGCGGTAAACCCCTTCGGTTGAAAGGAAACTGCCGTCGAAGTCGTCTTGAACACCGAGGATTGTAAAAAATGTTCGGGGAAAATTATTCCAATCGGATTCTTGGATTGCTAGACTGAGTGGACTTCCTCACCCGTGTCCTCTCCTGTCACCCACCTGCACTATGCGATTGTTGCTTGCCTTCCGCGCTTTTTTCGGAACCTTATTCAATCGTCATGTGGCACAGAGCGTCCGCGAGGTGCTCAAGCTCGAGGCGCAGGCCAAGGGTACTTCTTCGGGTCGCTCGGAATCTTCGCGGACGAGGCACAAGAAGTCGACTTTGACGATTCCTGCGACACCGGGGCTCGGCAAAGGCTATTACAGCAGTAGCCGAGGTGAACCCAACCAAGACTCATCCACGAGTTATGGTAGACCGACTCGTCGTAGCGAGGCGATTACGTTGCTTGCGTTGCTTCAACGTCGCGCGGGTCTGGTCGATTTGATTTACGAGGATCTCGAAGGGCTCAGCGACGCGCAAATTGGAGCGATGGCCAGGGGAGTACTCGACCAGTCCCATCAGTGCCTCGAGGAGTGCCTGATCGTCTCGACGATCGTCGATGGCCAAGAGGGAGAGCTCATCGAGATACCCGATGCGGCATCTCCGAATCGATGGAGCATTCTGGGTGATATTTCCAGCGAGCGAGGCAAACTGATTCATCCTGGTTGGATCGCGAGCCAATTGGAGTTACCCGGCTGGAAGGGTTCTGAGGAAAACACGTTGGTGATTTCTCCTGTAAAGGTCGACGCAACGGCACCGATCCGATTGAAAGACAGTGCATCCGCAAGTTAATCCTAACCCGACGATTGATTATCGAGTGGAAGCCTTCTCGCGGCTTCATTTTGGATTGCTAGAAATCCACCCTCAATCGCCTCATTGCTTTGGTGGAATCGGATTGATGGTAGACAAGCCATCGGTACGACTTGGGTTGACTCGGTCGCTCGAACCGAGGCTCGGCAGTATTCAGGACCCTTGTTTCGACTGGACCGATGCGCATTGGAAGGACCGTTTTTTGCGAGTCTACAGCAAGTGGCAAAGCAGAACAGCACGCGCGTGTGCATCGAGTGTGGAATTGCACTTTGCGCCTTTGCCCCATGTAGGACTAGGATCCGGCACCCAGTTTGCTTGCGCGGCGGCCGCTTTGCTGAATCGATCGATGGATTCGAATCCGGACAACGGCCATCTCGACGAATCTTGGTTGGTCGATAGCGGTCGTGGATTGCGATCGCATATCGGATTGCGAGGGTTCCTTCATGGTGGACTCATTCTCGATCGGGGGGATTCGCGAGCCGTTCGGGGGAGGCAAGAGGATCGGACCGCGGTCCATACTTTCCCGGGGCAATGGCGGGTGGTTTTGTTGCATGAGTCCAACTACCAAGGGGACTTTGGGGAGAGCGAGCAAGCGATTTTCGATCGTTGCTCTGAGCGACCGAATCCCAATCTCCGGCGGATGCTCGAGCTCATCGAGCAGCAGATTTTGCCTGCGGTATCCAGGGTCGATTACCAAGCTGCATGCGAGGGGTTCGGGCGATACGGAGAGTTGGCAGGGGAGATTTTTCGCCCAGCGGTGGGGGATGCTTATCGATCCTCGCGAATCCGTTTTTGGGTGGATCGACTCCGGGGGCTTGGTTTTCAAGGAGTAGGCCAGTCGAGTTGGGGGCCGGTGGTCTTTGCGATCGCGCGCGACGAGCATCAAGCGGCTTGGTTGGTCAAGACGATCGGTCGAGACATGCACAGCGGCGGATGGACTTATGTGGCCAAGGTTGCGGGTCCAGCATCGATGGAGTCTGGTTTGTCAAGGATCGGTTGATTGGCGTTCCAATTCCGTTCGCATGTCGAATTGTCGAACCTCTTTGCCAAAGAGCGACACGGTAACGACGATGCACAGGGTTGCAATTCCGCCGAGAAAAACGCTTGGGACCAATCCCAACCAGTGGGCTGCCAAACCGCTTTCGAGTTCCCCGAGTTCGTTGGAAGCTCCGATGAAAACGGAGTTGACAGCGGCGATTCGCCCTCGCATCCCGTCAGGCGAGTAGAGCCTGAGAATGGACTTGCGTATCACGACACTGACCCCATCGAGAACACCGCTAAGAAACAGGGCGATGACCGATAGGATCAAGCTGCGAGATAGGGCAAAGACGATCATGCACAAGCCGAAGCCAAAGATGCTCACCAGAAGGATTTTTCCTGCATGGGCTCGGGGTGGAAATCGGATACAAGCGATCGAGCAGACAAGCGCGCCGAGCATAGGCGAGGCGTTGAGAACCCCCAGTCCGACCGGACCGGTGTGAAGGATTTGGTCGGCATACATCGGGAGCATCGCGATCGCTCCGCCGAAGAGGACCGCGAAGAGATCCAGCGCCATCGAGTTCCAGAGAATCCGTCGTTTCATCACGAAGCGCCAGCCGGCCGTGATGGCTTGTCCAAAGGGTTCGACCTCAGCGCGAGCCGGCCGGGGTTTCGGCGAGATCGAAGTGACCATCGCGATCGAGCAACTTGAGAAGATCAAGGCGGCCGCAAAGGGGGCAAGGTTTCCTGCGAATTGGATCAGTCCTCCGGCAAGCAGCGGGGCGAACACGGCGCATGCATGCCAGACGATGGTCGTCCAAGTCGCGGCGCTTAAGGCTGCTGTGCGCGGAACGATCTGCGCTTCGAGGCTAGGCATCGTCGGGTCGGCAAAGCCGCGTGCTACCCCCAAAAAGAACATGCAAACCATCAGCACCGTGAGTTTGGCCCAACCTTCGGTGTAGACCGAGTCGACCATCCCAAGCGCGCAGAGCCACTGCAGCATGTACGAGGCTCTCAAGAGGTTTCGCCGATCGAGAAAGTCCGCAAGATGCCCGCCTAAGATCGCTAGGCTAAGCGCCGGGATGGCTTGTACTAAACCCAGAAGACCCAGGTACAGCGGTTCACTAGGAAAGGACTTGACCAGCGCATAGGGAGCCCAGAAGAACAGGATCCGTGTGCAGACCGTAGCGCAACCGTGGGCCCCTAAGAGCCATCGGAACTCGGGGAAATGCGTCGCATGGGTGATCATGGGTCTAGCCAAAAACGCATCAGGTTGTAGACGATCCAAGCTCCTAGGTAGGCCAGTGTCGTCATGTAGACAAAGGAGAAAATTGGCCAGCGCCAGGAGTTCGTTTCGCGTCGAATCGTCACGAGGGTCGAAACGCACTGAGCGCACAGGGCGAAGAAAACCATGATCGAGCAGGCCGTCGCCAGGTTGTAGACCGGGCGTCCGTCGGGCCAGGTCGCACTCCGAAGGTTCTCGGCTAGCCCTTGGCTCGTTTCGTCCTGACCACCACCGAGTGAGTAGATCGTTCCGAGCGTCGCGACGATGACTTCCCGGGCAGGGAAGGAGGCCAGGACAGCCACACCGATCTTGCCGTCCCAGCCCAACGGGCGGACGATCGGTTCGATCCACTGACCTGCCATGCCCAGGTAGCTTTTGGAGATCAAATCGCTCTTGAGTTGATTGATCTGGGAAGTCCAAGCTTGGGTTTTGGCTTCGTCGGCATTCGGATCGGCTTGTTCGGCTTCGAGCCTAGCGGTGGCTTGGTCCAGCAGGCTATGATCGCCGGGGAAATAGGCAGCGGCCCAGACGAGAACAGAGGTCACGAAGATCAAGCTACCAGCCCGAGCGATGAAGGACAGGACCCGTTCCCAGACTCGCATGGCAACGACGCGGAAACTGGGCCATTTGTAACTCGACAGCTCCATGATGAACGTCGAGGGTGCGCCTGGAAATACGAATCGTTTCAGAAGCCAAGCGACCGGGATAGCGACCAGGGCACCGATGCACATCATGGCAAACAACACGGCACCTTGGACCGAGACCCATCCGCCCAGGACCGCTTGCTTGGGAACAAACGCGCTGACCATCAACACATATACAGGCCAGCGGGCCGAGCAGCTCATCAATGGGGCGATCAGCAAGGTCACCATGCGATCCCTTCGGTTTTCGATGGTTCGTGTTGCCATGATTCCTGGGATCGCGCAAGCAAACGAAGACATCAACGGCAGAAAGGACTTACCGCTCATCCCCAGCGCAGACATGAATTTGTCCATCATAAAAGCGGCTCTGGACATGTATCCGCAGTCCTCGAGCACCGCGATAAAGAAAAACAGGATTGCGATCTGAGGCAAGAAAACCAAGACGGCTCCTACGCCGGCGATGATGCCGTCGACCAAGAGGCTGCGCAAAGGGCCCGGTGCCATCATCCCTTCGACCCTCTGGCCAACCCATTGGGTCCCAAAGCTGATCCCATCCATCGGCCAGGATGCAAAGGCGGTGATCGACTGGAAGATCAAAAACATCAGGGCGATGAAGAACAGCAATCCCATCCAGCGATGCGTCAGCCATCGATCGATCCGATCGCTGGTCGATACCCGTCGCTCGCGAACTTGGCGTTCAACGACACCAACGACGCGTTGCTTGATCCATCCGTAACGTGCGCGGGTTTCAAAAAGCGGGATCGATACGCCTTGTGTGGCCAGATGCTCCCGTGTCGTGGCGATGCGTTGAGCGACCTCCGAGGAGATCCTCTTGGGAATGACCCGATAGGAGTGTGCCTGGGAATCGTCGATCAGGAGGCGTTCGATCTGAAATCGCTCCAAGGGGCATCCTTGCGCACCGAACCAATCCTCTAGTTCGTCGACCGACTCGAGGAAGGCCTTTGGAAACGAAGCCGAGGCCAGAGCGCTGCGTTCGAGGACTCCTCGGGAATCGGTACTGTTGGCTTTCTCCAGGATTTCGAGCAATGCCGATTGGACTTCGGCGATCCCGAAGCGTTTCGAGGCGCTCGTGCACACCACGCGAACCCCTAACGACTCGGAGAGTTTTTGAGCGTCGAGCTTCATGCCTTCTTTCCCGAGCCGATCCCACATGTTCAGAGCCACCAGGGTTGGGAGCTGCAATTCGAGAACTTGGCTCAGCAGATACAGATTGCGTTCCAGATTGGTCGCATCGAGGATCACGATGACTGCATCGGGCTTGGCCACCGAAGGCATTTCGCCGCAGAGGACCTCGACCGAGACGGCCTCGTCGGCCGACCGGGCGCTGAGCGAATAGGTGCCAGGCAAATCGACCAGTTCGATCGATTTGAAAGTCGAGCAGGCTAAGGGCATCCGAGCGGTTTTGTGCTCGACGGTCACCCCCGGGTAGTTTCCGACTCGGGCTTGGCCACCGCAAAGAGCATTAAAAAGACTACTTTTGCCTGTGTTCGGGTTTCCGATCAGGGCGACGGTCGCGGGGCGATCGGAAGATGCGCGGTTGGCCATACGATCGATCCTCTTTTAGGTCCGTTCGATGCGAACGCGTCGGGCTTCGATTCGTCTGAGGCTCAAGCGGTAGCCGACGACGGAGAACTCGACCGGATCGCCCATAGGGGCCTGTCCGATCATTTCGACAACTTCTCCGGGGATTAGACCCATTTCAAGGAGTCTAGCGGCGAGTGCATCGTTTCCTTCGACGTCGAGAATGGTCCCGTATTGGCCTTCCTGCAAATCATTCAGAGTGATCGAGACCATGGGAGAGGCCTGATGGCGGGGTCGGATTTAGAGTTGGGCAGGGGGAAGGGGTTTAGGGTGTCAGGGGTTGGACGAGGATTTCGGCGGTAGAGCCCAGACGGAGGCACATTTTTTTGCCTTCGATCGCAAGCAGGCATGTTTCACCGGGGCACAGCATACGGATCTTGCAACCGCAACGGATGCCGAGTTCTTCGAGTCGGTGGAGGTTTTTTTCTTCCCCGCAAAGGTCGACGACCACCCCTTCGGTTTCCGGGGCAAGGAACTCGACGGGAACGGCTTGTGGAGATTGGTAGAGAGCCATGGCGGGGGGGTGGATTCTCGATGTTGGGTGGGACAATCAATCCCGAATCACGATCGACACTCAAGCTTATCTTAATTGAGACTGAATTTCAACAAGCAATCCCAACGGGAGAATCAGATTTGGCGGGGATTTTTTCAATAGAGGTTGTGAAAAAGTCTTGCTAATGCTGTTTTGGATTGGAAGGGGGAGCGGGTGGGTTGGTTTTACTTGACTTTGGCGGATCGCCGAGCCGATGGAACCGGGGTTCGGACGAAGTTAAAAGGTCCTTCAGGGGGGCAATCGGTAGATTTTGCCTTATGCCCCTAAAACTGCCCACTTTGGGAAAAAGTCCCCCTTTGCCGATTTTCAAACTATGGAAATCGCTTTGGGTTTTGTAAACTCGATTCCCTCGTCGGCTGATCTGGGGCCTCAACGCAGAGTCACAAACCAGCCAAGTTCTTGCGTTCGCAAGCAACCTGTAGCCGTCAAGAGTTCCATCAGATGACCTTCCCGTAGGCGACCTCCTAGTAGGCGACATCCAAGTAGGCTACGAAGTGCAGAACTACTCTAGCAACGGCAAAACGTTCTACGATCGATGGGGATGGCTGGTCCTCCTTGTTAGTCTAGCTTGTGTCCCTTTTGCTTATTACGGTGCGGGCCAAGCGGTACAGAGCAACGTCAATAAGGTGGAGGACTGGTTGCCCAAGTCCTATCGCGAGACGGACGAGTTGGCGCGGTTTCGGAAAAACTTTCCGTCCGACCAGTTCATCATCGTCAGTTGGGAGGGATGTCAGTTGGGTCAGGACCCATCGGATCCTACGCAGGACGACCCGAGGATTGCCAAGTTGATTGGGTTGGTCACCCCCGAGCATGTCGATCCTGCGGATATCGATGCGGTCGAGGCAAAGAAATACTTCAAGGCGGCCCAATCGGGTCGATCTTTTTTGGATCAGTTGACTCAAGGCCAGCATGCTTTGGGTGCCGAGGAGGCCGTCGAGCGGCTCAAGGGAGCGGTCCTCGGACCTGATGGTCGGCAGACTTGCGTGATTGTTTCGTTGGATCCGACGACATCTGGGAAGCTCAAGCCGGTTCTTGGCAAGGGTCAGATGCGGATATTCCGTCCGAACATTCCGCCAGGGGTTTTACGGCGTCTGATCGAGCGAGCTGGGGTTCCCGATGCGGATCTCCATCTTGGTGGTCCGCCGGTGGATAACGTATCGATCGACGAAGAGGGGGAGCGGACACTGGTTCGCTTGGCGGGCTTCTCGGGGATTCTTGGATTGTTTTTGGCTTGGTGGTCGCTTCGGAGCTTAGTTCTGACGTGGATTGTTTTTCTTTGCTCGGTCACCAGTGCTGCGGCGGCCTTGGGGATGATATGGGCGACGGGCGAGACGGTCGATGCGATTGTTCTGTCGATGCCCTCGTTGGTTTACGTATTGGCGATTTCCGGAGCGGTGCACTTTATCAACTACTACCGCGACGCGGTCCAAGAGGGTGGCCTCAAGGGGTCCACCGAGCGAGCGGTGATCCATGCGTTGAAGCCCGCGGTATTGTGTTCGTTGACGACGGCCTTTGGGTTGCTCTCACTCTGTTCGAGCGAATTGGTGCCGATCCGCAAGTTCGGTTTGTACTCTGCCTCCGGGGTGATGATTCTCAACGTGGTATTGTTTTTGATTCTTCCGGCGGCTTTGCATTTGATCGGTTATGCCAAGCGTTGGGAGTTGACTCCCGAGGAAGCGCAGGCCAAGGCTGCTTCGAAGGGCTTGCTTCAGAGTCAATCTGGGGGCAGTGAAAGTTTCAGCGAGCGTTTTTGGGGTGCTTTTTCGGGTTTCATCGTCCGCAATCACGTGGGCGTTGCGATAGCGAGTTTTGTCTTCTGCGGTGCCGTCGGACTTGGTCTTTTGAGGATTCGCACGAGCATCGATCTGCTCGAATTGTTCGACTCCCAGGCTCGTATTCTCAAGGACTACCGTTGGCTTGAGAATCATCTCGGCAAGCTTGTTCCCATGGAGATTGTTCTTGAGTTCGACCGAGGAAGTTTGGCGGCCAACACTCCATCGGGGGGCGCGAGTTCTGAAGAAGTCACGCCTGAGGAGATCGGCAAGCTGAATTTCCTTGAGCGCATGGAGACGACGCTCAGGGTACAGGAAGCGATCCAGAAGCGGTTCGGAGAAGACTCCTTGGGTTGGGTAGGCCGAAGCCTTTCTGCGGCGACCTTTGCCCCTTCGCTTCCGACGAATGGATCGAGCACCAAGAAAATGATCGAGCGGAGCGTCTACAATTCGACGCTGGAATCCAAGCGTGAGGACTTCATGAAGTCCGGGTTCTTGCGGGTCGACCAGGAGACGGGCAATGAACTTTGGCGGATCAGCCTCAGGGTCGCGGCGTTTGCCGGGGTCGATTACGGTCAGTTCGTCCATGAGCTCCATGACGTGGTCAAGCCGGTTTTGCAGGCCCAAGGTGATCGAGTGCAGATCCTTCGGCGGCTATCGGCTTGGAGTGGCGACACCAAATTTGTCGGCAAAAAAGTGATTCTTTGGGATCCGGAGGTTCCAGACGGGGAGTCCGGGCAGGCCATTTCGGCTGGAAAAGCACGAGCCGACGAGATTTCCAATCTACTCAAGAATGCCAGGCTCAAGGTCGCTCGAGCGAGCATCGATTCCAAAGCGATGCCATTGGTGCAGCTCCAGGAGCTCGAGGACTACGACGCGATCGTTTTGGCTGGGGCTTTTTCGAACAACGAAGTCCGCACGCTCGAGACAGCGTTGAGCAAAATTATCGACTTGGAGAGTCCCGATCCTTTGCAACCCAAGCAATGGGTCTCGTCGGTTTTCACCGGGGTCGTTCCGATTGTTTATAAAGCCCAGCGTGCGCTTTTGACCAGTTTGATGGAAAGCACCCTTTGGTCGTTTTTGACCATTACCCCATTGATGATCTTCGTTTCACGAAGTTTCCGTGCTGGGATGGTCGCGATGATTCCGAACATCGTTCCGGTGGTTTTCATTTTTGGGCTCATGGGGTGGATGGGCATTGCGATCGACATCGGTTCGATGATGACAGCCAGCATCGCATTGGGAGTGGCCGTCGACGACACCATTCACTTCCTGTCCTGGTTCCGAGTCAACGTCACTCAGCTTCAAGACCGTCGGGCGGCGATCATCGCCTCGTACCGTCAATGCGGAACACCGACTTTGCAAGCCGCCTGCATCAGTGGGCTCGGTCTGTCGGTCTTTGCCTTTAGTACATTTACCCCGACCCAGCGATTTGGCTGGTTGATGCTGACCATTTTGATCGCAGGGGTGATCGCCGAATTGGTCCTTTTGCCAGCGATCCTCGCGGGTCCTTTGGGTGCGGTGTTTGATCCCAAGCCGACGAGGCATTCGCGGTGGTCCCGGTTTTTACTGATTTTCAGGCATAAAGTACGGCGCAGATTCGACACCAAGCACGATTCGGCCCAGCCGGGCAACGAAGCGGAGTTTCAGAATGCTGCCTGAAGGGCAGGCGGAGGTCTCGAGCCCCCGCTCCCGAAACGCTAGAAGATCCTCGGCTTTCCCTTTTTTCCCCTTGGATCTTCCCCCGATTCCCGTTACACTTTTGCCCCCGCAGGGTTTGTCGCTCGGTGTGGTCCTGGATTCCCAGGCATCGTGGCGATTTCGAGCATTTCCACGGTAACCAAGCAGCCAAACGGTTCAAACTAAGCCAACAGGTTCGTTTCGTCATGACCAAACAGAAAACACACAAGTCGACCAAGAAACGCTTTCGCCTGACGGCATCTGGCAAGGTTAAGCATCGCAAGTGCGGAACGAGCCACTTGGCGATCAGCAAGCCTGCCAAGAAGATTCGTCAGTTGCGAGGCACCCGAGTGCTCGAGCCGAGCATGACCCGCGCGATCGTCGATGCCTTGCGCGGCAACAGTTACTAACGGCCTTTTCCAAGCACCAAGCCTCTGGGTGTTAACAACCGCGCATCGTTCCCGTCAGGCCGGCGGGGGGGTCTTCTCTAGAACAGAAAGACCAAGTGCGGTGACCTGAGCGGCTCCAATCGATCGGATAGAGATTTTCGATGAGAACACGTAAGGGTTCAGCACGCCGTCAGGCCAAAAGGCGGATGTTCCAACGCGCCGAGGGATACGTCGGTGGCCGACGCAGGCTTTACAGGACTGCCAAAGAAAACTTGGTGCGAGCAGGTCGGTTTGCGTACCGTGACCGACGACGTCGTCGCCGCGACTTCCGCCGCCTGTGGATTACCCGACTCAACGCAGCGGCTCGTCTGCATGGCATCCGCTACAGCCAATTCATCAACGGTCTGAACTTGGCCAATATCGAGCTCGATCGCAAGCAGCTCTCCGAGATGGCGATCCATGATCCGAGCGGCTTTGAGGTCGTCGTCGTGGCCGTCCGGGCAGCTTTGGCCAAGAAAACGGCTTAGTACCACCGGCGGACTCTATGGCGCTGGATCAATTTCTCACTGCATTAGACAGCATGCTCGGCGAGGCTCGAGCATGTTTAGAGACCGTCGATAGTGCCGAGGCCCTCGAGCAGCTTAGGGTCAAATACACCGGCGCCAAAAGTGGCGCACTCAAGTCGGTTCAGAAGATGCTCGCGGGCATTGAGGTCAAGGACAAGCCTGCAGCGGGCAAGCGATTTAACGAGGTTCGCGATGGAATCGAAGCCGCGTTGTCCCAAGCCGCCCAGCGGCTTGGTTGTTCGAGCCAGCAAGAATCCTCCGGACCGGTCCTTGATCCGACGCTTCCTGGGCTTCGACCCAGATTGGGGACGATCCATCCGATCACCCAATCGCTCGAGCATCTCAAGGAGATCATGGGCCGCTTGGGGTTCAATGTGACCGAGGGTCCAGAGATTGAGGATCCTTGGCATAATTTCGTGGCTTTGAACATTCCCGAGGACCATCCGGCGCGAGATCCCTTGGATAATTTCTATTTGGCGACCGCCAAATCCTCGGATCCAGCAGCCCAGACGACCCAACCGGCGCGGTTGCTTCGCAGCCAGACCAGTACGGTCCAGATTCGGGTTATGGAGACACAATCACTCCCGTTGCGGATCATATCGCTCGGTAGGGTATACCGTCCCGATGCGCCTGACGCGACGCACTTTCCCATGTTCCATCAAATGGAGGGTTTGTGGGTCGATCGCAACGTGACGATGGCGCAGCTCAAGAGTGTTTTGCGATTGTTCGCAACGAGCTATCTCGGTGGCGATGTCAACATACGGTTCCGTCCCTCGTTTTTTCCTTTCACCGAACCGAGCGTCGAGGTCGATTATTGGTGGAATGGGCAATGGATCGAGTTTGGGGGAGCGGGGATGGTCGATCCAAATGTGTTTCAAGCCGTAGGGATCGACCCCGAGGTTTGGTCGGGCTTTGCCTTCGGCTTAGGGGTCGAACGCTTGTGCATGCGACGCTTTGGGATAACCGATATTCGGGACTTGTACCGCAGTGATGTTCGTTTCTTGCGCCAGTTTGCTACCTGATGGCTAAGCGGGTTGAGACATGTTGATATCTTGGGAATGGCTCGCTGATTATGTAACGCTCGATGCGCCGATCGACCAGGTCGTGGATCGCTGGGCGTTGTCGGGGCTCAACCATGAGAGCACCGAGTGGGTCGAAGGTGTGCCGGTGATCGATCTGGAGGTCACGAGCAACCGTGCAGACTGTCTGGGGCATATTGGAATTGCGCGCGAGGCGGCCGTTTTGTATTCGCTTGGGTTGAAGATACCGGCGGTGGATTTACCTACGAGCAAGCAATCGGTGCATGAGGTGCTTGAGGTCGAGAATCTTTTTCCGGAGGCTTGTCCTAGGTACACCGCGCGGGTGATTCGCGGGGTCAAGATCGGTCCTAGTCCTGAGTGGTTTGCCAAGCGGTTGCGAACGATTGGGATCCGACCGATCAACAATGTCGTCGATGCGACCAACTACGTGATGATGGAGTGCGGGCAGCCTTTGCATGCTTTCGATTTGAATCGAATTGCCTCGAATCGGATCATGGTTCGACCTGCGACTCAGAAAGAGAGTTTCAAAGCGATCGATCATCGAAGCTACGTGCTTGACCCTCAGATGGTCGTCATCGGGGATAGCAAGTCGGCCTTGGCGCTCGGTGGGGTGATGGGTGGCTCGGACAGTGAGGTTTCCGAAACGACGGTTGATTTGCTGATCGAAGCGGCATCCTTTGAGCCAATGGCGATTCGCAGGACGGCGCGAAAGCTCAAGTTGCATTCCCCTTCTTCGCATCGTTTCGAGCGTCGCATCGATCCGCAGGGATTGGATTTCGCATCGCGGCGTTGTTGCCAATGGATCCTTCAGTTCGCTGGTGGTCAATTGCTCGATGGATGGATCGACACCGGTGCGGAGTCGAAGGTGTCATCGAGAATTTCGCTGAGGCGTTCTAAGATCACTCGGGTGCTTGGGATCGAGGTGCCTTGGGAGCGGAGTCAGGACATCCTCAGTCGGCTCGGTTGTTCGCTCGAGACCCAACAGGACTCTCTGGTGGCGCTTCCGCCGTCGTTTCGTCAGGATCTGACCCGCGAGATCGACTTGATCGAAGAGATAGCCAGGGTGCATGGTTACGAAGCGATTCCCGAGGATGCGATGGTTCCGATGGTCGCCTCGGCGGCTCGTCCGAAGGACACCATGATGCATACGGTTCGCTCGATCGCTTGCGCGTCGGGGTTTAGCGAAACACTCAATCCGAGTTTGATTGGCAAATCGTCCATCGATCGGATTTCGCCCTGGACGCTTCAAGATCCGCTTGGGACCTCCGTGCCGTTGCTCGAGGGTGCTAGCCATTTGCGGCGTTCATTGATTCCGAGTTTGATCGCAGCGAGGCTTCACAACCAATCGCAGTCGAACCGCGACGTGCGTTTGTTCGAGACGGCGAATGTTTACTTGTCTCAAACGGAACCGCTTCGCGGCGATCCGCTTCCTAAGGAGCAGTACAATTTTGGTTGCATTGCCGAGTCGGAGCCTCGGCTTGTGCGTGGGGTTTTCGAGGAGATGATCGATCGGGTTTGGGGCCAGGAGGGTCCTGTGCTCGAGGAGCGAATGGTCGATTTTGATTTCTTGGACAAGGGGAGTTCGGTCGCTTGGTTCCTTCAAGGCTCGATGATCGCTTGGGTTGGATCCTTGAGTCGCTTGCTGGCTCAGGCCAATAAGATCGACGGTCCTGTGGCGCTTGGTGAATTGGACTTGGACCTCTTGCTCGCCTCGGCCCGATCGGTGCCGAAGCTTCGGACGTTGAGCCCTTATCCGGCCATTCTCCGGGACTTGAACTTTATCGTCGAGGAGGGAGTTTTGTGGGGGCAGATTCTTTCGACGATAGAGGAGTCGGCCGGAGAGCTTTGTAAAGAGGTGGTGTTTCGAGAGATTTACCGGGACACCAAGCGAGATGGCCAGGGTAAGAAGCGCGTGCTACTGACTTTGACCATCCAGAGCGACAGCGAGACGCTCAAGGGTGAGCAGGCCGATGCGGTTGTATCGAGAGTGGTATCTGCGTGCGAGGCCAAGCGGGGCGCCAAGCTTTTGGCGGGTTAGAACTGAGCTTATGCTCCCGGTTCGATCATGGTGTGACGATGACCTTCATGGCTCCTTTTTCGCCGGCGTAGAGTCGATCGAACCAATTGGGTGTATTTTCTAGGTCGGTCGTTGCGGTGATCAGTGGCGCGACTTGGATTGCACCCGAGGCGAGCAGTTCGATGCATTGGGGGATTTCGCCGTTGGAGGCGCAGGAACCGTAGATGGAGAGTTCTCGGGTGACGACGGTCTGGAGGGGCAGTTCGACGCTTGGAGTGAGGTTTCCGACGAGGGTGACCGACCCGCCTCTTCGCACGACTTGGAAGCACGTGCTAACGGGTTTGTTAGCTCCGACGACTTCCATGGCCGCATCGGCTCCGCGTTGATTGGTCCAGTGGAGGACTGCGTTTACGGGGTCCTCGGTCCGCGCGTTGACGGTATGCGTTGCGCCTAGGGTTTTGGCGAGTTGGAGTTTTTCGTCTTCGAGATCGACGGCGATGATTTTGGAGAAGCCTGCAATTTGGAGGGTTTGGATGCACAGCAGTCCGATCATACCTGCACCGACGACGACGACCGACCCGCCGATCAGGCACCTTGTCGTCGAAATTCGTTGCACGAGACGCCTAGGACTTGGCGGTTTTCGCAGAGGTTGATAGAGCCTTTTCGGCAGTAGTGGCAAGAACCGCACGAGACGGTCGAGTCGAAGGTGACGCGGTCACCGACACGGAAGCCTCGAACGTCTTGGCCGACGGCTTGGACGATCCCTGCGGCTTCGTGTCCCATGACCAGGGGGGGGATGCGTCGTCCGGAGCTACCGTCAAAACCGTGGATATCGCTGCCGCAGATGCCGCATGCTTTGACTCGGACCAGTAGGTCGCCCGGTCCGCAGGTCGGATCGGGCAATTCGACGACTTGGAGTTTTTTTACTTCGGTCAGTAGGAGAGCCTTCACAGTTTCAATGCCTTTCGGTGGCTTATCGAGCTGATTTTGATAGGAATGGTCTATAAAAAATGGGCTTAGTCGGCTAGTCTTTTATTTCAGGGAATCGCGGGTTTTCCAGAACATGGGACGCGGCCCGAGCCATTGTAATCCATCGGTGGAAGGAAACCATGCAAGTCATTCTTTTGAATCGCAATCAAGCCCGCATGATTCGAGCCAGTGTGCTCGGATCGTTTGCAGCTTTATTTTTCGTCAGTGCTTCGCATTTTGTTGTTGCTCAAGAAACACCCAAGGTCATCGTGCCAGCTCAAGGAGACACCGGTTTGAAAGATCCCAAAAGCTATGCATTAGGGTTTCAAGTGGGTAAGGACATGGCCTCGAGCGGCCTGGGTCTTGAGGACTTTGACATTCAGGAATTGATGCTTGGATTTACCGATGGGCTAGCGGAAAAGGGCAAGCTGACCGAGCAGCAGATCCAACAGGCGATGACTGGATTGCAGGAGCGGGTCAAGGCAAGGATGATCGACAAGAGCCGCAAGAACCTTGAGAAGGCTAATGAATATCTCAAGGCCAACAAGGACAAAGAGGGGGTACAGACGACCAAGTCCGGCCTTCAATACCTTTCGCTTCAGGCTGGTAAGGGCAAGACCCCGACGTTGACAAGTACGGTGAAGGTTCACTACGAAGGCAAGTTGCTCAATGGCAAGGTCTTCGATAGTTCGATTGCCCGTGGAGAGCCTATTGAATTTCCGGTCAATGGAGTGATTCCAGGATGGACCGAGGCGTTGCAGCGGATGAAGGTAGGGGACAAGTGGAAGTTGTTCATTCCGCCCGGGCTGGCTTATGGCGAGCGTGGTGCTGGGGCTGACATTGGGCCTAACGAGTTGTTGGTATTCGAAGTCGAATTGCTCGACGTCAAGTAACGATGTCTCAGCGGGATCTAAGGCTCCAGACACTTGGCTCGTTGTGCCCTCCGGAGCATCGCTATTTGCTCTCGCACTGGGATGACCTGGATGAGTCCCAGCGCCAAGGGCTCTACGAGCAGATTTCTCAGATCGATTTTGAAGGTCTCAGGCGTGAGTTCGGCTCATCGCCTGGGCCTCAGGGTGGCTCAGAGTTGGGTTCGGGTCAATCCGTTTGCGGTTCGAGCCAGTTGGCTTACTTGGCCGAACCTCCCGATGCGGTTCGGCTCTCTGACCGAACACCGCAGTTGCTTGCCGAGGCGAACTCGGAAGGGTCGCGGGCGATTTCCGCCGGTGAGGTTGCGATGGTCCTGGTCGCTGGTGGTCAGGGAACACGATTGGGATTTGATCAGCCCAAGGGGATGTATTCGATTGGTCCGGTATCGGGTCGTACGCTCTTTCAGATGCATGTCGACTCTCTGCGCGGGGCGATGAAGAAGTTTGGCGTATCGATTCCGTTGCTCATCATGACCGGTCCATCGACCGATGGTCCGACACGAGAGTACTTTGCCAAGCGAGGGAACTTAGGTCTCAGCGATCAAGAGTTGATGATTTTTCAGCAAGGCACTATGCCTGCGGTGGATGCCAAGACGGGTCGGATCCTGATGGAATCGACCTCAAGCATCGCATTGAGTCCAGACGGCCACGGAGGGATTGTCCGGGCATTGGCGAAAACCGGTTGGTTAGAGCGTGCCGAGCAGCGTGGCATCAAGCATTTGTTTTATGCGCAGGTCGACAATCCCCTAGTCCGTGCGTGCGACCCCTTGCTTATCGGTTTGCATCGATTGGCCGGATCCCAAGCGACCACGCAGGTTGTCGAAAAACGGTTTGCGACCGAGAAGGTTGGCAACGTGGTCAAGCTTGAGGGTAAAACTCAGATCATCGAGTATAGCGATTTGCCTGAGCAGGTCGCCAAGCAAACCAACCCCGATGGTTCGTTGAAGCTTTGGGCAGGGAACATCGCCGTGCATGTATTCGATGTCGACTTCCTTGAGCAGTGCCGACACAGCGCACAAGCTTTACCGTTTCATCGCGCGCACAAGATGGTCGGATACGTCGATGAGTTCGGAAGAGCCCACGTTCCGGAACAACCTAATGCGATCAAGCTTGAGCGATTCGTGTTTGATTTGTTGCCGGCTGCGAGCAAGTCTTTGGTGGTTGAGTCGTTGGCTTCAGAATCGTTCGCACCGGTCAAGAACGCGACAGGATCGGCCAGCGATACGCCAGAGACGTGCAAAGCGGCCTTGGTGGACCTGCATCGCCGATGGCTCCAGAGTGCTGGGGTTGAGCTCGATGAAGGTTGCTCGGTCGAGATCCACCCCATGTGGGCTTGGGACGAGCAGGAGGTTCAAGCTAGGTTTCAACAGTCCGTTAGGATCCAATCGGATACGTTTTTTACTTGATTTTGGAATGGATTCAATAAGATGACTTTGCACGCGGTGATTATGGCTGGGGGATCTGGCACACGATTTTGGCCAGCTAGCAGGCAAGAGGTACCCAAGCAGCTTTTGAAGATCGGCAGTCCTCGCTCGATGCTTCAGACGACCTTCGATCGGCTTTCAGGATTGGTATCGAGTCAGCATGTGTTGGTCGCTACCAACGCTCAGTTGGTCGAGGCGGTCGTCGCACAGTTGCCCGACCTACCGATCGAGCACATCATTGGCGAACCTGTCAAACGGGACACCGCACCTTGTATTGGAGTCGCAGCATCCTTGGTCCAAGCTGCTGACAGAGACGGCATGATGATCGTCATGCCTTCGGACCATGTGATTGAGCCTAAGAGCGAGTTCCACCGAGCTATCCAGGCCGGCTTGCGGCTCATCGAGCAGGACCCCGAGCGGATCGTGACCTTTGGGATCCGACCTTCCTATGCGGCCGAGAGTTTCGGCTACATCGAGCGAGGGGAAGCGTTGGTCGGCGCCGACGGGGTAGCAGCCTTTGAGGTGCAGCGGTTTCGAGAAAAGCCCAAAAAAGAGTTGGCCGAGGAGTTCTTTCAGGCAGGGACTTTTTATTGGAACAGCGGGATATTCCTGTGGTCGGCAAAAACCATACTCCAGGCACTGCGATCCTATGAACCCGAGATGTTCAAACACATCGAAAAAATCGGCCAGGCGATTGGGACTCCGAATTTCCGGAAGGAGTTTGTCGAGCATTTCGAAGCGATTCAAGGCAAATCCATCGATTATGCGGTCATGGAGAGGCATCCCAAAGTGGCTGTGATCGAAGCACCTTTTCAGTGGGACGACGTCGGGAGTTGGCAAGCGATGTCCCGGTTGCTCAAGCCCGATGCTCATGGAAATACCGTCGAGGGGCCTTTTTTGGGGATCGATTCCAAGAACCTGATCGTACGCACGGAGTCGAACCATTTGGTCGTAACGATCGGGATGCAAGACGTGATCGTCGTGCACACCAAAGATGCGACATTGGTGGCTCCCAAGCACGAGGAAGAGAGGGTTCGCGAGGTGGTCAAGCAACTCCAGGAACTTGGGCTTCGAGAGTATTTATAGACACGGTTTTTCCTATCGCGGTTGCTCCCGACTCTCCATAGCCTATATTATTAGGTAGAGCGATTAGAAAAAGTCCGTGTTTGGAAACCGCCAAGGAGCCCCTTGGAGAGCCCCTACAAGAGGCGGTCAATATCGAGCCGGTAACAAGCCAACCGGGAGCCTGGAGATAGGTGTGGCAGATATCAATTTGGCCGGGATTGCATCCCACGAAATACTGAACCGATTGCCCGAGGGGGTCGCCGTGTTGGCTCCATCGCGGACGATTGTTTGGGCGAACCAATGGTTCAATGACTGGTTCGGCCGAGTCGATCGGGTTGGGGAAGATTTCTACAGTGCGCTCGGATACCCTGAAGTCCAGAGTCCTGGCGTATGTCCCTTAGAGGCATGCCTCAAGCAGCATCAAGTTTCGCGTGCGACACTCAAGCGTGAGCCCAACGAGACGACGGCCAAGCCTTCGTATTTTCAGGTACAAGCAGTTTGCGTTTCGGATCCAACCGACAGTCGGATCGTCGTGACGCTCCGGGACATCACCGACGAGGTTCTCCAGGAGCAAAAGCTCGCGGCGATCCATCAGGCCGGTGCGAGGCTGACGGATTTAAAGCCCGATGAGATTTTCGCGATGGATGTCGAGCAGAGAATCGACCTGCTCAAAGACAACATCCGCCATTACACACAAGACCTTCTGAACATCGATGTCATCGAGATCCGCTTGCTCGAGCAATCCACTGGAAATTTGATCCCATTGCTATCGGTCGGGATCGACCAAGCCGCAGCGGATCGCAGGCTCATGGCAAGTGCTTCGAACAATGGGGTTACCGGATGGGTGGCTGCCAATGCGGTCAGCTATTTATGCAAAGACACCTCTAGCGATCCGATGTACTTGGAGGCCTTCAAGGGGGCACGAAGTTCGTTGACCGTCCCGATCCTCTTGCACGAGGCCGTCATCGGTACGATCAATGTCGAGAGTCCTAAGCTTGCGGCGTTCTCCGAGAGCGACCAGCAGTTTCTTGAGATTTTCGCTCGGGACGTGGCCGTATCGCTCAATACTCTCGAGCTTCTCGTTGCGCAGCGCACCAATGCGGCTCAGCAAAGCTGCGATGCGATTCATGCAGCCGTCTCGCTTCCCCTCGACGATCTATTGCTCGATGCGGTCTTTTTGATGGAGAAGTACATCGGTCACGACCCCGAGAGTGTCGCAAAGCTACGGAGTGTTTTGAGCAAAGCCCGCAGCATCAAAAAGTCGATTCAAAGCATCGGCCAGTCGCTCGTCCCGCTCGACCCAGCCTCCAATTGGGAACTCAACCAACACTACGCGAAACTCGTCAGTCGCAGAATCTTGGTCGTCGATTCCGACGAGAGTGTACGCAATGATGCCCATGCGTTGCTCGAACGCTATGGTTGCATCGTCGAGACGGCCCAAAGCGGCGACCAAGCCGTTGCGATGGTCCGCAGTTCCGACGAAAAGTACGATGTGATCATCACCGACATCAAACTACCGGACTATTCGGGATACCAATTGATGTTGAGGCTTCAAAAGATCCTCGATCATGTCCCAATCGCATTGATGACTGGTTTTGGATACGATCCAGGCCACTCGATCGTCAAGGCTCGGCAAGCTGGACTGCATCGCAAAGCCATCCTCTACAAACCTTTTCATCTCGACCAACTCCTCGGTGTTACCGAGTTGCTCATCGAGGAGAATCCAGCATCGGGACCACGTCGATAGCCATCATCCAAAAGCGGTAGCCAACTTGAACTGGTCGATTCTTTTTCGTTGGATAGTGCCGGTCTTGTTCCTCATCGGGCATATTGGATTCTGGGTTTCGCTATTCAATCGCATCAATGCCACAGGACTTCATCGAGCGACAATTAAAGCGATTGAAAAAGGGATCGTCCTGGTTTGCTTGATTTTGCCTTTGCTCTTGATGGCCTTCGAGGGCACATACGATCCGTTGCGCTTCGGCGAGCTCTCGAGACTATCGCCATGGAGCTACACCTACAGTTTGTTTGCCATCGGATTCGGGCTCATCGCCGGCCCGATGTGGCTTTTGCACCGCCCTCAGTTCCACACCGCGAGCGATCGCTACAGAACGGTCCAGACCGATATCGACAAGCATCTGCACCGAAGCAACCCGCAATGGCTCGTGGGTTCACATGCTCGAAAAAGTTTGAAGTTGCCCGGCAATCAATTGATGCATTTGGAAACGAATACCAAGTTGTTGCTGCTAGATCGAATCCCGGATGGTTTGGTAGGGTTGAGAATAGGACATCTTTCCGATATCCATTTGACCGGAGAAATTCCTCCCGAGTACTTTCGCCATGCGCTTGAGTGGTTGCTCTCTCAGAGGATTCACCTGCTGTGTCTCTCGGGGGATATCATCGATAAACCCGAAGCCTTGCCGAGTCTGCCGATGATCTTCGGAGATTTGGGAGATTCGATGCCAAGGCTTTTTGTTCTAGGTAATCACGATCGAGCCTGTGGCCTTGATAGCACGGTTCGAAGGATGATGACCCAACTCGGTTGGCTCGATTGCGGGCAATGCGACCACCGTTTGGAAACGCCGCTCGGCCAGGTCGTGGTCCTGGGCAACGAAAGACCTTGGTTCCACCGTGAGACGACACCAGGATTCTTGCCCGCCGAGGCCCAGGCCGACGAGCTCCGACTTGGGATCTCTCATTCCCCCGACCAATTCGCTTGGGGGAAAAAACAGGATCTCTCGCTATTGCTCTGTGGCCATACCCATGGGGGGCAGATCCGATTCCCGTGGATCGGTCCGGTCATCGCGCCGAGTAAGTACGGGAGCCGGTTTGCCTCGGGTGTGTTTCATCAGCCCCCTACTCTCATGCATGTCAGCCGTGGGATCTCGGGGGTTCACCCGATTCGACTCGGCTGTTTGCCGGAAGTCTCGGTTCTTGAATTGCGAAAATACAAGTAGGTACTTTTCGAAGATGGCTTGTCGCGTTAGACTCCTTGGGACCTAAAAATCGGGATAGGTTGTATGAAAGAGTCGGATTCGCCGGAAGAAGCCCTTAGTGTCGAAGAGAAATCCGAGTTGTGCCAACAGCGGATCGGCTATCGATTCAACGATCCTAAACTCGTGATATCGGCTCTGACCCATGCGAGCGTCGCATCGAGTCGGTCAGATTCGAATGAGCGGATGGAGTTTCTCGGCGACGCCATTTTAGGGATGGTCGTATGCGAGCAGGTGTTTCGGTCTTATCCCGAATACCTTGAAGGGGATCTGACCAAGATCAAGTCGGTGGTCGTCTCGAGGCGGGTTTGCGCGAAGGTCTCCAAATCGCTCGGACTTGAGGAATGCTTGATCGTGGGTCGTGGGATGCTCAAAAGCGGGATGCCTCGGTCCCTCTTGAGCGATGTTTTCGAAGCGATTGTTGCGGCAGTGTTTCTCGACGCAGGGCTCGAGGAGGCCAGAAAGTTTATCCTTCGATTTCTCGATGCCGAGCTTCGTCTGGCGGCCGAAGGACATAGCATTGGCAATTACAAATCCCTTTTGCAGCAACTGGTCCAAGGAAGTTGCAAGGGCTCACCGGTCTACCGTTTGGTGGGAGAAAGCGGTCCGGATCACAGCAAGTATTTCGAAGTTGCCGCAGAGATCACCGGCAAGCGATACGCCTCGGCTTGGGGGCGAAGCAAGAAGGATGCCGAACAGAGGGCCGCTGCAAACGCTTTGGCCGAGCTTCGAGGCGAGGAGCCTCCTTTCCCCAACAGCTACATCCAAAAGCTATTGAATAAGGCGGAGGATCACGATTGATCATTTAGGGAGGGTTATCTCCGAAGAAGCTTGTTCGTAGGCCCCGAGTTGGCTTGCTGGAAATATTCAACCTCCGAGACGGTCTTGAGCGTCGAGGCCAGGACTTCCCAATCCCCGACCCGATCGGAATCTTGACCCGTGAGTTGGTCTTGGACAATCAGTCGAGCGATGACCGGTCTGGAACTGATCGTACGGTTCGGGTCGGAGCGCAGGTCCGTCAATCGAATCTCCGTGGGCAATTCACCTTGAGCCCTCAGGTAAGCATTGAGTTGCATTCTGAGCAAAGGTGGTTTGTAGGGTGGATTGACCGCATGCATCTTGACCGACCAATCGGCAAAGTCGGCATACTGGGTCGCCATCGCCTGGACCTTTGGAGGGGTGGTTTTGAATCGGTAGGCCGATCGCTCGCAACCGAGTTCGAAAAACCCGCCATCGGTCCAACGGGGGGGAGTCGAACTGGTCCATATTCCGTTTTCCTGGGCTGTCATCTGCGCTTGCAGACGGCTTAAGCGTTCGGAAAGTTCGCTCATAGCCAATCGGTACTTCCGCTGTGCGGGAAGATCGGCAAGAGTGATGGAGCGGTCCAGATAATCGACCAGGAGCAAACGGCGATGGGTATCGTCCCATTCGATCGTTTTGGTGGCAAGGAACATCGTCTGAGTCGACTGGATCGGCGGCTTGGATTCATCGCCGTAGATATCCGTATCGATTCGAAATTCGATCTGCGGCGACTCTTGGTTCTGTCCAAGAGCAACCGAGGTCGCCTGATCCCCGAAGGGCAGTCGAATTCCGAGAATCAACATCACTGCAAGAATCGATCGAATGTAAAGAGCCATGGTAATTCCTAGAGAGCCGCCGCAGCAGCATCCTGGGCGTAATCCTCGTTGGGATCCCATTTGTAAAATAGGCGTGAAGCACGGCGGGCGAGCAAGCTCAGGTAGTGGCCGCGGAACTGGGCCTCGGTGCACTCGGTAATCGGCTTGCCTCCCGAGGGGTGCACCAGATCGTTGATCTCTTCTTGGTAGACACTCGATTTGCCAGCATCAGGCTCGTAGACCTTGACGGCGCATTGGCAGGAGCCTTGGTAGAGGGTTTTGTCCCTTTTGAGTTTCAGGTCTTTGATATCGACGAAGATGACGCAATCGGCACCGGTTTGGGAGGCGATTTCGGCGAAGTTCTTCGATTCCAATGGCTGGTCGTTGAAGGCGCGATCGACCTCTTCTTGATCGATAAACACCACTTTCTTCTTCAGCTCGGACTTGATCAGCGCTTTAAAACCGTTCGACATCACCAACGCAGAGGCGTCCTTGGTGGACATTCCATCGACGGTAGTGACCAGGGCGACACGTTTTTTGACGATATCGTATTCGGGTTTGACGTTGGGATCATGGGTCAAGACCACAAGGGTGCGGAGCAAATTGGTGCAACCGCTCGTCGAGACCAGGGCACCGCACAGAGACAGGATCGCAAACGAAGTCAGCACCCAACGCCTAGGCTTTTGGAAAGCGGTCTTTTGAATCGCGGTTTTTGGGTTTTTCCCTTGCAAGAAATTCGAATCCATCGTTGATACACTCCCGAAAATCCGTTTTCGAACCGTAGGTGTCCGCGTCCAGAGGAACTGCCCGCCGGGTGGTTTTTAGCAAATAGTGCCTGGGTGATGCCATACGGTTTTTTGCATTCGACCGGCGATGGGTCTTTGTGGCGGAATTGCTAGCAAGCCCAACAACGACCCGGCTAAATAGCTCCACGCGGTTCGCGGGAACCCGCAGCCAATAGCGAGGAACCACGGAACACACCGAACACACGGAAAGATGACATACCGGTGGGAGGATTCGTTTCCGTGTGTTCTGTGTGTTCTGTGGTTAAGAAAAACGGGGTAGCGACTCAGTCCCAAGATCACTTGCCAAACAGGGTTGGCCTTCTACATCAGCTTTTCGACTATGTCGCGGGGTACGAACTCGTCGACGGTGTTTTGGTAGAATGCGAAAAACCTTCAGCTCGCCGAGGAGTCTCGTTTCGCGAGTAAAACCCACCTTCGATTTGTTCGCCGGATGAACTGTTTGGAGCTTAAAAAATGACGACCGATCCTATCAATGATGAAATCCTAAGAATCAAACGCGAATTGGCTGCACAGTTCGGCAATGATCTTGAGAAGATCGTCGCCGACATCAAGTCGAGGGAACGAGACACGATTACACTTCCAGCTCGAATATACGATCCCCAGTCCGTGGCATCCACAACCCGGCAGCCCAAGCCAGTGTCTAGTGATGTCTCTGCTCCGACTGTTCCGTAATAGAGAAAAGATTGCCCGTTCGGTGCATTGTTTTTTGGGATCGTAGCGATTTATCCCCATCTCTCGAACTCTTCAAAAACATTGGGAAAACATCGAAAAGTTCGGTTCCTGTCCTCTCCGCTGCAAAACCCTGGTTTTCCCAGGGTTTTTCGCATTTCTGGCCAGTTCCTTGGGAGTTCTGTAGCGCCCATGCAACTCGGTGCATGGCGCCTGCGGCGTTGTATTTCGCGTCGCGCACCCCAAATCGAGTCGTTTTTCGAGTCGCGCGAGTCGCCAAAACGCTGGGGTTTTGCATGGCTCGGTCTGGCACCGATCCACACACGTGGAGGTGGTAGGATTCGAACTAGGTAAGTTCGAATCGTAGTAGAATTCCTTGCCGGAACAAAGATATCGGGAATGCTCGCATCGTCCCTCGATATAAGATGCTTGGACCGAAACAGTCTATCACTCCATCCAATGATGGATCGGCTCTCAGGTACCTGATATCATTGTACCTCGGGTCAGGCTGCTACCAACACAAGATGTGCCCCGCTGGATCGGCGAGCTTGGCAACGAACCAACACCCGACGCGGGGTTGTACGCACTTGCATGCTCTGTTGACGACTACTGTGGGATCATCCAGCCTTGGGGTACACCGATCATAGTGTTCGGCGATGACCCGTCCGACATGTACTGGTCGCCCGATAAAGACGGTGGATTGTTTGTTCGCTGGGTTGGCGCGGGTTCGCTCGAACAATTGATTGCGTTTGCCAGGGCTATATCCGAAATGGACGATTGGGCCGAACGGATTGAGTGGGACGCACAATCGACGGACTACACACTGATGGACACATGCACGTTTGTTGGTGATACTGCGCCGAGAGTCGCGATCACCCTCCCATCCGGCAGGTACATCATTAAATCCAAGTATGCCGAATCCGATAGTGTTATGACGATCGTCCAGCGTCTTGAATACGCCCGATAACCAAGCGGTGAACGGGAGCCGCCGATCACGCGGGTTTTGTAATCATTGTTTTTTGGCGGCGACATGGGTGATCGCCGCCGTTATCCAATAGAGACTTTACATGAGCGTCAAAAAGAACGACTGGGTTAGATCATATTCTGCTGGCGTATGGCGTGTCTCCGCGGAGGTTCCTGCGCACTTCGAGCCTAGATCTTCACTTCAGGAACCGAAGGAGCTCTACGACGGCCCTTTGTTCATTCTCAAGCGAATCGTAAACAATAAATGGAAGAAAGCCTTTGCGATGGAAACGGCTCACGCTGCCTTTGTAAAGCCTCTGAACAAAGCCGACACCAAGAAGCTTGAGACTTTTTTATCGCAGGACGCTGATGTTGTAGCCGAATTCGAGGCCTATGATCATCCTCTCGATTCAATTCTTAATATCGGATTTGCGTTGAAACGCAAATCCGATCTAGCAAAGTTGCAACATGCGGTCGCGCAAGAGTTGGGAGAGGAGCTTGAAAAAGGTATCACATGCGACCAAATTCTCCGGGCTATTGCAAAGACGCCCTACGCTGAATTCTGTGGTGAGGCTCCACAGTCTGCTACTCTTCAATTTGTTAATTGCGGTCATGAGATTCGCAGACGTGAACTGATCTATCGAAAGATGGTGGGGTTAGACTTCTGACTCCAATTAAGAAAACGTATAAATCGGGTAAGGATGCCCATTTCCCGGCACCCTCCCCACACCACCATTCACATCACCCATCCACCATCACCTTCGCCACACCAGCCGCCTTGGCAAAATCATCCTCGGTGACCAGGAGATAACTCTGTTGGGCGATGCGTGGCGAGTTGCCAAGCCAAGAGCAAACCACATGAAGTGGGAACTCACGCTGCAGTTCTGTTTGTCTGCTGGCCCGCCCCTCTTGAAGCTACACTGTATGGAACAATCGTGGCCGGCCTGAGACGCCGGCGCGGCGCAAGAGTCGAAGCAACCCGGTACATTCGGTTGACATCTTCCAGTCCAGGGAACAGAAACGATGTCTCAGTCGACACTTACAATCGAACCGAAATCGCGCCAGTTGTGGAAAGGGATCTGACGACGTGTGTCGCGACCTCTCGACCCGCGATGTTGACGACATGGAATGACGGTGCAGCCCATCGCAGTTGCAAGAACTGCAAGATACTTCTATTATTAGTAAAAGCTTTGAGCAATAAAGAAGTCAACAAAAGAGTGAAAGTGAAATAATGAGATTCAAAGGGATGCGTGCGTTAGCACTGATTTTCCTTGTGGGATGGTCGGTCGACTGTCACGCCGAGGATATCGTGGAAACAGCGGCCAGTGCTGGTCGTTTCAAAACGTTGGTCGCAGCCATCGAAGCCGCCGACTTGAAAAACACCTTGAAGGGTTCGGGCCCCTACACGGTTTTTGCACCCACGGATGAGGCATTTGCGGCATTGCCCGAAGGTACGGTAGCATCACTGCTCAGGCCCGAAAACAAACAGCAATTGGTCCGGATTTTGACATATCATATCGTGCCGGGTCGAATTTCGAGTATGGAGATCGCTAACATCGACGAACCGCAGTGGGCACGCACTGCAAATGGTCAACGTTTACCAATCGGGATCCGAGATAGAGTATTCCAAGTCGGGGCTGCAGAGGTCGTTCGGCCGGATATCAAGTGCAGCAACGGGATGATTCACGTGATCGACAAAGTTCTTTTGCCTCCAGAACTACGAACGGAGGAGTCGATCAAGATGGCCGTTAAGGAGTCGGCACCAGCGAATCTGATCGAAGCGCTCCGATCCGTACCTGACGGGAGATTTTCCACGTTCGTCGCAGCGGTCCAAGCGAGCGGCGGCAAACAGGACTGGGCTCAGGCAGAGCCCACCGGGAATTGGACGCTATTTATTCCGACCAACGAAGCGTTCGATCGTCTCAGCGAGGCGGAGCGAGCCGCGCTGTTCGATCCCAAGAATCGCGAAATGCTCCTCGCATTGCTCGACTGGCATGCTCTTCCGAAGATTCAGCCCTGGAGCTTCGAGTTCCAGGACGGCGACCGAGGTCCGGTGATGGTTTCCCGACAGAACGATCGATTCGTGCTCGATGTTCTCTCGAACGGTATGGTCTTCGTTTATGAACTTGCTCGTACAGCGAACGATAGAGCCGAGCCATTCAAAGCACGCATCCTGGCAGGTGACATAAGCCTTGGGGGGAATTTGGTGAACATCGTGGATCGCGTCATTGTACCGAGGGAGTTGGAGCGGAAACTTTTAGCTTCTCAGGCACATCGCAAGACGGATGTCGAGGAACTCGGGGCTTTGGCTGAATCCAAATTCATGGCCTGCAGGGTGATGGCCGAAATGCTGGAACAAACGGAATCCCTCGATGAAGATGCAGCAGTTCCCATGTACCGTTTGAGTTTGAGACTTCTCGAAGACGTTTTAACGGTTTCGCGAAATGGTGTGATGATGATGGAGGTGAGCGAAACCAAGGATCCCACAATCCTCCGTGCTCGCCTTCGAGCCAGGATCGATGATCTGGATCGCGTGTGGTACGGAATGTTTTTGAAGAACACTCCATCCACAACATCGCTCGCGGCTCCGATCCATGCACCCGTTTCCTCGAAGACAGCACCGACCACGGTCACGGTGCCCCCTGCGATCATAGCGCAGGTGGTTACGGAGACAACTTCCACCAATCCTACAGTCCCTGCCAAGAACGCTCCTGCGAGTCAACCACCGGTAACGGCAAACCGAACTACTCCTGACTTGGCTTGGTGCGAAGTTATAGAGAAGGATGTCGACAGCAAAATTGTAACCAACCCCTCACTTCGAAGCGCAATCACAGCTACCGGGCTGCCGTGGCGGGTACGCGACAAAAGGTCGGGCATCGAGATGCTGCTGGTTCCACCCGGACAATTCACGATGGGGAAGATCCCAGGTGATACCGAAGCGATAGCGAATGAAGTCCCTGCGCATCCCGTCACCTTGACGAAGCCGTTCTATCTCGGCCGATACGAGGTGACCCGAGAGCAGTGGATGAAGGTGATAAAATCGACTCCAGAGTTGGCACCTCGCCAAGGTTCTTCGGGAATCGTCATCCAAGGGGCGAATGGTATCACCTTTCAAATTCAGCCGTCTGTTGAATTGAAGGATCAGCAAGGCAATCGTTTGAAGGTAGAGACGCAAACGAAGCGTGACGAGAATGGTTCCATCACGGTTACTGCGACGCCAGTGCAGGAAGGGCAACCAACCGCAAATGCGAATGATCCGAAACTTCCGATTTTGACAGGATGGACTCCGTGCAACACATTCTGCCAAAAAGCAGGACTGCGTCTCCCCACGGAAGCCGAATGGGAATTCGCTTGCCGCGCGGGTGTTGACAAGCCGCGTTATGGGGAACTCGATCAAATTTCCTGGCATCGAGGGAACGCAGAAGGGAGAAACCACCTCATCGGCGGCAAGGCTGCGAACGCACTGGGATTTCACGATATGATCGGTAATGCTTGGGAGTGGGTAAACGATTGGTACTCGGAATACACGCGGACTACCAAGACGGATCCTGTGGGACCGACAGAAGGCACCCAACGAATCATTCGCGGGGGCTTCTTCAACGAGCCTGGTTACTGCCGCGCGACCTTGCGGTACAGCATCCAGTCGTCCGAATTTGGAACCGCGGGTTTCCGCGTAGCCAGAAACCCTTGACTAGGATACCCTTCACGAGCCACCACTACCAAGTGGTAGCTCGTGCAACGGGAGGTGAATTCGAGACCACCACCGGCGATTGGTAGCTACGGTAGGACGAATCCATCGCGGTGTGCGCCAGTACTGGGCTAACGCAGTGGTTTATTTCGGCGACCAATGTGGCTGCCGAATCCTAGCAATGGAAACCGAACAGGCCACGTGATTTTCCGAAAGATCGCTTACGAGCTTCTCTCCGCGATCGCTACCGACGATTAACCGCCACCATCACCTTCGCCACTCCTGCCGCCTTGGCGAAATCGTCCTCGGTAACCAGCAGGTAACTCTGCTGAGCGATCCGTGGTGAATTGCTAAGCCAGGAACAGACCACGTGCAACGGGAACTCGCGTCGTAGTTCCGTTTGTCTGCTAGCCCGCATCGAATGGAACAATCGTGGCCAACCCGAAACGCCGGCTCGTCGCAACAGTCGTGTCATTTCGGTCCGTAGGTTCGAGTTCTTCCAGCCCATCGCCGTGTTGGCAGCCGCTCGATACTGCGGAGCCGCAACTACATATTCGCTCTTATCACCGAAGATCTCGAACGCTTCGTCGAGGATCGGTCGCAGCTACGGGAAGATTGGGCAGCTACGAATGCCACGACCTTCGTGATGCTCGACCTTCGGCTCGGGGATGCTCATGCGGTTCATCTCCCAATCGATGATTGTTCTCAACATGACTTTCTCGGCCACAGTGGCTATTTCAAATTAGTTATGAGCCTATTTCAACACATCGAAGCATGTTTTTTGGATAATATGGGGCTCGACGAGATGAGGTTTTTGCAAACGCTAGAACAAGCTGGAATGTGGTTGAGTGAGGGAACGGTAACATGGCAATCTATTACGTGGAGACGACAATTCCTAGTTTCTACCATGAGGTACGAACTGAACCTGAGATGGTTGCCAGAAAGGATTGGACGCGAAGGTGGTTTGATGCGGTGATCCATACAGACCGAGTGGTAACGAGCGCCGCGGTAATCGCCGAATTAGAAGGTGGAGACTTTCCCGGACGCGATTCGGCGCTAATGTTGCTTGCAAACCTTGAGTTGTTGAGAATCGACACCGCTGTCGCTGAGATCGTTGCCGCCTATGACAAGCACAAAATAATGCCAAAAGATCCTTTCGGAGATGCCCTCCATTTGGCACTAGCTTCGTATCATCGGTGTGACTTTTTGGTGACCTGGAATTGTCAACATCTTGCTAATGCGAGAAAATTCGGGCACATACGACGAGTCAATGGTATGCTTGGATTGTTTGTTCCGGAACTGGTTACCCCGATGGAATTACTGGGAGAGGATTGGGATTTATGACACCACCCATTTTGGATGAAATCCGTCGTGTTCGGCACGCGATGTCGGATGAGATCCAGCACGATCCACAACGAATTGTGGAATATTTTTCTGCGATACAGAGGAAGTTGGCCGACCGGGTTATCAATTTAGCCGACCAGGGACCACTGGGGCGTACAAAACCCAGTCCTGACAGTAGCCCGCAAACGAATCCCGAAATTGGTTCATCGCCATCGCTCCGATAATCGTTGCTTGATCGTCAACTGAACCGAATTTCGGTCTCGCGGAATCTTGTCTGAGTACCTCTCGAACTCCTCAAAAACGTAGGGAAAACACCCAAAAGTTCGGTTCCTGTCCTCTCCGCTGCAAAACCAAAGGTTTTCCAAGGGTTTTTCGCATATCTGGCCAATTGCTTTGGAGTCCTGTAGCGCCCATGCAACTCGGTGCATAGCGCCTGCGGCGTTGTATTTCGCGTCGCGCACCGAAAATCGAGTCGTTT
>JAJTEK010000057.1 GCA_021299695.1 Pirellula sp. | reverse complement strand
CCGTCTGCAGGGCCAACTGAGCAAAGACGTAGCCTTCGTCACCTGCGGTATCGAACGGCCCGTTCAAGCGGTAATCGATCGCGTGGCCGACTTCCTCGAGAACCACTTCGAGCACTTGGTTCTGACTTGGGTTACTCGCGAGCCAATCACCATTGAGATAGATCTGTTCAAGACCCGACGGATCGGAGGATGTATACGCAGCTCGTTTGCCCTGAAGCTCTGAGGCGGTCCTGACGGCAACGTCCACCGAGAAATCGCCTGAGCGAATGTCGGATACCAAGCTAGACAGTTCGGCCAAAGCCACTGGATTTTGGCCAATGGCAAATACACTGGATGCAAGCGGTTCAAATCGGCCGGAAACCACATGATTTCTTAGGAATTCGTCGGCCTGCGCGATTGCCGTTTGTGCCTTGAAAACAACATCGTTTTGGCTTGTGCCCGCGACCATTGCACCGATTTGGACCGACTCGCTTAGATCGCAAGTTTGCGGATCGAGCCCTAAATCGGCGGCCATGAGGGCTCGGAGTTCGAGTTGCTCGGCCATCACAAAGCGGCGACGAAACTCTCGAGCCGCCGATCGCTTGGCCCGCTCCTTGGCCGATACCTTGAGCACTCCCCCGCGATGAACGTTCTCGGAGCCTTCAGCGATCAAGCTGCTGAGGGTCTCGAGCCATCCGATTCGGCTGCTAGCCGAAGGTCGGATCGATTCGTAGATCGAGGTTCTAAACCAGCGTTTCCACATCAGCGACTTCAGGGCGCTCATAGCACGGACGACACGGATGGACAAGGACGAGCGGTTGGGAGAGCGGGTCATCGACAAATTTCCGTAAAATGAATTGCACAACAATAAAACCATCGCCCGGGAAACCCCGGGGACGTCGTAAATGAACGGGATCGGGAGAGTTACCTACCGATCCTACGGTACCTTGGCCCAGTCCTCGCGAGTGGCTCTCGCAAAGACTGGATCGAGGCGAATTATGTGTGTGTATGTGAAATGCGTGCTCAGAAATCGCTTGGCTGAAACGATTTTTCGACGAGAGAGACTCGGACTTCGCACTAGCCAAGGGCACGATCTACAGAAAAATGTCATTCTAAGGTCGCAAGCGAAGATTGCTCACCGAAGAGCCTTATATTTTTCTGTATCGAACGCCACCCCCGGGAAGGATTTTCGCATCAATCTGCGTCGGCTCCATCGGAGTTATATTGATCGAGAGGACAAAGTCAATGGTCTGGCCTGCACAATCAACAGATTCAGGACCGTGTTTTTTTGTTGGTTTTTCGAAGGCGGAGGCGTACATTTTGATACAGATGTTTGCTCTCTTAGGAGCGATATGCTTCCGGTTGTTTCTAATGGGGTATTGCAGTGCCCTTGGGTACGTTTTAACGAGGTGATTGATCTTTTTGCGGTGCCCTATGGGCCAATTACTGGGGTTCCAGATTCCAACTGGATTCAGAGTTTACGAACCAATTGCTCAGCGCCGAAGCGGACTTTGGCATTCGATGCGTATCCGTCCTCGGGGTGACGATAGCCCATAGCGCAAGTCACCCGTGTGGCATAGGGACTCCCATCGAGTCCTAGGACTTGGTCGTATTTTGTAGGCGAGATGCCTTCCATGGGACAAGCATCGATGCCCAAATAGGCGGCCGTAGCCATCAGTTGCCCGAGGGCGATGTAGCCTTGTTGGGTCGCCCAATCGGCGAGGCGCTCCGGGCTATTCTCTAAAAATCCGAGGATGACTTTGCGATAGTTCGCTAAACTCTCGAACGGGATGTTTCGTGTGTTTGCCGTATCGTGGAGGAATCGATCGACATACTGGGTGTCGATCGAGCGGAGCGTTGCGATGACGACCAAGTGGGAGCAATCGTTGGGTTGCTGCTGGCCCCAGGAGATCGCTGGCAATTGGGTTTTGACTGCCGGGTCGGTCACGACCAGGAACTGCCAGGGCTGCAGGCCGAAGCTGCTCGGGGTCAGGATCAAGCTTCTTTCGACCGCTTGCCAGAGTTCCGGATCGATCGTGCGCTGTGGATCGAATCGTTTGACGGCATAGCGCCACTCTAGGGCATCGAGCCACTGGCTGGGAGACCCTTGCGGGGTCGGAATTTCATTGGGAGTTTTCATGGTTTTCTTTCGGTTAGGATCGGACGGATCGGACGGATCGGACGGATCAGGATTCGCCGAGGATTTCCAGGGCGAGTTTCCCTTTCCATTGGAGGAACAGGGTTTCGAACGTTTGCGGGCCGGAGATGCATCGGATGATCGAATCGCCGTCGGTGAGAATTCCCCAGGCGTTTCCTTCATCGGAGGTGGCTTGGCACAGGAGTGCCTGGGCGCCCAGGCAGTTCAACTGGGCCAGTGGTTTGATCCCTAGGAGACCTTTTTCTTCAAGCTCTCTGAGCATCGGTTCGTAGGAGTCCTTGTGCGGTTCGGGGAGCGAATCCCAAGCGATTCGCGATTCGTGGGGGTCTTCGATGTCGTTGGCCAAGTACATCGCAAAAACCGTGTCGTTGGAGAAGGACTTCATATCGAGCGACATGGCGATGGGAAACGGCCCTGAGAATCCGATGTTCGAGTAGTTCCCATCGCCTGTACCGTAGTCAAACTGCAGCAAGAAGCATTCTTGGGGGCCGTCGAAGCCAGGCCACTGAAGGGTCCTTTGTTCGACCAGGGTGATGCGAGAAGGAGGGATAGCAAACTGTTCGGGTTGGCTCAGCCAGATCGCCAGGTCCGATTTGGCTTTGGCCAGCGAGGAGGTCCATTGGGGATCGATCCGATCGTCGGCTGAGAGTTCGTGCAGGTAGGCTAGAGCCCGTGCGCGAGAGGAGTCGTCTTGGAGGAGTTCGACGATCAGGTCAAGTGCTCTGGATTCCCCGAGTTTGGCCAATGCGTAGGCGGATTCGAGTTTCAATCGTCGGTGTTTCAGGACGAGGGCTTGGTTGAGTTTCCCGATGGACCGAGGGTCACCCATTTGGGCGAAGAAATCGCACAGAGCAACCAGGAGCGAGACGGCGTCGAAGAGGATTTGCTGGATGACTTGGACGTTGTCGGAGAATTGGCGGGGGTTTTCTTCGAGGGATTGTAGCTGGAGGGTCATTGCGCCGAAGATTGTCAGGAGCGAATCGAAGCGTTCGGCTGCTGGGTGTGGACGAACGCCGTGTTTACGGGCCATGTTGTTGGCTAGGTCTAGGGCGGGTGCAAGGACGCTCGGTTGGTTGGTATCGAGCAAGCGGGGGAAGACATCCGCGAGTTTCCAGTTGGTCGATTGCATCAGGACTCCGAGGGCTTGTGCTGAGTCTTTCCAGTCAGTCGGTGGGGCATCGACCAGCAGGTCGACGGCGACCCGGATGCTTGAGGACTGGCCGCTTAGGAGCATCGATTCGAGGAGTACACCGAGGCATTTTTGGGGCTGATATTTGCGGAAGGCGTTGTAGGTTTCGCAGGCTTTTTGGGCGGCGAGCAATTGGACGAGGCGGGCGGTTTGATCTTCGAAGCAGGCCGGAGCGGTTCGAACCAGTTGGAACAGCCAGTTGGCCAGGGTGCTGAGTGCTTCATTCAGGGCGGCTTTGCCGGGGCCTTGGAGATCCTTCAAGAGGGCTTGTTCGGATTTCTCCAGGTCGCACATACCCTCGGCCAAGAGGAGGCATGGGAGCCATTCGTCGGGGGTTTGCCAGATGGGACCTGAGGTTCGATCCGCATCGAGTTTGGCTGTATCGAGTGCGTATTCGAGGCGTGCTCGGCATTCCAAGGCCCAGAGTCGGTGTTCGGGGGAAAAATCGATTGGATTGAATTCCATGGCAAAACAGCGGGTTTGGATTAGTCAAAGGTGCGGGTTGAGGGTATCGTAGACGTAGAAAATTCTTCAGGAAAGTGCAGATATGACGTCACCGATGCCGGAGCATTTCTCCGAGCTACCCCTTTCACCGGTCATGCAGAGGGCTTTAGCCCAGGTCGGTTGGAGCAAACCCAGCCCTATACAAGCCCGGGTTATCCCGCATGCGCTCGAGGGCTACGATATTCTCGGTCAGGCTCGAACCGGGACTGGCAAGACCGCTTCGTTTGCGATCCCGATTCTCGAGCAACTCGATCCGCTTCGGACCCATCCGCTTCCCCAGGCATTGGTATTGGTTCCCACACGGGAGTTGGCCCATCAGGTCTACGGGGAGTTTGTCAAGTTGGCCGAGGGCTGCCCGACGGAGATCGTCGAGGTCGCCGGTGGCAAGCACATGCAAAAGCAGCTTAAGGCTTTGGGCCACGGCGTCCAAGTGGTTGTCGGGACCCCTGGTCGGGTGATCGATCACATCGAGCGTGGTTCTCTGCGGCTCGGTGGGATCTGGTGCGTGGTGCTCGACGAAGCCGACCGGATGCTCGACATTGGATTTCGTCCTAGCATCGAGCGAATTTTGCGTCGATGTCCTGAGAATCGACAGACGATGCTCTTGAGCGCAACGCTCGACGAGCGGATTCGGGATTTGGCCAACCGCTACCTTTTCGAGCCCGTCGTCATCGACTGTTCGGATAAAGACGTCTCGGTCGAGACGATTGAGCAAAGGTTCATCTCGGTCAGTCAGGATCGAAAGCAAGAGGTACTCTTTCAATTGCTCGAGCGCGAGGAGCCGCCTCAGGCGATCATTTTTTGCAGGACCAAGATTGGGACGGCCAAGTTGCATCGGCAGCTTGAGCGTTATTACGTCAACCGTCCGGAGCGCAAGGTTCGCGTCGAGACGATCCACGGAGACATGAGTCAGCCACAGCGCGACGAAGTGTTCAAGGCATTGCGAGAGAACAAGATCGACATCCTAGTGGCCACGGATGTCGTTGGCCGTGGGATCGATGTGTCGTCGATTTCGCACATCATCAATTACGACATGCCCGACGAGTGCGACGATTATGTCCACCGCGTCGGACGGACTGGTCGGATGGGCCGATCGGGGATCGCCTTTTCGTTCGTGGGCAAGGACCAAGGGTACTTGCTCACGGAGATCGAGCAGCGGATCAACCGAATGCTCGAGAAGGATCCTTTGTCCGAGGTCGTCGGCAAGCGTCGTGTTAGCCCAGCGGCCAGCAATGGGTCCGTTTCCCAGGTTTCAGAATCGCCGAGGTCGGCTGGGCAGAGGGTGTCTGGATCTGGGTTTGGGGATACAGCCCAAAGCGAACCTGTCGCTGAGGTTCAAGCCGATTTGCCTTTTGGAACAGCTCCTGCGAGCCGGACGCTTGGGCGGGCCAAGAGCCGCGGCAGCGTGCGAAGACGGTAAACGCAAAGAGGCTGGGGAAGAAATGAACGCAAGGGCGCAAGGGCGCAAAGACGCAAGGGAAGAAATGAACGCAAGGGCGCAAGGGCGCAAAGACGCAAGGGAAGAAATAAACGCAAGGGCGCAAGGGCGCAAAGACGCAAGGGAAGAAATGAACGCAAGGGCGCAAGGACGCAAGGGAAGAAATGAACGCAAGGGCGCAAGGGCGCAAAGACGCAAGGGAAGAAATGAACGCAAGGACGCAAGGGAAGACGACCGCAGAGATATGACGGTAGTGGATCTCGCGTAGAGATCCGGATGCTTGGTTTTTAGTGTTTTTTGTTGTCTTAGATGCTGGCGGTTGCGAGAGCTGATCCGAGGGTAACGCCTGGGGCTGGCAGTGAGCTGTGACCTCTGAGGAAGATATCGATAGCGCGTGCTGCGCCCCGACCTTCGTTGATTGCCCAGACGACGAGCGATTGACCACGACGGCAATCCCCTGCAGCGAACACACCTGGGATGTTGGTTGCAAACGGACCGTGTTGGGCTTTGTAGTTGCTTCTGGCGTCGGTTTCGATCCCTAGGAGTTCGCAGACGTACTGTTCGGGGCCTAGGAATCCCATAGCGAGGAGGACAAGGTCGGCGCCGATGATTTCTTCGCTGCCTGGGATTTCGGTCATATTCATTTTGCCGTTTTCGACTTTCCAAGCCACTCGAACGGTTTTGATGCCCGTGACGTTGCCTTGACCATCATCGACGAACTCTTTGCTCAGGATGTTGTAGGTTCTCGGGTCGTGGCCGAATTTTTCAGCGGCTTCTTCGTGTCCATAATCGCTGCGGAAGATACGGGGCCATTGGGGCCAGGGGTTGTCTTTGGCGCGTTCTTCTGGGGGTTGGTCGAGGAGTTCGAAGTTGACCAGTTGCGCGCAACCGTGTCGCAAGCTTGTTCCGATGCAATCGCAACCGGTATCGCCACCGCCGATAACCACGACCCGTTTGCCTTTGGCGGAGATGAACTTTCCGTCGGCGTGATGGCTATTTAGGAGGCTAGCGGTATTGGCCGATAGGAATTCCATGGCGAAGTGAACACCTCGGAGCGAGCGACCGGGGATAGGCAGATCGCGGGGTTTGGTCGCACCGGTGGCCAGTAGGACAGCGTCGTTTTCTGCGACGAGTTTTTTTGGATCAACGTTTTTACCGACATCGGCCCCGGTGACGAACTGGACACCTTCGGCGGCCATGAGATCGAGGCGTCGTTGGACGACACCTTTGTCGAGTTTCATGTTGGGGATGCCATAGGTTAGGAGTCCACCGATTCGGTCGGAGCGTTCGTAGACCGTCACGCTATGTCCAGTTTGGTTCAGTTGGTCGGCCGCCGCCAGACCGGCAGGCCCACTTCCGATGATGGCGATTTTTTTACCGCTGCGAACCTTGGGTGGTTTGGCGACGACCCAGCCTTCTTCGAAACCGCGGTCGATGATCGCGCATTCGATATTCTTGATCGTCACCGGTGGGTTCGTGATTCCTAGGACGCAAGCACCTTCGCAGGGTGCAGGGCAAACGCGGCCGGTGAATTCGGGGAAGTTGTTGGTTTTATGGAGACGATCGAGGGCTTCTTTCCAGCGTCCGGTGTAGACCAGATCGTTCCATTCGGGGATGAGGTTTTGGATAGGGCAACCGCTGGCCGATTGGCAGAAGGGCACTCCGCAGTCCATGCAACGAGCGCCTTGGGTGCGCAGGTGTTCTTCGGACGGATCGGTGTAGATCTCTTGGTAATCTTCTAGCCGGACGATTGGCAATCTCCAGGATACCTTTTTGCGGTCGAATTCTTTGAATCCAGTTGGCTTTCCCATAGGTCTAAACTTTATTGGTAAACGTGTTGATCTTTTGGTTGGATGGTTTAGGAGGCTGCAACGGAGGACGATTGCAAAGCGTTTTCTTTGGCTTGTTCGGCAAGGACTCGCTTGTAATCGGTAGGGATGACTTTGACGAATTTCGCGAGGCTCGATTGCCAGTTTTGGAGGAGTTCTTGGGCGACCGCCGAATTGGTCAGTTCTGCATGGGCACTCACCAGCGCGAGGACTTCTGCGATGTCCTGAGAATCGACAAGTGGTTCGAGTTCGACGGTACCGAGGTTGGTTCGGATGCGTAGGGCGTTGATATCGTCGAGGACATAAGCGACACCGCCGCTCATGCCGGCGGCGAAGTTCCGTCCGGTTGGACCGAGGATGACGACGCGACCACCGGTCATGTATTCGCAACCGTGGTCACCGACCCCTTCGATGACAGCAGAGCAGCCGGAGTTTCGGACTGCGAAGCGTTCGGCGGCGCGACCGCGAACGAACAGTTCGCCCATCGTTGCGCCGTAGAGGCAGACGTTTCCGATGATGATATTGTCTTGGGGTTTGAAGCCTGCATTGCGATCTGGGTAGATCGCGATGCGTCCCCCGGAGAGACCTTTGCCGACGTAATCGTTGGCATCGCCTTCGATCTCGAGGGTCACTCCGTGGGCCAGGAAAGCGCCGAAGCTTTGGCCGGCGGACCCTCGGAATTTGACGTGGATCGTGTTTGCCGGGAGTCCCTTTTGGCCATATTTTTTGGCGATATGGTGGCTGAGAATGGTGCCGACGGTTCGGTTGGTGTTGATGATCGGCAGATGCAGTTCGATCGGCGCGCCGGTTTCGATGGATTTTCGGCAGTTCGGCAAGAGGACTTGCATGTCGAGGGACTTTTCCAAGCCGTGGTCTTGCGGGATGGTCTGATGGGTTTCGGTATCGGGCGTTGGCCCTTTGGCGGGTTTTAGGATGGGGGTCAGGTCCAGTCCATCGGACTTCCAATGCTTGATCGCATGATCGACTTTAAGGCAATCGGTTCGCCCGACCATTTCATCGATGCTTGCGAATCCTAGCGAGGCCATGATTTGTCGAGCGTCTTCGGCGACCATGAACAGGTAGTTGACGACATGTTCTGGTTTGCCGGCGAATTTGGCGCGCAGTTCGGGGTCTTGGGTTGCGATCCCGACCGGGCAGGTATTCAGGTGGCATTTGCGCATCATGATGCACCCGAGGGTGATCAGCGGGGCGGTTGCGAATCCGAACTCCTCGGCTCCTAGTAGTGCGGCGATGACGACATCGCGTCCGGTCTTCAGACCGCCGTCGGTTTGAAGGGTCACACGGCTCCGCAGGTTGTTCATGACGAGGGTTTGGTGGGCTTCTGCGATCCCTAATTCCCAGGGTAGTCCGGCGTGTTTGATGCTCGTCAGGGGGCTTGCGCCTGTGCCGCCGGTATCGCCGCTGACGAGGATATGGTCTGCGTGGGCTTTTGCGACTCCTGATGCGACGACTCCGACTCCGACTTCGCTGACGAGTTTAACGCTCACGCGAGCCGAGGGGTTGGCGTTTTTCAGGTCGTGGATCAGTTGTGCGAGATCTTCGATCGAGTAGATATCGTGGTGAGGAGGAGGGCTGATGAGTCCGACGCCTGGGGTGCTGTAGCGGATTTTGGCGATGTATTTATCGACTTTTCGACCGGGCAATTCTCCACCTTCCCCGGGCTTGGCACCTTGTGAGATTTTGATTTGCAGTTCATCGGCGTTGGTCAGGTATTCGATGGTCACGCCGAAACGCCCGGAGGCTACCTGTTTGATGGCAGATCGTTTGCTATCCCCGTTATCGAGGATTTTGAAGCGGGCTGGGTCTTCGCCTCCCTCGCCGGTATTGCTTTTGCCGCCGACGCGGTTCATGGCGATGGCGAGCGTTTCGTGGGCTTCGGAGCTGATCGATCCGAGGCTCATCGCGCCGGTGCAGAATCGTTTGACGATTTTGTCGGCCGTTTGAACTTTGTCCAAGGGGATCGGGTCGCGGGTGGATTGGAATTCGAAGAGGCCACGTAGGGCGTACCTCATACGAGCGTCTTGGTTGATGTGATCGGCGAAGCGTCGATAGGCATTTTTATCGCCGTTTCGGGCAGCGACTTGGATATCGGCGATGGCAGCAGGATCCCAGCCGTGTTTTTCGCCTTCGGCTCTCCAGTGGAATTCGCCGACGTTTGGGAGCATGGACCAAGCGTCTGAGCGTTCGGTTGGGAAGGCCAGAGCGTGTCTTCGGAGGGTTTCCTCGGCGAGGATATCGAAGCTACAGCCTTGGATGCGGCTGCTGGTTCCTTTGAAGCAGCGTTCGATGACATCGTTTTGCAATCCGAGGGCTTCGAAGATTTGGGCACCTTTGTAGCTAGCCAGGGTGCTGATGCCCATCTTGGCCATGACTTTGAGCATCCCTTTGGCGACCGCTTTGCGGTATTGAGCGACGATCTTGTCTTCGTCTTTTTCTTCGAGCATCCCGTCTCGGGAAGCTTGCCAGAGCGATTCGAAAGCCAGGTAAGGGTTGATTGCATCGGCGCCGAAGCCGACGTGCAGGCAGTGGTGGTGGACTTCGCGAGCTTCTCCGGTTTCTACGACGATCCCGATGGCGGTCCGTTTGGCGACTTTGACGAGGTGTTGGTGGACAGCGCCGCAGGCAAGTAGGCTGCTGACAGCGACGCGTTGGTTCGAGAGAGCTCGGTCCGTCAGCAGGACTAGCGAGTATCCATCATCGATGGCTTTCTCGGCTTCATCGCAGATTCGATCGAGTGTTTTTTCGAGGCCGGCTTTTCCAAGTGAGCGATCGAAAGTGATATCGATCGAAGCGGTTTTCCAGCCGCGCAGATCCATGTTCTTCAGGGCCCCGAGTTCCTCGTTGGTTAGGATCGGGTGGTGGATGAGCAAGCGATGGCAGTGTTCTGGGGTAGCTGCCAGGAGGTTTTTTTCGGGACCGATGTAGCACTCGAGCGACATGATCACGTCTTCTCGGATCGAATCGATCGACGGATTGGTGACTTGTGCGAAGAGCTGCTTGAAGTAATCGTAGATCAGGCGAGGTTGGTCGCTAAGGCAGGCGATCGCAGAGTCGTTGCCCATCGAGCCGATAGGGTCGACTTGGGTTTGGATCATCGGCACGAGCATAAAGTGCATCGTTTCGATGGTGTAGCCGAAGGCTTGCATGCGAGACAGGAGCGTATCGGGATAAAATCCGTGCCACTCTTTGGCTTTGGCCAGTTGGTCCAAGGTGATGCGGCCTTCTCGGAGCCATTCCTGGTAGTTCCGCTTGGCTGCAAAAGAGGACTTGAGTTCCTCGTCGGGAATCAAGCGGCCTTGGTCAAAGTCGATCAGGAACATACGTCCGGGTTGCAATCGTCCTTTTTCTTTGACGATGGCAGGATCGACTGGTAGGACACCGACTTCGCTGGCCATGATGACGCGATCGTCGGTCGTCAGGTAGTATCGGCTGGGGCGCAGTCCATTGCGATCGAGGGTCGCACCGATGTATTTTCCGTCGGTAAAGACGATCGAGGCCGGTCCGTCCCAGGGTTCCATCAGGCAACTGAAGTACTCGTAGAAGGCCTTTTTTTCTTGCGACATCGTGTCGTGTTTTTGCCAAGCCTCAGGGACCATCATCATGATGGCTTCTTGGAGCGTTCGGCCATTCATCAGCAGGAATTCCAGAACGTTGTCGAAGGTTCCGGAGTCTGAGCACATAGGCTCGACGACGGGGAAAAGTTTCTTGAGTTCCTCGCCGAAAAGCTCGCTCTGGGCCATGCCTTCGCGAGCCCTCATCCAGTTGATGTTTCCTCGGAGGGTGTTGATCTCCCCGTTGTGGCTCATGAATCGCAGCGGTTGGGCCCGATCCCAACTCGGGAATGTATTGGTCGAAAACCGCGAGTGGACCATGGCCAGGTGGGTTTCAAAATCCTCCTCGGAGAGGTCGGGATAGTAGGGGACCACTTGGGCCGGAGTGAGCATCCCTTTGTAGATGAGTGTTTTGGTAGAGAGCGAGCAGACGTAGAACAAGGAGGCTTGTTCGAGGGTCGAATCGTTGCGCAGCGTGTGGCTGGCCTGCTTGCGAATCGCATAGAGCTTGCGCTCGAATTCCTCGGATGAGATCCCCTCGGCTGCTTGGATGAAGACCTGTTCGGTCCAAGGCTCTGCCGAGCGTGCAGTCGGACCGATGTCGGCAAGATCTGCTTGCTGGGGAACGTCGCGCCAACCGATGAGGGTTTGGCCCTCGGAGCTGATGAGTCGGTTGAAGATCCGGCGGCATTTGTCGCGTTCTGCGGCGATTTTAGGGAAGAAGATATTGCCGGCGGCCCAAAGACCCTTGGCGGGTAAATCGACTCCGAACGTACTTTTCGCGACGCGTCGGAGAAACTTATCAGGCAGTCCAACGAGAATACCAGCCCCGTCGCCGGTGTTCTGTTCGCAGCCACACGCACCCCGGTGGTCCATGTTCCTGAGGATCGTGTCTGCATCGACGACGATCTGATGGCTAGGCACACCTTTTACGTTCGCGACAAAACCAACACCGCAGGAATCTTTTTCGAGTTCTGGGTCATACAGGCCCTGTTTGGTGGGGTATCCGTAAGGAGTATTCATAGACTCAGTAGCAGGGGGAAGTGATGGTGGATGGAAACTAGATCAGCGATCTACAGGCCGAGGAGCGACGTGGAAATTTCCCTATGAAATCTGTCCATTTATGGCCGCGACTCGGTTGGCAAGAACCTTATTTACGGTCTACGAAGAGGCTGGCGTTGCATCGGCTAGAACATTGGTTTTGTTCGGGTCGATCGAGCCTGTCGATGGTTCTGAATGGCTGGTAGGGACAAGCTCCTCTTGATTTGAGTCTCCGGTCCAAATGGCATGACCGATGATCAATTCGGTAAAGGCTCTTGCTGCACGCGACATGGAAACGTCTCGTTTCTGGATGATTCCTAACGGACGTGTTAGGTTCAAGCCTTCGCATTTGAGCATTGTCAATGAACCGGCTTCCACCTCGTTTTGAACCGTAAGTTTTGGGAGGATCGCAACACCGCTGTTGACTACTGCGGCATGTTTGACTGAATCGATGTTATCGAGTTCGACTGCGATCCGCATGGTTACCCCAAGTTGTCGGAGTTGACGATCGATTTCCTGTCGGATTTTTAAATTTTGCGCGAAAGCGACCAGCGCGACTTGCGAGAGATCTTCGGGCCGAATCGGTTGGGGCATCGAGGCCAAGCGGTGCCTAGGCGAGGCGACCAGAGCCATCGGCTCATGTCGCCAGTTGGTCGCTACGATCGAGTGGGTCGATTCTGGATAGCTGACCATCCCGAAATCGACGGTCCCTTGCTCTACCATTCGATAGACTTCGTGGGGATGTGCCAAGTGATAATTCATCGTCGCTGCGGGGCAGGCTTTCGCGAATTGCTCCTGGAGGGTCGGCAGGTAGGACAACCCCATCGAATAGATCGAGGCGACCATCACATGGCCGGTGATAGCGGCCGCAGAGTTATTCCCTGCACGGACTTCTTCGACCAAGGAGTCGAACTGGCGCAGAACCGCCGAGAGTCCATCGAAGAACTTTTGGCCTTCGGCGGTCATGACAAAAGGGCGTTTGGTTCGATCGATGAGCTTCACGCCGAGGAATTCCTCGAGGTGCTGGACGCTCTGGCTCGCGGCGCTTTGGGTCATACCATGCTCGACGGCCGCATGGGAGAAACTTCTCTTGCGTACCACATCGTAGAAGACCTTGAGCGACCGGATGTGGACCGCTTGACTAGCCGCCTTTTTATCTGATTTACTAATTTTGGATCTCCTTCCATTAAATTCAGGCATTTAAGATATCGCTTCAGGGGCGGTGCGTCAAGGCTTGGGAATGGAGCTAGACGTTCGAAGAAGCCCCGAACCCCGGGCGAAATGCGGCATTTGGTGGTTTATGGAGGAGTTATTACCTTTGTGAATGCTTTAAGGGGGGAGTATCGATTGTCTAAATGATCGGTTTTTTTCATTGAATCCGATTGTAACCGTGGTGCTCTTCATCGAAGTGGGACATCAGTGACAGTCTTTTGTTCTGGCCTACGCGACCACAGGCTCCTATCGTGCTCGTGCTCAGTCCGCCGTGGCGGACGGTGCTCGTAATCGTAATCGAACGCTTCGCGTGCATGGCATCAACGCGCCTTGCCTTACGGCCCACAAACCGCCGTTCCCCGACTTGCGGATCACGCTCCTTATCTCCATTATCCTATTCGTTACCTCTATTACCAAATTCCTGCCCGAGCAGCGCGTTGACCGGGATGGAATGATACAATTGCGTGCTCGATCGAGCACGAGCACGAGCACGAAAAACAGCCAGAACAAAACCATGCACCGAAGCATCCGTTCGGGCGTTTTTGACTTTAGATACCTCACTGGCGGATGCTCGGTGATGGTCGTCGTTTGACCATGACCGACTTGAGGTCTATCGCCTTTCGATCGAATAGGTCGCGAATACTTTTGAAACCTAGGGGTCGTTCGTCGGAATCCCTGGGCGAGTATACTCTGAGCATCGATGACGAGGACGAGCACCGTCCGCCGCGGCGGACTGAGCACGTCGGGTTGGCGGGCCCCCATATTGGGGATTTTTATTGTTGGAGTATCCATGGGATGTACGATGCATTTTTGGTGGCTTGAGCACTCGAATCGAGCTTGGCGAGTTTTTTTGGTTTTGATCGTTGCACTGGGTGTTTCGAAACGGGTCTGTGGTCAGGATCCGCCTGCTGATTACAAGACGTTTGGAAAGGCATTTATCGACGAGTACTGTTCGAAGTGCCATTCGGAGATCGAGCCACAGGCCGAGATGGTCCTGACGCGTTTTAGCGATTCGGACTCGATCGTTCGGGAGCGTAAGGTATGGATGAACGTGATCAAGCAGGTCCGATCCGGTTCAATGCCACCGAAAGAGGAGCGATCGCCTGGTGTTTCCGAGGCGGAGAAATTCGTCAAGCAAATCGAAGGGATTTTCGATCGTGCGGACCGGGACGCGAAGCCCGAGCCGGGACGAGTCACGATGCGTCGGCTTAATCGGCTTGAGTACAAGAACACGATTCGCGATTTGATCGGCGTGGACTTTGACCCCACGGGCGAGTTCCCATCGGATGACATCGGATATGGTTTTGACAATATTGGCGATGTGTTGAGTTTGCCACCGGTGCTCATGGAACGGTATTTGGATGCGGCCGAGGGTATTCTCAGTCGGGCTATCACACCCGATCCACCGGCGGTTCCCAAACGTCATTTGTCGAGTCAGTACACCGAGCCGGCCTCCGCCGAGGTGGCCTCGAGGCTGATGGACAACGGGTACCGTCGGTTGGACACTGCGGGCAAGGAGGGGATTGAAACAGGTCCGATTCATACTCCATACCAGTGGGAAGCATCCGGCGAATACTTGTTTCGAACGAAGGTCTACGGGGTCGCTTCGGATGCTCAGAGTATCCAAGGGGTGATCTTGATCCATGGCAAGGATTTGGCGGATCCATCGAGCGATGCGGAGCTTGAGACGATCAGCGGTAGCTTTCCTCGGCCGGCGCGAATTCTCAAGACCTTCGAAGTCTCGGCCCAGTCGGCAGATCGAGCCGAGGTGATCGAAGTGAGTATTCCGGCGATGGCCAATCGCGACCGATTGATCGTAGGGCAGCGGAAGCGTCCTGAGGGGCAATGGGCCAAACTTTATGTCGAGCACATGGCCCTCGATGGGCCGCTCGATACGCGTCCAGAGACGCACCGCCGTCTTTTGGCGGTCGATCCTGGGAAATCGGTCCCTGAGCAAACCCGTGAGGCGCTTGGGCGCTTGATGCGCAGAGCCTATCGCCGACCGGTCGACCCCCAAGAGCTTGAGAAGCTAGCCGCTTGGGTCGATCAGATGACAGCCGGGGGGCTCAAGTGGGAGTCGGCGATGCAAGTTGCGATGCAAGCGGTGTTATGTTCGCCGAAGTTTCTTTTTCGCGTTGAGACCGACGACCAAGCGTCGAGTCTTCAGACTCGGGATTTGGACTCCTATGCCGTCGCTTCAAGGCTTTCGTATTTCCTGTGGTCATCGATGCCTGACGAGTTGCTTTTCGATGCGGCCGAGAATGGGACGCTGCTTCGGGAGCTTTCGACGCATGTGACAAGGATGCTTGCCGATCCGAGATCGAGCGCACTGGTAGCGAGTTTTGCAACGCAGTGGCTTCAGATTCAGAGGCTGGATTCTTTTGCTGCCGATGTGAAGTTGTTTCCATCGTTTGGGCCCAAGCTCAAGTCATCGATGAAGAGAGAAACGGAGTTGTTTTTCGAATCGGTGCTCCGTGAGAATCGAAGTGTCTTGGAGCTTATCGATGCTGACTACACGTATCTCGACGAGGCTTTGGCAAAGCATTACGGGATCGCCGACACATCGGGAAACGCCATGGGCCAAGCTGCCGTAGCGCCCGATGGCAAGCCGATCCTTGGGGAGTCGTTCCAGCGAGTCGCGTTGCAGGACCGCAGGCGAGGTGGTTTGATCACCCAGGCGAGCGTGCTTACGGCGACCTCGAATCCGACTCGGACTTCGCCGGTCAAAAGAGGCCGATGGATCTTGGAGCAGTTTCTTGGTGCCCCCCCTCCCCCGCCCCCTCCGAATGTCCCAGAATTGTCGACCGATGCGGAGGATGTTTCGGCAGCATCGCTTCGCAAGCGTATGGAGGTTCATCGGCAGAATCCTGCATGTGCAAGTTGTCATGCCAAGATGGATCCGATCGGCTTTGCGTTGGAGAACTTTGATGCTACCGGAGCTTATCGGACCAAGGATGGTTCCTTTGAAATCGATGCCTCTGGGCAGTTTGACGACGGGTCGAGCTTTTCGGGGCCGGGGGATTTAAAATCGATTCTCTTGGACAAACCTGAGGACTTCATCCGATGTCTGACGGAGAAAATGCTGACCTATGCCCTGGGCCGTGGGGTAGAATACTACGATCGGCCCACGATCGAGAAAATCGTCGCGTCGATGCCCGCCCAGGGGTACAAGTTTCAATCCTTGATTCGTGAGATCGTCTTGAGTGAACCGTTTTTAAGGCGGGGTAAGGAGTAATGCTATGCTGATTCCCAGTAGGCCGATGGACCGAAGAACGCTATTGCGCGGGGTGGGTGTGTCGCTAGGATTGCCCTGGCTCGAGGGGATGTCTGGCATGACGAGTTGGGCACAGGACTCGGTCCCCAAAGCACCAAATCGCATGGCGTTTTTGTATGTACCTAACGGCAAGAACATGGCCGACTGGACTCCCAAAACTCCGTCATCACTAACACCGGCTTTCGATTCGGCTGCAAAGGGATTTGAGCTTTCTCCGATCCTCGAGCCCTTGGCCCCGGTGCAAGACAAGCTTTTGGTCGTCTCAGGCCTGACTGCCGACGGCGCGAGAGCTTACGCCGATGGCGGGGGCGATCATGCGAGGGCTTTATCCGCATTCTTGACCGGTGCTCGTCCTTTGAAGACCGACGGAGTGAATATTCGCAATGGAGTAAGTGTAGACCAAGTTGCAGCCTCGCGGGTCGGCAACCAAACGCGATTGGCTTCTCTGGAGATCGGCACCGAGGCAGGTGCGATGGCAGGCAACTGCGATTCGGGCTACAGTTGCGTTTACTCTTCGACGATGTCTTGGCGATCGGCGACTCAACCGTTGCCCAAGGAGGTCAATCCTCGGATTGTCTTCGATCGGTTGTTCGGTTCGAGCAATGACTCGCCCCGAGTCGAACGGGACGCAAGGCGCAAGAGCATTTTGGATTTCGTTCGAGAGGACTCCAAGTCGCTTACTGGGCGCTTGGCGGCCAACGATCAGCGTAAACTCGATGAGTATTTCTCTTCGATACGCGATATTGAACTTCGGATCGAGCGTTCAGAAAAACTGCCGCCGGTAAAGGTTCCCGAGTATTCTGTACCGCAGAGTATTCCTGCCGTCTACGAGGAGCATATTCGTATGATGGCCGATTTGATGGTCTTGGCCTTTCAAGCCGACGTAACGCGGGTCATCACCTTTGTCTTGGCTAACGAAGGGAGCAACAAGTCGTATTCGTTTATCGATGTGCCCGAGGGGCATCACGATTTGTCACACCACGGAGGGGACGGTTCGAAACAATCGAAGCTAAGACAAATCAATATCTTTCATACCAAGCAGTTGGCTTATTTCCTGACCAAACTCCAATCGATTCAAGAGGGGCCAGGAACGTTGCTTGACCATTCGATGATCGCCTACGGAAGCGGGATCCATGATGGCAATGCGCACAATCATGAGGACTTGCCCATCCTCGTGGCCGGTGGTGGTTCTGGCACGCTCAAAACAGGTAGGCACATGGTATTCCCGAAGGAAACCCCGATCAGCAATTTGTGGCTGTCGTTGCTCGATCGTATGGAAGTCGACCTGGAGAAACTCGGCGATAGCCAAGGGCACCTTCCTGATCTGATCTGATCTGTTAACCGCGCTGAAATGGTAGATCGTGCCCTCGCATCGGATTTCGTCGTACTCGTACTCAGCGAAGCGGTACTCAGTGAAACGGTACTCGTACTCGATGGCTGTTTGAACCTCGGCGATGCCGATCGTTGATCGAGGCAGTTCGCGACTACTTGTGGGTCAATGGGTCGGATTGCTATACTGGATCGCTTCGAGTACGAGTACGAGTACCGCGATGCTGAGTACGAGTACGAGAAGAAGCACGAACAAAGCATTGGACCGAAGTGCTCGATCGAGCGTTTTTGACTGGTGTAAAGTCCCCTCCTCGCACTCGGTCAATGCGCGTCGATCGATTGTCCCGAATCGATCGACGCTTGAAGTGACTGTGGCTGGTGAGACAAAACAGCCGAAAACCGAAGACGCCGACGCTTGCGCGTCGGGTAGAGCCATTGGGGACAATGGCTCTACCATGGAGAAGACGCCGACGCTTGCGCGTCGTCTGACTACTGGTTTATCAAGACTCTAGTCTTTTTTCTTTGAGTTTTTTTTCGGTGCCGGAACTTCAGAGGACTTACTCGCCGGTTTTTCAGATGGCGTTTTTTCACTCGAGGGTTTTTCGGTGCTCGATGAACCGCTCGAGGAGGATCCACTGTCGGCTGCAGCCGATTTTTTGTAGGAGTCGCTGCGGTAATCGGTTTGGTAAAACCCAGAGCCTTTGAAGACTACTGCCGCTCCGGTGCCGATCAAGCGCCGAAGCTTGAGTTTCTTGCACGCAGGGCACTTGCGCTCTGGGTCGGCTGAGATGCTTTGGAACAGCTCAAATCGATGGCCGCAAGCGTCGCACTCGTAATCGTAGGTTGGCATGGCTTGTCTTTTTTCAATCGCGAGGGACTATTGGGTACGGAAACGCCAAAGGAATCGATCAACCTATCCTAGCTGACCGGTCCAGTCGAGACGACCACCATGCTCGGGCGAACCACTCGGTCGTGAAGTGTGTAGCCTGTGCTGTGCTCGACTGCGACACTACCGGCAGGGTGTTCACCGCTGGGTTGTTGGGCGATCGCTTGGTGTACGTTGGGGTCAAAAGGTTTTCCAACCCCCGGAATCTGCTTGCAATGATGCTTGCTCAGCACGTTGACTAACTGCTGTTGAACTAGCTTTACCCCAGCGACGAGCCCTTCGGTGCTAGAACCAGGAATTGCAGACTCGATCGCACGGTTGAGGTTGTCGAGCACATCGAGCAGATCGGTGACCAACGGCATTGCGGCATACTTCAGTTGCTGGTCGACGTCTCGGAGAATCCGGCGTCTGAAGTTCTCCAGTTCGGCTTGGGCTTTGAGTTCGCGGTCTCGCAGCTCGGCGACCTGAAGTTCCAGGGTTTGGACGAGCATTTCGGGCGAATCATCGTCGATCGAATCGTAGAGTTCGTTGGTGTCTTCGGAGAAGTAGGAGTCCTCTTGGGATTCCTCTCTGGATTCGCTTTTGGCTCCATCGGGAAGGTCTGCAGGGTTGAGCCATGGTTTGTTCTTTGGATCTTTATCGTTTTCTGTGCTCATATCGAAACCTATCTTAGATAAATTCGCGGGTGTTTTTGAGTCGGATCAGCTGTTGCCTTGGCCTTGGAAGTAGGCCACGATACGGTCCATAAAGGTTTTGCGTTCTGGCGAGATGTGTTTTTCTTCGAGCTCGGCCAATTCCCGCAGAAGCTCCTGTTGGCGTTTGTTGAGTTTTTTGGGAACCTCGATAAACGTTTGGATCAGCAGGTCCCCTCGGCCCGAGGTGTGCGGGTCGGGCATGCCTTGTCCTCGCAAACGAAAGACGGTTCCGCTTTGCGTACCGGCAGCGACGTCGAGTTCTTTGCGGCCATCGAGCGTGGGGATCTCGACTTTGGCTCCTAGGGCAGCTTGGCTAAAGGAGATCGGGAATTGAAAAATCAGATCTTGCCCGTCGCGTTTGAACAGCGGGTGAGGTTTGACGTGGATGAAGCAATAAGCATCGCCGCGTGGTCCGCCGTCAGGGCTAGGTTGCCCTTCGCCCTGGAGCCGAACGCGCATTTCGTCGTCGACACCCGCAGGGATCTTGACCTCGAGTTTGACTTCATGGGGTCTGAGTCCATTTCCATCGCAAGTCGAGCATGGGTTGCTGATGGTCTTGCCACTGCCACGGCAAATCGGGCAGGTGGTCTGAACTCGGAGTACCCCCGAGGCTTGGACGACTTGGCCTCGACCTTGGCATTTGCGACAAGTTTCGGGTTGGGAGCCTTCGGCAGCTCCGGAGCCTTTGCATTTTTCGCACGATGCGTATCGGGTCAGTGCGACGGTCTTGGTGACCCCTTTTGCGGCTTCCTCGAGATCGAGGGTGACATCGCAGCGTAGGTCAGCACCGCGTCGGACGCGCGAACGGGTTTTTCCTCCCCCGAAGAAATCTTCGAAGATCGACCCGCCGAACATATCTCCAAAGGCTTCGAAGATGTCGCCGACTCCTCCGAAGCCTGGTCCTGCCGATCCGGTGGCTGCGTGTCCGTACTGATCGTAACGGGCTCTTTTATCGGAGTCCGAGAGGACTTCGTAAGCTTCTGCGGCTTCTTTGAACTTGTTGATCGCGTCGGTATTTCCCTGATTGGAATCTGGGTGGTACTTCAGCGCCAGCTTGCGATAGGCCTTTGCGATTTCGTCCTGGGAAGCAGTTTTGCTGACCCCGAGGACTTCGTAGTAATCCCGTTTTGACTGAGAAGACACGGTGTTGGTTTGGCTATCCTTGCAAGGTTTAGAAAAAAAGGCCATTCGGTGAGCGAATGACCCAGTCAGGGCGGACAGTCGGATTTGGACTGTCCGCTCAAAGAAGTCTATGATCTTGGGCTAGTGGGCTTTGGTTAGCGCACTGCACCCTCGATCTTTCTTTTCTTTTTGTCTTCCTTGTCCAGGTTGGTAACCAGGGCTTCGGTCGTCAGCAGCAATCCAGCGATGCTTGCGGCGTTTGCAAGAGCGGTTCGAACCACCTTGACCGGATCGATGATCCCGGCCGAGAGCATGTCGACGTACTTGCCTTTGTTCGCATCGTAACCCATGGTGACGGGCTTTTGACGAACTTCGTCAGCAACGACGCTACCGTCGATTCCTGCGTTGTCGGCGATCTGGCGCAAAGGAGCTTCCAGGGCGCGTAGGATGATTTCCGCACCGGTCTTTTCGTCACCCGAGAGGTTACCGACGACTTTAGAGACTGCATCGGTGCATCGGAGCAAAGCGACACCACCACCTGGGAGGATACCTTCTTCGACTGCAGCGCGGGTCGCATGGAGGGCATCTTCGACGCGTGCTTTCTTCTGCTTCATATCGGCTTCGGTTTCGGCACCGACGCTGATGACAGCCACACCACCGGCGAGTTTGGCGAGTCGTTCTTGGAACTTTTCCTTATCGTACTCGCTGTCGGTTTGATCGATTTGGGCGCGGATTTGGGAAACGCGTTGGTCGATCGCTTTGCGGTCTCCACCACCTTCAACAATGGTCGTGTTGTTCTTGTCGACAACGACCTTTTTGGCTCGTCCGAGGTGTTCGAGGGAGACTTTCTCGAGTTGAATCCCGAGATCTTCGCTGATGAAGGTACCGCCGGTCAGCACAGCAATATCTCCGAGCATCGCTTTGCGTCGATCACCGAAGCCTGGGGCTTTAACGGCGCACACATTGAGAGTGCCACGGAGTTTGTTGACGACCAGGAGCGTAAGGGCTTCTGCATCGACATCCTCGGCGATGATCAGCAGGGGTTGTCCCGAGGTGCTAACCTTTTCGAGCAATGGGATCAGATCCCGGATGTTGCTGATCTTTTTGTCGTACATGAAGACCAGCGCGTTTTCCAACGTGCAGCTCATGTCCGCAGGGGTGTTGATGAAGTAGGGGGAAACGTATCCTTTGTCGAACTGCATCCCATCGACATATTCGACGGTGGTGTCTGCAGTTTTGCCTTCTTCGACCGTGATCACGCCGTCTTTTCCGACGCGTTCGAGGGATTGGGCCAGCAGCGAGCCGATCGACATATCGTTGTTGGCCGAGATGGCACCGACGCTCGCGACTTCATCGCGGCTCGATACCGGCTTGGCCATCGCGTGCAATCGTTCGACGGCAGCCTCGACGGCCTTGTCGATCCCGCGGCGGACTGCCGAGGGGTTGCTTCCGGCAGCGATATTGCGCAACCCTTCTTTGAAAATCGCGCGAGCAAGAACGGTTGCGGTGGTTGTTCCATCACCGGCCAGGTCGCTGGTCTTTTGAGCGACCTCGACGACGAGTTTGGCGCCCATGTTTTCGAATCGGTCTTCCAATTCGATTTCCTTGGCCACGGTAACACCGTCTTTGGTGACTGTCGGTCCGCCAAAGCTCTTGTCGATGATCACGTTGCGTCCTGTGGGACCCATCGTAACAGCGACAGCATTTGCCAATTTCTCAACGCCCGCGAGCATCCTCGCCCGAGCTTGATCATCAAACATTAATTGCTTAGCCACGCTTCGCAGTTCCTTTTTCTGAGGATTTTAAGATGAATATCCGTTGTCTGGGGGGAGACTAAGCGAGTTTGGCGAGGACATCGCTCTCACGAAGGATCTTGTAATCGACGCCGTCGACTTCGATCTCGCTCCCACCGTATTTGCCGAAGATGACTTCGTCGCCTACAGCGATGCTGAGAGTTGCACGCACGCCGTTGTCGAGCAGTTTGCCGGGTCCGACCGCGACGACCTTGCCACGTTGTGGCTTTTCTTTTGCGCTGTCTGGCAGGACGATACCACCGGCGGTGGTCAGTTCGGCTTCGGTAGGTTGGATTACGACACGATCATCGAGTGGACGAATATTGACTTTGGCCATTGGATTTACCTCTGATATTTAAGATTTGAAGTTTTTGAAAGGTTTGTTTTTTGGGCGCATTGTTTGGGAGGACCAGCAGAGTGCTCGGGCACGACTACATCATGCCGCCCATGCCACCCATACCGCCCATACCACCCATACCACCCATGCCACCCATGCCGCCCATGCCGCCCATACCACCCATGCCGTCATGGTCGTGGTGATGTCCGCCCCCTGCAGGTTCTTCTTCCTTGGGGATTTCCGTCACGAGGGCTTCGGTTGTCAGGAGCAGCGATGCGACGCTTGCGGCGTTGCTCAGAGCTGTCTTGACGACTTTCGCTGGGTCGATGATACCGGCCTTGATCATGTCGACGTATTTGTCGGCATTGGCATCGTAGCCTTCGTTTTTATCTTTGAGTTGGCGAACGCGGTTGACGACAACGGCGCCATCGAGACCGGCGTTGTTAGAGCGACACCACCGCCAGGAACAATGCCTTCGGCAAGTGCTGCTTGGGTCGCGGCCTTTGCGTCATCGATCAGGGCTTTGCGTTCTTTCATTTCGGTTTCGGTTGCCGCACCGACGTTGATTTGGGCAACACCACCAGCGAGTTTGGCCAAACGCTCTTGAAGTTTTTCCCGATCGTAATCGCTGTCGGTGTTGTCGATTTCGCGGCGGATTTGGACCACGCGAGCTTCGATCTTTTCCTTCTTACCAGCGCCGCCGATGATGACGGTCTCTTCGCTGGTGATACGGATACGCTTAGCGCGTCCGAGGTCGGTGAGTTTGACAGATTCGAGGTCGATGCCCAGGTCCTTGAAAATCGCGTTCGCGTTGGTCAAGGTAGCGATATCCCCGAGGATAGCTTTACGGCGATCTCCGTAGCCGGGTGCCTTGACCGCAGCGACGCTCAAGATACCTCGCATCTTGTTGACGACCAAGGTCGCGAGTGCATCGCCGTCGACATCTTCTGCGAGGATCAGAAGCGGTTTTTTGGCTTTGCTGATCGCTTCGAGCAGGGGGATCAGTTTCTTATTGTTGCTGATCTTGTCTTCGTGGATCAGGATGTAACAGTCTTCGAGTTCGACGGTCACTTCGTCCTGATTGGTGACGAACTGAGGGGAGAGGAAACCGCGATCGAATTGCATGCCTTCGACGATTTCGACGGTCGTTTCGTTGCCGCGTCCTTCTTCGACGGCGATCACACCGTCCTTACCGACCTTGATGAACGCTTCGGCCAAGACATCACCGATGGCAGGATCGTTGTTGCCTGCGATGGTGGCTACTTGTTTGATTTCTTTCTTGCTTTTCCCGTCGATGGGGGTCGACATCTTGCTGATCTGTTCGTGGACCACTTCGACGGCTTTGGCGATTCCCCGCGATAGGGACATCGGGTCGGCACCGGCGGCGATCATTTTGAGTCCTTCACGGAAGATCGCTTCGGCCAGAACCGTTGCGGTGGTCGTTCCGTCGCCGGCGACGTCGTTGGTCTTGCTGGCGGCTTCTTTGACCAGTTGGGCGCCGAGGTTTTCGAAAGGATCATCCAGTTCGATTTCTTCGGCGACCGTTACGCCGTCTTTGGTGATCCTGGGAGAACCCCAACCTTTATCCAGAACCGCATTGCGGCCACGGGGTCCTAGCGTCGAGCGGACGGCTCTTGCCAACTTCGAAACACCCGCCAAAAGAGGCTGGCGTGCTTCGTCATCAAATACCATTTGTTTTGCCACGTTGAACTCCTTGAATGATGAAATTCGGCCCGATTTGGCAGTCGGACTGAGTGGAGCGGTTATTGAGCAATCCGCGTGCCAACAAGCCAAGAAACCGGGTTGGGTTTATTGCAAGTCTATATCAGGTAGGAGTTTAAGGCAGGTTGTTTGTTTGGGATTGGAGCGAGGTCTGCCAAAATGCGCAGTTTACTGCGCAAGTGTCCTTGGTCGGGCAGGCGTGCTTGGTCGTCGCGTTTAGAGTTCCGATTGGAAGCTGTATTGGATGGTTTCGACCAGCCATAGAGCCAGGCCTAGCAAGATGCTTGAGATGAGCAGGACCAAGCCGACTTGGACCCACCCGCTAGGGTCCTGAGCGACCATGGCATTGCGGGCTAATCCCATGTTTGGGAAGTATTGATCGACCGACAGATCGAGCCATCGAAACAGGATCGACCGGAGTCTGTAGGCGATGGTGAATTGATTGATGACAGCAGGGATCCATGCCAAGACGCCTTCGGCGATCAATGCATAGACAAAGGAGACGACCATGACACGTTTTTGCATCACCACTCCGATCAGTGCGAAAAGAGCGCCGTAGGCAAGCGAGGCTAGCAGGCACAGGAGCGAGGCGGTCAGCCAGAGTTGAGCTGGGTTTTTCAGCGGCACAAAGGGGGTCGCTAGGCTCACGGCGAGAATCCCTGCGGTGCTGGTCCATAGGACGGCGACGAGGTACTTTCCCAGGAGCAAGGAGCGTCGGCCTGCGTGTCGTACGAGTGCATAGATCCATGTTTGGCCTTCGAGTTCTGAGTGCACGATTGGTGAGGCCAAAACGAGCATCCCGAGCATGGTCATGACTTGGGGGATCAGCAGGTACACGAGCATGCTAAATGCGAGGTTGGTTTCGTCTCTGATGACGAATTTCTCTTGAGTCGTTTGTGAGACGTCGAGTGTGTATTTGACTTCGTCTGGGGTCAATTGAGACACGGCGATCAGCAGAGCCGTGGGAATGGAGACCATCAGCAGGAACATGGCCCATCGGCCTGGGGTCATCGAGCGGGTCAGTTCGTAGCTAACGACACCTGGTACGGCTCGTGAGAGCCTCGAGAAAAGTGTATTGTTGGTCGAGGCGCTCATGAGGAAGCTCCTGTATTTTGGTAAGCGCGTTCACCGCGATGTCGGGAGATCAGGAGCCGAAACAGGGTGCTGATATCTCCATCGGTGCCCGTGATCCTCTCGACAGAGACTAGCCCGCCACTGGCCCAGAGAGCCAAGGATTCGTAGAGTTCCATGGGTCGATCGACCGTCAGGATCAATCGGTCGGGTTGGGAGTCTCGGTGCATGGCTCGGATCCATGGTTTTTCGGCCAGGAGTGAAGCGAGTTGATCTCGGGTTTTGGATTGCACGATGACGTCTTGGGGGAGATCGGCAAGGAGTCTTCGCAGTTCGCCTGCGGTTCCACTGGCTAGGAGTCGTCCTCCGAAAATGAGCATGAACGAATCAGTGATTCGTTCGACTTCGTGGAGCACGTGGCTTGCAAGCAGCAAGCTTTTGCCTGATTTGGCCCATTGGATCAGCAGTTCGCTCATTTGGAATCTGCCGATGGGATCTAGTCCGTTGAAGGGTTCGTCGAGGATCAGCAATTCGGGCCGATGCGCGATGGCTTGTGCGATTTTGCATCGCTGGCGCATTCCGAGTGAGTAGGTGTGGATGGGGCGATTGCTTGCCTCGGCCAGTCCGACTTCTTCGAGGACTTGGTGGGTCCTTTCGATGGCATCGGATTTTTTCCAGCCGGACATTCGCAAGAGCTGGACGATCCATTGGTGGGCAGATACTCCGTGGACTAGCAGATCGGTTGCCGGGCAGACTCCGAGACGTTGTTGCAATGGCCCGGAGTGGCGGTGATTTTCGCCGAGGACATTGAGGCTACCGAGGGTAGGCCTCAGAGCGCCGGTCATGAGTCCGATGAGTGTGGACTTGCCTGCTCCGTTGGGTCCGATCAGTGCGTAAGCACCTTTAGGGAGGGTCAAATGCAGGTCGTTGACGCCGATGACCGTCCCGTACATGAGGGAGAGGTTTTGCAGTTCGAAGAGGTTTTCTTCTGGGCGATCGATGGGAGTCATTACGCTTTTAATACCCGTGAGACTTTCCAGTATGCAAACCCGTAGCCAGCCACTGAGACGAAAGCAACTGCGATCCATGGAGCCCAGGTCCAGGGGTCTTTGACGGCCAGTCCAAAGATCTGTTGTTGCAGATAGCCGAGGGTTTCGTAGGGTGAAAAGAGCTTGAAGGAATTCCATGGGGCCATCGCTTCGATCCTTGCTCCGCGTCCTTGATTTTGGAATTGCTCACGCAGTTGGGTGGCCGTCCAGAGTGAGAAATAGGTCACTGAGCCGACGACCCACATGGAAAACCAAGCGAATCCGGCATAGCGGCTTTCTTGGGTCATCGCCGAGAAGGCAAGTGCGACGGCCGTTGTCGGGACCATGAGCACAAGGGATGCCAGGAGGATTCGAAGTGGGATATCCCAGGTCTGAGCGATCGCGGTTGAATCTGTCGAGAGGAATAGTCCTGCGACATAGATCAGCAGGGCTGGCAATGCGGACATGACGAAGAGCAAAAAGAACAGGACTAGGGACTTTCCGAAGATGTATTCGGCTGGGGTCAGCGGTCTTGAGAGGTACAGCAGGTAGCCTCGGCTGCGCAGGTCGTAGCTGATCAGGCGTGGAGCGACCAGGCCGAGTACGACGATCATGCCTAGGGCTTGGGGGTAGCGAGAGAGATTGAAAAGGATGTAGGACCAGGTGAAGTGACGGTAGGACTCAGGGCTTTCGATGGCGGCGTTGAGGTCTACCCCTGCACGCTGCGCGATATTGCGAGATTGCGGGCTTTTTGCAAGGATCGAAAGCAAGGCGCGTGGTCCATCGCGATCGAGGGTTTGCTCGAAGGTCGCCACGAAGATCCCTGCGATCAGAGCCGGGATCGCCATGAACATCAAGATGCGTTTGAGCCAGGTTCCTTTCCAGACCAAGTGGATTCCGGTGCTTGCAAGGGCCAGCGAGCGCGTCGATCGCGGGGTTTTTTCGCCTTCCCATTTCCGATATCCGATATCCAGCAGAGGCATCGAATTAGCTCCTTACCGCATCCAAAAAAGCTTGTTCTAGTGAATTTTTAGCTTGTTCGATCCGAAGAACGGTCACTTGGTGCTCGATGCTGGTTTTCCAGACGCATTTGAGCAGGTTGGATTCGTCGCCCAGGACCACCAGTTGGGAGTCGGAAGTGGAGTTGCTCTGGATTCCTTGCGCTCGGAGCGCATCGCTAAGTTTTCCGGCGTTGGAAACGACGCTGATTTGGAGGCCTTCCTGGCTAGGGCGTTGAAGATTTTCGAGGGAATCGACGAGTCGTATTTGCCCTGCGGCCATGATCACCACGTGGTCGCATGTCTGGATGACATCGTGCAGGATGTGCGTCGAGAGCAGGATCGATTTTCCTTGTTCGTTTGCAAGTGCGTAGATGCGGTCAAGGAATTGTTCCCGCTGTTGTGGGTCGAGCCCCGTAGTCGGTTCGTCGAGGATAATCCACTTCGGGTCATGCACCAGAGCTTGGGCGAACTTTAGTTTTTGTCGCATTCCGGTTGAGTAGGTCTCGACGTTGCGGTAGCGTTCTTGGCCTAGATCGCAATAGTCGGCGACTTCATGAGAACGTCGGAGGGCTTCTTTTTTCATCAGGCCCGAGAGTCTGGCCATCATCTGGATCGATTCGATTCCTTGGAGGCCTTGGAGGTAGCAGTCGTCCTCGGGGAGATATCCCACGTGGTCTCGAACGATGCGGACTTGGGAGGGCCAATCGAATCCAAGGACTTGGCCGCTCCCGGTATCTCCCCGTCTCGGATCGATCGAGACCAATCCGAGGATGGTCTTGATCAGGGTACTTTTTCCCGATCCATTTGGGCCGAGCAATCCGACGACTCCGGTTGGAATCGAGAGCGAGATATTTTTGAGGACCTGTTTGCTACCGTAGCTTTTGCGAACCGATTCGATCTCGAAGACCTTATCGGTGGGCTTCTCATAGAGACTCATGAGGATCGGATTAACCCTTGGCTTTGGTCATCGCCGATTTGGCCGTTGCGACGCACTGACGGATATCCTCGATGGGGTCCTTGGGGTTTTCTTCGTATTCGAGGGACAAGGCTCCATCGGCTGGGAATTTGGCTTGGATCATCGCATCGAAGACCGCCGCGCAATCCAAATGACCTTGGCCGAGAATCACTCCACGGGTGCTCTCTTTCATCTCGGCAAAGTCTTTCAGGTGCACGCCATAGAGGCGGCCTGCAAGGGCTCGGATGACGTCGACAGGTTTTTCACCCGAGCGGATGAAGTGACCGAGGTCGGCGCAAGCTCCGATGCGAGGATCGAGACCTTCGATAGCCCGGAGCACATCGACGACTTTATTGAACCGGTCGGAGGGGCCGTGGTTGTGGATCGCGATTCGGATGTCGTACTCTTTGACGAGATCATTGAGGTTGCCCATCGAATCTGGGGTGGGTGCGGCTGAGATGTTTTTCACGCCAGCTTTCTTGGCGAATTCGAACACCTTGCGATTGGCTTGGGCATCTTTGGTAAAACCGTTGACCCCATGGGCTGAGATTCTCAAGCCGAGTCCCTTGACCTTTTGGACCATCTTTTGGATCTCTTCGTCGCTGGCCGTCAGCGGGAACATGCCGCTGAAGAACTCGACTTCTTCGAAGCCCAGGTTTTTGGTGTGATCGAGAGCTACATCGACGGGGAATCCTCGCAGCGAATAGATTTGGATCCCGAGTTTGAGTCCGGCTGCCTTAGCCTCCTGGGCCATGGCCCTCGCGGTAGAGTTTAGACCCATGAGTCCCAAGCCCGCTCCGGCGGCAAGTCCACTGAGGACACTGCGGCGGGTGTATTGAGCATCGATCGATCGTAGGGGGGCTTTGGAGTGAGATTTCATATTTTTTGGTGTTCCTTTGATGAACATTCCATGTGGAGAGATATTCGGGATTGCTGGTCCGAATTGTGCCAGTACACTGATTCGGTTCGAATTTCCGGCAGGTCGTCCGAACGGCACCCAACAAAATCGTACTCGATTTTGGTTCGGATTGTTTCACACGACGAGAGATTTTTTGGTAAACCGTTGACTCGATATGGCCAGTAAAGACTTTGACATAGACCAGCTAGCTGCTTACCTGCATATTACTCCGAACCAAGTCACCAAGATGGTGACACGTGGAAAATTGCCAGGGCGGCGGGTCAACGGCCAGTGGCGATTTTCCGAATCGGAAATCCATCATTGGCTCGAGGAGCAGATTGGAATCGTCGAATCCGATGAGTTGCAGCGTTTTGAGCGGATTTTAGAGAAGAACTTCGACACTTCGATCGATGAGCGAACGATGCTCTGCGAATTCATGAGTATCGATGCGATCGCGATTCCCCTCGATGCGCGGACCAAGACCTCGGTGGTCCGGGAGATGTGCAACGTAGCTGCAGGAACGGGATTGCTCTGGGATGCGGCTCAGATGGCTGAAGCTGTTTCGGCCCGAGAGGCATTGCATCCGACAGCTTTGGAGAACGGAGTCGCATTGCTGCACCCTCGGCGTCCCCAGACCTCGATTCTTTCGGATTCCATGGTGGCTCTTGGGATTACCACCCAGCCGTTCCCGTTTGGCAATACCGCTGGTCATCAGACGGACGTCTTCTTTTTGATTTGCTCGACTGACGATCAAATGCATTTGCGGATCTTGGCACGATTGGCTCGACTCGTGACCGATGAGGTTTTGCTCACCCTGCTCCGCTCGGCTCAAAGTCCGATCGAAGCGATGGAAGTGCTTAGGGCCGCGGAACTCGAACTCATCGAGTCTGACATCCGACAATGAGCCCAATAGAGCGATCGCATCTGGACATTGGATGGTTCGGACCGGTCGATGGCCGTTGGATGGGTTTGCTCGATCACTTTTCCTGCGTCGAGGTCCTCGATCGAGCGACGGCGACCGAATGGTTGCAAGCCCCCTCGTCGGATCGCTCGCTGCTTGTGGGGCTTGAGCATCGCAGCGATGACCGTTTAGCTTGGCTCCTGGAAATGGCATCCAAGCCGCGAGTCGAAGGTACAAAAAAGAAATCCAGTTCGAAGCGGTCTGGGGTGTCAAAGGACATCCCTTCACCGATCCAACCGATCGATTGGTCGCGTCAGGTCCACATGGCATGTGTGCTAGGTGAGGATTGGGTTGGCCACCGCCGAACGTTTCCATTGCCTGAATCGATCGAAGCGTTTTATTGGTATCAGTGGTATGATCGAGTTATTCCGTGGGTGTGTTGGGATTCGGATTGCTCGAGGGCAAAATCGAACGGATTGTCGAGCGGTTCTACCAGGGGATTGAGGGTCCAGCGGATTGAATCCCAGGCGGATCGATTCGCGACTTGGAGAGCTTGTCAAAACACCCAATCGCTTTTGAACAATCGTATCGCTTGGGTGCTGAGCGATCGGGATTCGGGAGTTGAGCTATGGCAGGGGATGCTCGAATCCTATGGAATCCGAGGGTTAGGCTCGCGGGTGGATCAACCTTATGGGCTCTTGAATGCCGATTTGATCCTTGTCGATTTCAGCCCGGTCGATTATCGCGCCGGGGATGGGTCAGGGCGATCGACCAGTAGCGACGCGTTGGTGATGCGACTTAGGCGTGAGCAACCCGATGCGTTTTTGGTGGTGATCGATCCCTTTGTGAGCATGGACCGTTGGCAGCGTTATTGCGACCAAGGGGTCGATGCGATAGCAGGCAAGCCATTTAGCCTTCAGGGGATCCTGTGCAGTTGGGAGCGATGGCTCAGGTCCAGTGTTGACTCACCGGCAGGGAAGTGCCGCTCATTTATTTGATAAGCCTCCCGTCGGGCTCGTCCCGTCGGAGGCGGAAGTTAGCAGCTACAGAGGATGGGGACGCACGGCCTCGGAGGGCCATGCTACGGATGGGGACGCACGGCCTCGGAGGGCCATGCTACGGATGGGGACGCACGGCCTCGGAGGGCCATGCTACGGATGGGGACGCACGGCCTCGGAGGAGGGCCATGCTACGGATGGGGACGCACGGCCTCGGAGGGCCATGCTACGGATGGGGACGCACGGCCTCGGAGGGCCATGCTACGGCGGTGATTAGCCAGTTGTGCCTGGGCCGCTGGCAATCGCCTTGACGGTCAGCTACCGCAAAAGCCTCCCGTCGGGCTCGCCCCGTCGGAGGCAGAAGTTAGCAGCTAGAAGCCTCCCGTCGGGCTCGTCCCTACGGAGGCCAAGACCGGTGCTTGCACACCGGCGGGAAGTGCCGCCCTTGCGGGCAGAGGACCGGCTAGCATTTATGACCGGGATTGACGTTTGGCGAGTTGGTCGCGAAGTTGGGCGGCCAGTTCGTACTGCTCACTTTTGACCGCTTGGTCGAGTTGCTGTTGAAGCGATGGGCCGATTCCATACTCTTCGCACAGAGATTCGCGAAGTCTGGAGAGCTGTAGGACCATTTCGTCTTGTTCGAACTCCTCTTCGGCTTCGTGTTCGATGAAGAGGTCTTTGATTTGTTCGAGACCATCGTCAAGGATGACAATCGCTTTTTCTGCATCGCTTTCGTCCAACGCGGCCAGTGCGGCGGCTTGGGTTCGATGGAACAAGACAAAGGGTCGGTATTGTTCATGGCTCATGGTCCATTCTTCGTCGGGCGAGTGGTCACGGCAGACGTCCATGAGGGCCAGAGTATGGTCAGCATCCTCGACGGCGCGGTGGTAATGTTGGAGACGGAGCCAGGAGATTCGGCGGTGGTAGTATTGGAGGAATTCGCGGTCGGCTTCGAAGCATTGGTCATCATCCATGGAAAAGTCTGGGGACTTTTCTTCGATCGCAAGCATGCGGTCCAAGAAGGTCGGGAAGCCTTCGATCGCCAGTCCGTCGGGCCGGCCTTGGGTTTCCATTTGAAGGACTCCTAAATCGATCCGCATCTGGATGACGTCTCTGCCGTCGGATTCCTTTACCAGGCGAACGGCAAGGGTATGCGGATCGAATCCCCAGTTGTCGAGAACATCATCGAGCCCTTTGGATGAACCCATGGCACTCTTTCTATTGTCTGATTTCATTCCGCGAGGTTTGGATGTCATAGCGATTTCGGCTGCTGGAGCATCGAAGTGCCAGCCCTCGCCCGTCAGAAAGAATAACCATCTGGAGTGTGCTTTGCCAGAACCGATGGCTATTTTAACGCTGGACCTAAGCGTTGGAGACGAACTGGTTTAGGGCTTCGGTGATCCGCAGGTTCCTTTCGATAGAAAGTGTTCGCAGGACGGTGCTCTGGGGCTAGTCCTCCTTGGTTGATTTCGGCTCTTGGAGGTTGATTGGCGCAGGGTCGATTCGAAATTGGGCTTGACCGGCAAAACCGCTTGCGTAACGCATGGCGCGGGATGCAAGGATTCGATTTCGCTTTGAAAAACTTGGATCGATTTGACGGGACGCTTTGGATTGACACCCGAGAAAACCCTCGCGAATCCCGAGGGGTCTGCTAAAATTTCGAACCGTTTTTCCCTTGCTCCCGCTAAGATGTTTCCTCGCGTCGCCGGCCAACTTGGTTTTTTTCTCCGGCTTCGGTTCCAATTGGCCCCCAAGTGAGAACTCACGCTTGCGGGTTATCGGGCAGGACGTCCACAAAAAATGTCGCCCTGGGGCGAACGATTGAAGCGATTGAAGTGATTGAATCAAGGATTCCGAGGAATGCAGCAGCAGGTCTACCAACACACCCTCCCGAACGGATTGACGATCCTAGGCGAACCGATGCCTTGGCTCGAATCGGTGGCCTTTACACTGATGTTCCCGGGTGGGACGGCACGAGAGCCGCAGGATCGGATCGGGCTAGCAGGCATGACCCTCGAGATGACCCAACGGGGTTCGGGCCGATGGTCGAGTCGAGAGGTGGTCGAGGAGCTCGATTTTCTGGGGGTCGACCGCTCGAGTTCCGTGTCGAGTTTCTACACGAGCATCAGCATGTCGGCCATGGCAAGGGTGCTCGATACGACGTTCGAGGTCGCAGCGGCGATGGTCCGAGAGCCTCACTTCCCCGAGGATGAACTCGAGGAGGTTCGCCAATCAGCTTTGCTCGAACTCGCTTCGATTGAGGACGACCCGGCGCAGAAGTGCTTTGTTGAGCTGAAACGATCACGATTTGCCGAGCCCTTTGGTCGATCTTCGCTGGGAAGCGTCTCGGGTATCGAAGCGGTATCTCATGAGGATTGCGTGGCTTTTCATCATGCCCATGCAAAGCCCCAGGGTGCGGTTTTATCGATTGCTGGACGATTTGACTGGCAGGACTTTCTCAAGCTTGTCGATCGTTATTTGGGTTCATGGGCTGGTGGACCTGCAGCGGACCTGGGCGATGTCGAGCCTCGCGTCGGATCGATCCATATCCCTCACGATAGCCAGCAAACCCATATCGCCTTGGCCTACGATTCGGTGGCCTATGCGCATCCGGAGTATTACCGAGGACGGGGCATTGTGGGGATATTGAGCGACGGGATGAGTTCGCGTCTGTTCACTGAGGTCCGCGAGAAAAGAGGATTGGTGTATGCCATCTCAGCCTCATCGCACTCCCTGAAGAACTGCGGCAGTGTGCTCTGTTATGCGGGCACGACATCGGGGCGGGCGCAAGAGACGCTCGATGTGACGATCGAGACCATTCGATCGATTTCTCAAGGAATAGACTCGGGCGAACTGTCTCGCTTGAAATCCAGAACCCGAACCGCCTTGGTCATGGAACAAGAAAGCAGTGCTTCTCGCAGCAGTCAATTGGCTTATGACTGGATTACGCTAGGCCGCACAACGACTCGCCAGGAGGTTCTCTCGGAGATCGAGAAACTCACGAGCGAGAATCTCATCGAGCATTTTAAAAATCACCCACCCAAACGCTGGACCTTAGTGACCATCGGCCCCGAGCCCTTGGAGTTTCAAGATGAAGTTTAAGCAAGTCACTCTGGACAATGGTCTGGAAGTCATCGCCGAAGTCAACCCCAACGCCTTTAGCCAATCGCTTGGTTACTTTGTCAAAACAGGGTCCCGCGATGAGACTATGGATATCGCGGGTGTGAGTCACTTCCTCGAACACATGGTGTTCAAAGGTACGCCTAGACGAACGTCGGTCGATGTCAATCGCGAACTCGATGACTTGGGCTCCCAGTCCAATGCCTATACTTCCGAGGAGCAGACCGTCTACTACATGAGCGTCCTGCCGGACAATCAGCTCCCGGCCTTGGATCTCTTGACGGACATGATGCGCCCGTCGCTTCGCGACGAGGATTTTCAGACCGAGAAGCAAGTCATTCTCGAAGAGATTGCCATGTACGACGATCAGCCTCCCTACGGTGCGATGGAGCGTGCTATGGAGGAGTTCTTCGGCGAGCATCCCCTGGCGACTCGCGTGCTGGGAACCAAGGATTCTGTATCGGCCCTTTCGGCCGAGTCGATGAGGCAATACCACTCGGAGCGCTACGCTCCAAATAACCTGTGCTTGGTGGCCGCAGGTGCTGTCGATTTCGATGCCCTGGTTTCTGAGGTCGAAAAAAGGACCAAGCATTGGACGCCGTCACGAGTCGAGCGAGCGCTCCATGAACCGCTGACGGAGCCCAAACAAATTCAGATGATCCATCCGCCTGCGACCCAACAATACACCTTGGAGTTCTCACCCGGGCCTGGAACCATGGACCCGGATCGCTACGTCTCGAGGGTGCTTGCTACCATCCTCGGGGATGATTCCGGGAGCCGATTGTTTTGGGAACTGGTCGATAAAGGTCTAGCCGATGCGGCGGTTTGCTACACCTACGAATTCCAGGACTGCGGAGTCTTCGGCCTGTACTTGGCCGGCGACCCGGAACAGCAACAGGATAACTGGGAGTTGATCCAGTCGATTGTCAGCCAAAGCGACT
>JAJTEK010000188.1 GCA_021299695.1 Pirellula sp. | reverse complement strand
GCCCAGAAGAAACAGATTCCGGGCCGTCTTTGCCACGGTATGAACAATGGTGACCTCGTCGGGATGAATCAAACTGCCACGGGTTTTACGAGACATAGAAGTAGCCCTCCTGACCGATAAACAGATGCATCAACACAAACGTTCCGCCTAGGGACCGAGCATGCATTGTGCAGAAACAGGGGGGGCAGGTGGTGGATTTGGTACAAAAAACTTATCGTGATTTCACGATCGCCGACGATGGATCTTACTCTTAGGGCACTGGAGCTCGCTTGGCTTGCGACCTGCAACTCCCCGCAACCAGCATGGAAATCGCTCGCGATATACGCGTACATACCCAGGGACTGTCCCCAACTAAAACGCATAAAAACTTAGGGACTGTCCCCTAGTTTTCCCTAGTTTTAAGTCGGGATTGTCCCCTTGTTTTAAGTCGCGAGTGGTGGCAGGAACCCGACGATGCGAAAGGCCTTGCTCGCTGCGGCCAAGAGAATCGGCGAGGCGACCATCGACCATGGTAAGACCGCTTGCAAGCCCCCCGACGTCACCCAAACCGTCGCGAAGTCCTCTACGCACACTCGGAGGCGAAGCTCGATCGCCCGCCGCGCATGAGCCCTCGAAGAAGTCGATGCGACGCTACTGGGATAAAAATTCAATGCACAGCTGATCGATTTACGGTCACCATCGTAGCCAGATGCTCCTTACCAACAACGAAACGTCCCTCGAAACGGTTTTGGGAGTCTCTGGAGCTCGGCCATGAACGCGCCAAATGAGCGACGAAAGTTCCGGCAAACAAATCATTCCCCACCAACTTCAGATCGTCTGACGGCCCCCATTGAATCGTGCACTCGGAAAAGTCTAGCCACTGGCTGGCCAAGCAATACCAAGCCTTGAAGACACTTTCCTTTGCGGAGAATAAAAGCCGATCCCAATGCAAACAAGAGCCTCTTGGCGTGCGAATCTCCGTTCGCTCCAGCGGTGAAGCGATGATCTCGATCACTCCCTCGCCTAGCGGAAGGTTTTCCTCGGCATCAATACCGATCGAACAAAGCTCCAACGAGCTAGCCACTGCCGCGGCGCAAAAGCCAGAGCAGTGAGTGATGCTTCCGGCGATCCCCTGAGGCCAAATGGGTTCTCGCCGGGGGCCGATCCGGATCGGGCATGGCTGAATCCCGAGTTTGAGAAGCGATTTTCTTGCACAAACTCTCCCTGTGGTGAATTCCCTTAGTCTTTTGTCTACGACCACTCCAAGGCTTTCTCTTTCCTCTGGGAAAAGCCCATCCATGCAAAACTCATATCGAACATCGATTGCGACACATTCTGGTGCAATGGTTTCAAGCATGATCTTTGCTCGTCAATCCTTAGATCGACTCCCTGATAACTTTACTAATACGTTCGATCGATGCCGAGCGGAGAATTGTTTCGTGGTCCCCTGGAACTGGATGTACATCCACATGGGTTGCAATTCCTGACCAGCCTAGATCAGGGGACAAATGACGATATAAGGGGCGGGTAGCCGCTCGGAAAAGTGTCACCCTACCACAATAATTCTTGGGCTTGTAATCATTAAAGCTTTCAAAGAGACAACCAAGGACCTTGCGGCGATGGTCTTTCGATTTCTTGATCCCAAACTCATCATCAATAGTGTATTTGGTTTTGCCATGGGCCAAGAGAGTTCGACCTAGGTAACGGACTTTACGATTCGCTCTGGCGACAGTTTTACGGAAATGGTTAGGTCCACAACTTGCTGTAATCCAACGAGGAATATTAATCGACACCCTCGCTAGATGAACTGCGACTGAACCAAGTTTTCGATAAGAAAGGTCGGGTTCGATGCCAGTGTCGATTACCCCACAAAAGTCCACTACCTGACCTTGCTCCTCGAGTTGCCTAGCGATCTCAAAGCCTAGGATCCCTCCATAGGAATAGCCAAGAAATTTGTAAGGGCCCTGTGCTTGATGAGATCGAATGATTCTTAGATACTCGGTAGCAGTCCGACTAAAATCAGCATAAGTTTCAAGAAATTCAGGATCCAGATTGGGTTGTAGCCCAACGACATTGTATCGACCCTCAATCCGATCGACCAGCTCTTTCGAATAAAGCAATTCTCCGTTCAATCCGGGCATGACAACAAGGGCAGGTCCCTCCTTGCTGTCCGACAACTGGACAATTCTCGCAATCGGCTGATCCTTTGGCGATTCATTAATCATCTGTGCAATTTGGGAGATGGTTCCTTGCTGGAAGAGAATGGACAGAGGAAGTTCATGTCCAAGGCGGTTATTGATTTCAGAAAACAGCCGCACGGCCATTAGCGAATGTCCGCCCAGGGCAAAGAAGTTGTCGTGGATCCCGACGCGCTCGATGCCTAAGACCTCCGACCAGATCTGTGCCAATTGCTCTTCGAGCTCGTTCCGAGGTGGTGTGTACTGGTCTTGGACACCGACGTCCTTGATATCGGGCACAGGCAAACCGCGCCGATCGATCTTGCCGCTTGGAGTCAGCGGCAGAGCATCGAGCCTGACGAATGCCGCAGGCACCATGTACTCGGGAAGTTTTGACCCCAGAAACTCTCGCAACTCCAGGACGCTCGGGTGCTGCTCACCGCATTGCGTGTAGTAGGCCACGAGCCTTTTGTCCCCAGGACAGTCCTCTCTGAGGATCACCACGCACTGGGCTATGCTCGGATGTTGGCTGAGAACCGATTCGATTTCTCCAAGCTCGATCCGAAAACCACGCAGTTTGACTTGATGGTCGATGCGACCAAGGTACTCCAACGTACCATCGTCCCTCCAACGGCACAGGTCTCCTGTTCGATACAGCCTCGAATCCTTGTCCTTCGAAAACGGATTCGCAACAAATCGCTTGGCGGTCAAATCCGGACGATTCAGGTAGCCTCGGGCCAAGCCATCTCCACCGATATAAAGTTCACCTGGAACTCCAATCGGTACCAACTCCCGATTTGCGTCCAATACATAGACATCTGTGTTCGATATCGGGCGACCGATGGAAATCGACTGTTCATCGCCGAAGATTTCTACCGAGGTTGACCAAATGGTTGTCTCTGTCGGGCCATAGACATTCCATAGCGATCCACAGCGGGTTGCAAGCTGTTTCGCTAAATGCTCCGACAGTGGCTCGCCCCCACACAATATCTGAAGTCGATCGTCTCCACGCCATCCTCCTTGGATTAGCTGTTCCCAACGGGAAGGAGTCGACTGCATCCAAGAGATCGAACCTGTCTCCAATTTGTTAATCAATACCCCAGTATCCCGGATTAAACCCATCGAGGCGATCTCCAACGATCCTCCCGAAATAAGCGGGATAAAAAACTCAAGGACTGAAATGTCAAACGAAGGAGTCGTGACGCTTAGAATCCGATCAGTGCTGTTAACTTTCAATCGCATAGCCATATCAACAAGCAGATTGCCTGCTCCAAGATGCTCGATCATGACCCCCTTAGGTTCCCCCGTGGAACCAGAGGTGAACATGATGTAGGCTAAATGATGCGAATCATGCGTAAGACCCAGATTCGATGAATCTTCACTGGCAATCTCATCTGCATCCCGATCGACCCATATATCCTGCCGCTTCGTGTTTGGAATTCGATCCTGCAATTGCGATTGGGTTACAAGATGCTCAACCTGTGCCAATTCGAGCATTTTTTCCAGACGAGCTACTGGATAGTCGGCGTCTAGCGGAACATAGGTTCCACCAGCCTTGAGTATCCCCAGGATCGAAACGACTAGGTCTAGCGAACGTTCAAGGCATAGCCCCACCGGGGTTTGCTCACCAACTCCCCGCTTTCGTAAGTAACGCGCCAAGCGATTCGATCGGGTGTTGAGCTCGGAGTAGCTTAGCTGCTGATCTTCAAAGATCAGCGCCACTGCATCGGGGGTGCGCTCGACTTGCCGCTCGAACAACTCATGCACACACAGCTCTCGCGGATACTCGCAGGCGGTGTCGTTGAACTCGATAAGAAGCCTATCTCGCTCCTGATCCGTGAGGATCAAAAACTGACCAATCTTTTGATTGGGTTGTGCGACGATCGACTCCAAGAGCCGTACGTATTGGGCGGCCATCCGCTCGATGGTGCTCGCGTCAAACAAGTCCGAACTGTAGGCCAAATCACCCACGATTCGGCCTTGATGTGGACTCAAGTGCATCTCCAGATCGAATTTCGCTCGATCCGTGACGAAACTAGGATCGGATACCTCCAAGTCCTTCAGTTCTAATCCAGACGCATCATGCGATAGCAGTTGAAACATCACTTGGAACAGTGGTGGGCGGCTCAAGTGCCTTTCGGGTTGCAAGTCCGCGAGCAACAACTGGAAAGGCAACTCCTGATGATCGTAGGCTGCCAAAGACTTTTGACGTACCCGGCTCAATAGCTCTGGGAAGGTCGGTTCACCTGTCAAATCCGCTCGGATCACCAACGTGCTGACGAAGAAACCTATGAGACTTTCGAGTTGAGTATCGTTACGACCTGCAAACGGAATTCCTACAGCAAAGTCCTCTTGATGGCTGTATCGGTACAACAACACTTCGTAGGCCGCCAAGAGCAGCATCTGAAGGGTTACTTGCTGACTCTGAGCAAGCGATTCGAGGCGACGGGTCAGGGATTCATTAAGTTCGATCGGTACCGAGGATCCTCGGTAACTGGCCATCACAGGCCGTGGCCGATCGGTCGGTAACTCCAGAGCAGCAAGTCCCTTGAGCTCCTGGCGCCAGTAACTCAAAAGCCCCTCGATACGATCGGCACTGAGCGTTTCTCTTTGCCACGTCGAGTAATCGATGTAGGTAACAGGCAAGGGATCCAGCGGAATGATGGTTGAACTCTCGGTGGAGGGATCCAGATAGTGTCCATACAAAGCAGAGAGTTCTTTGGTAAACACATCCATCGACCAACCGTCGCTCGCGATATGGTGCATGGTGACCAGAAGTTGATGGTCTTGGTCATCGAGTCGCAGGAGCTTGGCGCGAATCATCAAATCGCAAGTCAGATCAAATGGGCAGTCCGCCTCCGCATGGCAGATCTGAGCAGCCTTGAGCCTTTGGTCTTCGGGGTCAAGTCCCCGCAAATCTTCGACGTTTAACTCAAATCGTTCCAATCCTCGAACCATTTGGACCGGAATATTTCCATGTTGGAAAAAAACCGTTCTTAAAGGTTCATGCCGAGCGACGATCGTCTCAAGTGCTTTGCGCAAGGCTTCGTTATCAAGCGGCCCACGGAACTGCCAAACTATGGGAATGTTGTAGGCCGTCAGAGAACCTTCGAGTTGTTCGAGGAACCACAAACGTTCCTGGGCATAAGAAACGGGCGCGGGTTGATCAGAGTCTCGGCAGACAGACCGAAGGGATAACAACGCTCGCGTAGAACCACCAATCCGTTTCGCGTCGATCTGCTCGGATAGCTGCGCGATGGTCGGCTGTTCAAAGATCAGCCTGACACCCAAAGGGACGTCGAAGATTTCCGAAATACGGCTTGTGAGCCGCACGGCCAGAAGCGAATGTCCACCTAGGGCAAAGAAGTTGTCGTGGATGCCGATGTGCTCAAGGCCTAAGACCTCCGACCAGATCTGAGCCAATTGCTCTTCGATCCCGTTACGAGCAGGGGCGTAATGGTCTTGAATACCCAGATCCTTGATATCGGGCACAGGCAAACTGCGCCGATCGATCTTGCCGCTTGGAGTCAGCGGC